>JAIQFL010000141.1 GCA_020073365.1 Terriglobia bacterium | reverse complement strand
CCGCAAGGAGAATCTGCCGCCGGGATTCCCGCGCCTGCTCGTCAGCTGCTACCGCGCGAAAGCCGTATCGCTGAGCCCGGTCGATCGGATTCGGGCCGGGGCGAAATCCCACCGCGGAACCGAGAACCTGCGCAAGATCCGAATCGCGTGTCAGTTTCTTGCGCCAATCTCCCGCATACCTGTCGAGCAGAAGCCCGAAGGCGGGTCCCGTCGCATAGGCAAAGGAGCGTGAGTAAGCCGTCTGGTCTTCAAAAGCTTCCACCGCACGCGCCACTCTGGCAATCGATTCACTTGTCGTTCGAAGCGCTACAACTGTGCCTGTGTATTCGGCCAACCCTTCCTGGATCTCGAGAGCGGATTCGCTCTTTTCCGCCGCGGCAGCACGGAAAAGCAGCGCATCGCGTGTGGCGGTCCGGGCAGCATCTCCTTCAAGCCGGAGCGCCTGAGCAAGTGCCCGCAGTTCCATCCGCGGCCAGAGCCGTCCGGCCTCGGTGTCGAGATGACCATCGGCGGCATCGGAAGCATTGAGATTCAAGCCGGGCTGGACACGATGAAACGACTCATGCGCCAGCAGTCGAATGCGCGAAAACGCGTCGTTCGGCAAAGGCAGGAGAACCATCGCCCATTCGTCGGCACCCCAACGAACCGACGTATTGTCGAGCTGGATTTCGGGCGGCAGCGTGCCCACGAAGACTCCGTCGCGGTCCTCGAATTTGCTTTCGGGATCACGAACGGTCGCGACTGTGGAGCGGCTGCGAGGGTCCACCAGCAACAAGCGTCCGCAGAGGGAAACGCCCCAAAGCCGGTCGGCTTCTTTTTTGCAGACTTCCTGGAACTCCTTCAGAGCGGACACGTCGGTTTGCGCGACTGCAACGGGAAGCAATAGCGGCAGAAGCGCGAGAAGTCTCGTCATGATATTCGTCCTGGACGGTTACCACCTGGAAATGTTAGCGGAGGATTTCACGCGCGGCGTTGTAGCCGGGAGCACCCATGACTCCGCCGCCAGGGTGTGCGCCAGAGCCGCAGAGCCAGAGGCCGCGGATCGGCGTCCGGTAGCGCGCCCACCCGGCGACGGGGCGCAGGAAGAACATCTGGTCGAGGCTCATCTCGCCGTGAAAAATGTTGCCGCCGGTGATGCCGAAGCGCCGCTCCAGATCGAGCGGCGTCAGCACCTGCCGATGCTCGACGATCCGCCGGATGTTGGGCGCGTACTCCTCGATCATGGAGAGTACGCGGTCGCCGAACGGCTCGCGCAACTGGTCCCACGTTCCCTCGCGGAGGGTGTAGGGCGCGTATTGCAGAAAGATGCCCATGATGTGTTTGCCGGGCGGGGCCAGCGACGGGTCGTACATCGTGGGGACAGTCAACTCGAGCAGGGGCCGCTCGGAAGGACGGCCGTACTTGGCGTCGTCCCACGCGCGCTCGATGTACTCGATGTCGGGGCAGATGTGCATGGTGGCGCGGTGGTGCGGCCCCGGCGCCCCCGGATACGCCGTAAACTCGGGAAGGCCGCTCAGCGCCAGGTTGATCTTGCAACTGGTGCCTTCAATGCGGAAGTGGCGAATGGCCGTAACGAATTCGGGATTGAGGTCGCGTTCTTCGAGCAGCCTCAGGAATGTGAGCTTGGGATCGAGATTGGAGGCGATAGCGCCCCCCTCGATCTCTTCGCCGTTTTCGAGCACCACGGCGTAAGCCCGGCCACTGCGCACCAGCACTTTGGCGACCGGCGCTTCGGTCCGAATCACCGCGCCCGACGCTCGCGCCGAGGCGGCGATGGCCTCGGATACCGCGCCCATCCCGCCCCGCACAAATCCCCACAGCCCGCGATGTCCACCCACTCCGCCCATACAATGGTGCAACAGAATGTAAGCCGTGCCCGGTGAACGAGGGCCGCCGTTAGCTCCGATCACTCCATCGGTGGCCAGCGTGACCTTCACCTGTTCGGATTCAAACCACTCATCCAGAAACTCCGCCGCGCTCTGGGTGAAGATCTTGACCAGGGCAACGATATCTGTGGCGCCGAGGCCGCGCAGACGGGCGGCGAGTTTCAGATAGTCGACCGCATCGCCGATGCCCCGCGGCGGGAAATTCGGCGGTGTAGTCAGCAGGAGGCTCTCCACCACCTGCGAAATCCGCTCGAGTCGATCTTCGTAGGCGGGATAGACATCGGCATCGCGCCGCGAGAATTTGGCGATCTCCGCCAGTGTCCTAACGCGATCCTGCCACATGAAGAAGTGGCGGCCATCCGGAAAAGCCGAGAAGAACGCGGGGTCCTTGGCGTCCACCTGGTAGCCGTACCGTTCCAATTCCAATTCGCGAACGATGCGTTCCTGCATCAGGCTGGTGAGGTAGGCCCCGGTGGATACGCGGTAGCCGGGCCAAACCTCTTCGGTCACCGCACAGCCGCCCAGCAACTCCCTGCGTTCCAATACCAGCACGGTGCGTCCGGCGCGGGCGAGGTAGGCGGCGGTAACCAGGCCGTTATGGCCGCCGCCGACGATGATGGCATCGTATTTCGGCATCGCTCTCCAGTTCAGTGTGGCACAGCCATGCTGGTACAGAGATACCCACACTCGACCCCATCATGTGTCGGGCCCGCCTGCAGGATGAATTTCGTGACAGGCCCTTTACGACTGCGGCGGAACGGGAAAACAGCCGGCTGGAGTGCCGGAGACCTGAAGGCCCATCGTAGCTTGCCAAGCGGCTACGATGTCACTGGGAAATGTCTGGATCTGCTGGGCCATGCGTCCCTTCAGATCGGCGACTACCGCTGGATTCCTGTCCGCCCGATCGTGACTCTCATCCGCGTCGGCTACCACGTCGTAGAGCTCGGGACAGATGGGCAGATTCAAACGCCCGCAAGCCGGGGGCTGGGTAAATGCATGCATATTGAAACGGGAAGCGTGCAGTTTCCAGGATCCCTGGCGCGCGGCCTGCAAGTACACATCGTTGAAGTAGAGGAAAGCCTCGCGGGTCAGGTCGCTTTGCTGGCCGGTGAGCAGCGGCGAGAGATCGAGCCCGTCCAGAGGATTCCGAGGGAGCGGGGCGCCGGTCACGGCTGCCACCGTGGGGAGGATATCCAGACTCGCCGCGAAACCGCGGCACACCTGCCCGCCGGGAATGAAACCGGGGTATCGCGCGATGAACGGCACGCGCACGCCGCCTTCAAACGTTTCTCCCTTGCGGCCGCGCAACCCCCCTGGACTGCCCTGGTACCAAGGGCCGTGGTCGCTGGTAAACATGACCAGGGTTTGTGAATCGAGTCCAGCGGTTTGGAGCGATGCGAGTACCTGACCCACGCTCCAGTCGATTTCCTGGACCGCGTCGCCGTACAGCCCCTGCCACGAGCGGCCCTTGAAGGCGGAAGAGGCGGCCAGCGGGATGTGCGGAAACGAGTGGGGCATGTACAGGAAGAACGGGGAATCCTTGGCGCGGCCAACGAAATCGACCGCCGTCTGCGTATAGCGTTGCGTCAGATTGTCCAGGTTCGCGGGCTGCTCGATGATATCCAGGTTGTGCATGAGGGGACGGGTCCCCTGGTCGATGCTGTAAGGGATACCGTAAAACTCGTCGAAGCCGCGGTTCGTGGGTAGGTATTGCGGCAGCGAACCGAGGTGCCATTTCCCTACGCACATGGTTCGATAGCCGGCGCCTTTCAACATCTGGGCGATGGTGGTTTCCGTATCCGGCAGTCCGTAAGTGTCGGTGGTGTCGAGGACCCGAGGAATGCCATAGCGGTTGGGATACCGGCCCGTCAGGATGGCTGCGCGGGCCGGCGAGCATACCGGGCTGGCCGAGTTGAATTGCGTGAAACGGACGCCATCTTGAGCCATCTGGTCCAGATTCGGAGTGCCGATGCTGGATCCGTAACAGCCGACATCGCCATAGCCGAGATCGTCACCGGCAATCAATACGATGTTGGGGGCACGCGATCGACCGCGAGCGGGCCGGGCGTATGCCGCCGCGCCCGCAGCGGTTAGGAGGAACGAGCGCCGGTCCGCAATGGGATTGATAATACTCATGGTTCTGCCTCGACAGGAGTGGTTACTCCCCAAGGGCCGCCTTCGCAGTGTCGCTCACACCACGACTCGCGACCGCAGAGAGCAGGGTTGGCCCGAGTTTCAGGACAATCACCTGAAAATATCACTGTGGTCTGAAGTACCGAAACGGAAGTGTACCATACGGCACCTACTTTTGGGGGCTTTACGATGAAGTCCTGCCGGGATCGTTATCCGGGCGGCTGGCCGGGGACGTCGTGGACCTGCGCCCCACTGCTCCGGAACGCAACCAACCGTGTCATCGGCCCACGGAGCATGATTCTCCATGGCTCGTGAGAATGGAATGCTCATGCGGCATGTGGAGATCGCCCGGGACGACTGGCCCTTCCTCAACACGCAGTGCGGCGCAGCGGTGACGCCAGTCGATGACCTCGGGATACCGCTCGGCGGCAACGTCCACCAGGAACATTCCGGGGCGAAGGTTCACGATCGGACAAAAGAACTCGACACAGCCGGAGCCCTTGGCTACAAGGGCGCCTCTATCGCCGGTAGTCAGTTGAGTGCAGAGGTAGCCGCTCGGCCAATACAGGTAAACGTTAAAGACAACGTCCGGCACAGTCTCGTGAGCGACGTAATCGACCCGGACGATCATCGCCTCTCCGGGCCGCACCGGGTCGCCATCCGCCCGGTTCGCGTTCCAGTAGGAGAAGCGCGTGCATTCGATCTTCCGCGAGACTCCTTTTGCGTGCTCGGGCGGTTCGGAAGCCAACAACGTGGAACGCTGGTATTCAAGGGTAACGTTCTGTGGCCTGCCTTCACAGACAATCCGGCCATGGCTGAGGAGCAGCGCCCGGTCACAGAGGCGCTCGACAGCGGCGAGGTCATGTGAGATCAAGACGATGGTTCGACCCTCTTTCCTCAATTGCTGGATATGGTCCAGACACTTCCATTGAAAGGGCACATCACCGACGGCAAGAACTTCGTCGAGGAGCAGAATGTCGGGATTGAGGTGCGCGGCGATCGAGAAGCCCAGCCGGAGGTACATGCCCGTCGAGTACCGCTTCACTGGAACGTCGATGAAGTCCCCAATACCCGAAAATTCAAGGATGCTGGGCAGCCTCGCAGAAACTTCCTTGCGGGACATGCCGAAGGTGACCCCGCTGAGGTACACATTCTCCCGCCCGGTCAACTCTGCGTGAAAACCGGAGCTGACTTCTATCAGCGAAGATAGCCGCCCCCGTATGGAGATCTCACCGGCGGTGGGCGCGGTGATGCGGCTCAGCAGCTTCAAGATGGTGCTCTTGCCCGCGCCGTTATGACCGATTATCCCAAGAGCCTCACCCCGTTCGACGTGGAAGCTGATATCGCGCAATGCCCAGAAGTCGTTCTGGTGTCCCCTACGCCGAAACAGGCGATCCCACAGCGATACAGGAGACTCTAGCGGCGCCTCGACAGTTCGCCGTGTGTATCGCTTGGAAACGTTCTTGAATTCAATATCGAACATCGGTCAAATCACGTCCATCAGCGTGGCTTCCACGTGCTTGAACCAGGCATACGAAACGGCCGCAACCAGGAGCGAAACGGCCAGGCATTCGGCAAGCAGCATCCGATCCGGGAGAGCGCTATGGAGCAGCGCTCCGCGAAAGGTCTCCATGATGGCGACCAGGGGGTTGAGGTCGTACCAATGCCGCCAGCCCTGGGGCACCGAGGCGCGCGAATAGACCACCGGCGTTGCGAACATCCAGACCTGCAAGAGCAGTGGCATGGCCACTCCTACGTCGCGGAATCGCGCCTGCAACACCGAGGCGATCAGTGCTATCCCGGTCAGGAACACCGTCAGGGTAAGCATCGCTGGAATAATCCAAAGAGCGCTGGCAGTCAGCCGAAATCCGTAATAGAACATCAGGGCGGCGAGCACCACGGAGGCAATCAGGAAATCCAGAAAGGACGCGAGCACGTACGATAAGGGCAGAATCTCGCGTGGGAAATACACCTTCGACATCAGATTCGAATGTGCTGGCAGTCCGATTGTGGCGCCCGACAACCCGTTGGAGAAGAAGGTCCACGGCAGCAATGCGGTGAACGCGAAAACTGCGTAGGGGGCGCCGTGAGTCGGTACGGCTGCAAGACGCGAGAAAATCATGGTATAGAGCAGCAGCAACAGCACCGGATGCAGCACTGCCCAAAAATACCCGAGCACCGACTGCTTGTAGCGCACGCTGATCCGGTGCAGTGTCAGCGTATATACCAGATCGCGGCACTCGACCAGCCTGGCGAGATGCTGGCCCATGGCCCACATCGAGAATGAGGGCGGGCGGATGACCTGAACGCTACGTGTCATGAGACTAATCCATAGATGCTCGAAGCGCCAGCCGCGCCCGGCGATTCCCGCAGTTGCTCTGCCAGTTTGTCGGCAAGAGCTTTTACGTGAGGCTTCTTCAGAAAATCCATAAGGTCGCCTGCGGTTGTCCGAACCACCTCACACCCGTCGCGAGCGAGTTCGCACCAGGCCAGCCGCGTGTCCGAATCGGCTTCGACCTTCCTGTTGCCCGCGAGGAAGAGCAAGATGCGGCCAGCATAGGCCGCCGGAATATAACGCGATCCTGCGCGGTAGTTGGCCTCCCAAACCAGATCTCTGTAACGCTTATACCGGTCTTCCCGGTAGACGTCCCGGCGGAGAATCATTTCCTTGACAATGACGCTGTTCTCGCGGAAATAGCGAAACACCTCGCGGGGCGGGAGGCTCAGCATGACGCCGAGATGCCTGCCCAGTCCCCGAACCAGAAAAATCCACGGGCGCAGCGCGACTGGAGCGCCCCGGATCACCGGAACGGACCTAGGATGCCACGTTTCAACCAATGCCAGCAGGGGCGGCTCTTCTCCGGAGGCGATCAGTTGCTGAGCCATCTCGAAGGCCACCACTCCACCGACACAGAAGCCCGCCAGTCGGTATGGCCCGCGGGGTTGCACTTTGCGGATCTCTCCAATGAAGTATTCGGCGATCTCCTCGATTCGCTCCAAAGGCTTTCTGTGACCCTCAAAGCCGACGGGTTGAAGCACATGTACAGGCTGGTCGGGACCAAGAGATCTGGCAAGATCGGCAAATGCGAGCACGTTGCCGTCCGCTGCGGGAACCACAAACAGTGGCGGCCGGAGCCCGTGCGGCTGTAGGGTTACCAACGATGACCACGGCTTTGGGGAGCGCTGACTGAGGACGGCGGCCATTTGCTCAACCGTCTGTGCTCTGAACACCGTCGCAACCGGCAGACGCCGGCCGAAGACCCTGTCGATCTCGGCGAGCAGCCGCATGGCCAACAGCGAATGGCCTCCCAGGTCAAAGAAGTTGTCCGTTATCTCGAGTTCGTCCAGCCGCAGCACCTGTTTCCAGATCGCCAGGAGCTGCCTTTCGACCTCATTGCGAGGCTCGCTACTGCGAGGCTCGCCGCTGCCAGGCTCGCCGGCGGCGCTCCGTTCTTCGGCTGGCGCGGGTAGGTCGACGAGATCGATCTTACCGTTTTCGGTCAGCGGCAACGACTCGAGGACGACAATGGCCGGGATCATGAAGTCGGGCAGCTTGTCCTTGATGGCGGCGCGCAACTCAGAAGCGCTTACAGCCGCTCCCCGCTCCGGCACGACATAACACACCAGACGCTGATCACCAGGCTTGTCCTCACGAACGATCGCCAGTGCTTGCCTGACACCGAGGTGTTGCACGGCCATCGACTCCACCTCGCCGAGCTCGATGCGGTGACCCCTCACCTTGACCTGAAAATCCAGACGCCCGAGGTATTCGATTTCGCCGTCCGCACGGTACCGGACCTCATCGCCGGTTCTGTATAATTTGCCGCCGTCCGCATCAAATGGGTTTGCTACGAACCTCTCATTGGTAAGCTCGGGCCGGTTCAGGTAACCATTGGCGAGCCCCTCCCCGCCGATGTACAATTCGCCGGGCGCCCCGACCGGCACGCGCCGCATTCGGCGGTCCAGCACGTAGAACCGGGTATTCTGAATGGGACGGCCGATGGTCACCGGACCATGTTCTGTGACGGGCCCCAGACTCGACCAGACGGTCGTTTCGGTTGGACCATAGAGATTCCAGACGGAATCGCTGCGCCTGGTCAGCTCATTTGCAAGATCGGCAGGAAGCGCTTCGCCGCCGCACAATACCTTCAGTTTGCAACTGGCGCGGCTCCAGCCGGCTTCCACCAGCATCCGCCAGGTCGAAGGTGTCGCCTGCATGATCGTGATGCCATAACGCCGGAGATTCTCCAGCAACTTTAAGCCGTCGGCCGGTGTCTCCCTGCCCGCGACGACAAGCCGTGCGCCTGTGATCAGGGGCAAGAACAACTCCAGAGCCGATATGTCGAAGCAGAGGTTGGTAACGGCCAGTAACCTGTCGTTCTCCGCCAGTCCGGGCCGGCGCTGCATGGAACTCAGCAGATTCACTAGGGCGCGGTGTGCCACGCACACGCCCTTCGGCTGACCAGTTGAGCCAGATGTGAAAACAACATAGGCAAGGCTCTCCGGGTCTTGGGCCTCCACGGCGTTTTCAGCCGCCATGGCCAGGGCATCCTCGATCAGGACACACTTCGCGGCGTTGCCGGAGAGGCGCGCCGCTAGTGAGCCCTGCGTGAGCAGTATCGCAGCGCCTGAGTCCTCCATCTTAAATGAAATCCGCGCGGCCGGGTCCGCCGGATCCAGCGGCACATAGGCGGCGCCGCTTTGGAGGACGCCCAGGACTCCTACGATCATTTCGAGAGATCGGTCCAGGCTGATTGCGACGAGCGAACCCGGACCCGCGCCCGCGGCCCGCAACGCCGTGACGACTCGGAGCGACTGATGATGCAGCTCGGCATACGTCAGTTGCTTCTCCTCGAACACAACGGCTACGCGATCGGGCGAACGAGCTGCCTGATCGGCAATCAGTGCATGCACACACTTCCTGGGGTAACTGGCGATAGCGCCATTCCAAGCCGCGAATTGTTCCAACTCCTGACTTGTGAGCAGGGCAAGATCTCCAATCCGCCGGTCGGGATTCTGCAAGATGTTGATAAGCAGGGTTTGATAATGGCCGATCATCCGCCTGATCCGCGCCGGATCGAACAAGGCCGTGCTGTACTGGAACCGCCACCAAAGAGAGCCGTCGGCGGCTTCCACAACGAAGACAGTCAGATCAAACAGTGAGCTCGAGGCGCCTGCCGTGTATTGGCTTGCCGTCAGCGCCGCGAAATTCCGATTGCGCAGCGGTTCCTTGAGGGCTGTCATCATGACCTGAAAGACGGGATTGTGAGTGAGGCTGCGTTTTGGCTGCAACTCCTCCACGATTTTCTCGAATGGCAAGTCCTGGTTGGCGTGCGCTTCCAGCGATGTGTCCCGGACCTCTGCGAGAAGATCGCGGAACTTCGGGTTGCCGGAAAGGTCGGTGCGAATTACCAGTGTGTTCACGAACAACCCGATCAGGGTCTCGGTTTCCAAGAGGCTGCGGCCTGCAACCGGCACCCCGATACAAATATCCTCCTGCTGGCTGTATCGGTGGAGCAGGACGTTGAAGGCTGCCAGCAGCACTGTGAATAGCGTAGTCCCTTCCCGCTGAGCTAGTCCCTTAAGCCCCTCTATCAAGGGAGCCGGGACCGGAACTGAAACCGCTCCGCCAAGAAAGGACTGTTCGGCGGGCCGCACGCGGTCCACAGGCAGTTCCAGACGCGACTCTATACCGGCCAGCCGCGTCTTCCAGTATTGGCTCTGGCGCACGAGCTCCTGGTCGTCCAAGGATTCGCGCTGCCACTCCGCGTAGTCGGCGTACTGAATCCGGACCGGAGGCAACTGGCTTGGCCGTCTCTGGATGTCAGCTTCGTAAAGTTCGATGAGCTCTTCGACAAACACGCCGATTGACCAGCCGTCGCTTACCAGGTGATGCATCGTGAACAGCAGGATATGCTCCTCGTCCCGCATTCGCATCAGTTTCAGGCGGAGCAGGGGGCTCGCCTGGAGATCGAACGGCCTGGAGGCTTCCTCGCACGCCGCCTGGTAGGCTTCCCGTTCGCGGGCCTCATCCGGCAATGCTCGCAAATCGACGGCCGGAATCTCCACGTCCGCGATTGGCGAGATTCTTTGTAATACCTCGCCGCCCAGGGTTAGGAAGGCGGTCCGAAGGGTTTCGTGCCGCGCCACAATGCGCGCGACGGAGCGGCGGAGCGCCTGATCGTCCAGAGCGCCACGCAGCCGCAATCCGGAAGAAATGTTGTAGGCAGGCGTTCCGGGTTCGAGTTGTTCCAGGAACCACAACCGTTGTTGGGCCAACGACAATGGGCACAGACGAACGCCCGTGGCGCCATGGCCCATCAACTCGCCGAGCAAGTTGCGCTTCTGTATGGGGCTCAGCTCGGCTCGGTGCCGGGAGATAGCTTTCATCTGTCCGTATCCGCGGGTTTGCGGCTCCACTCGAATCGAATATCAGGTCCTCGCATCAACCGGTGACCTGCCCCCCTTGTGCGCGATGGGCCAGCGCCGTGGTCAGCAATGCGTCGATTTCCTCGTCCGAGAGTCCCCGCAGTCGCGCCTCCAACAGCTCCCGCGTTCGCCTTACGGACCGCCCGGGCACAATCGGGGCGCTGGGCGTGGCGCCGTCGGTGCGAGCTCTTGCCACGGCGCTCGCCAGGGCGGCCACGGTGGGTTCTTCAAACAGGCTGCGCACGGGAACTTCGACTCCCACGTACTTGCGAACGCGCGCAATGACTTGAGCCGCCATTAGCGAGTGGCCCCCCAGTTCGAAGAAGTTGTCGAGAACGCCGATTCGTTCAATCTTCAGGACTTCGGCCCAGATCTCAATGAGCGTTTCTTCCAATTTGTTCCGCGGGGCCACATAGCCGTGAGGGGTCTGCGGCCGGGCCGGGTCAAATGCGGGAAGCGCCCGCTGGTCGAGCTTGCCATTCGGAGTCATTGGCAAGGCATCCATCGTTACGAATGCCGACGGGACCATGTAGTCGGGGAGCTTGGTCTTGAGATGCCGGCGCAGCTCCGGGTGAACCACCGTCTGCCCCTCCGCCGGCACAACATAGGCGACGAGCAGGTGGTTCGCCGCTCCGGCGTTTCTCACCAGTACGGCGGAGTGACGCACGGAGTCGTGTGTTCTCAGCACCGCCTCAATTTCCCCGAGCTCAATCCGGAGACCGCGGATCTTGACCTGGCTGTCGCGCCGCCCGAGAAACTCGATATTTCCGTCTTCATGGTAACGGCCGAGATCGCCCGTCTTGTACAACAATCCTCCCGGGCGGAACGGATCGGCAATGAAGCGCTCGGCGGTCAATTCCGGCCGGTCGAGATATCCAAGCGCCAGGCAATCTCCGGCCACATAGATTTCACCGGGCACCCCGAGCGGAACGGGGTTCAGGCTCGGATCCAGCAGGTAGACACGAACATTCGCGATCGGCTTGCCGATCGGAACGAAGCCACGCGGACTGGTTGAGGAGGTGTCGAAGCATGTCACGTCCGCGGCGACTTCGGAAGAACCATAGAGGTTGACCAGCGCGGCGTGTGGGACCAGCCGCGTGAAACGCGCATAGAGCCTGTACGGCAAAGCTTCGCCGCTCGTGAAACAGAACCGGAGAGTGGGCAACCAGGGACCCGAATGCGGACATTCGTCGAGAAGAGCATCGAGCTGAGACGGCACGACCACGATCCGCGTGATACGGTGGGTGGCGAGTTGGCGCACTAATTCGTCCGAGTCAACTACGGTATCGTCCGGAATGACGAAGATGGGAACGCCCTGCAACAGGGGACCGAAGATTTCGGCGATGGAATCCACGAAGCTGAGACTGGTCCTCTGGGCGCAGACCTCGCCCTCGCGGAACGGGTAGGCTTTCCACATCCAGGCGAACCGGTTCATCGATGCGCGGTGGGTCCCTAAGACCCCCTTGGGGTTCCCGGTCGAACCCGACGTATAGATGACGTACGCGGGACAGCGGCAATCCATTGAAACCTGCGGATTGAGACGGCTCTCAGCAAGGATGCCGGCGCGGTCGCGGTCCAGGAAGACGGTCTGGCCGCCGTGCTCCGGCAGCCGCGTGCGGAGTCGATGCAGCGTGATCAGTACGCGCGCGCCGCTATCCTTCAGCATGAAATCGATTCGCTGCTTCGGATAGCCGGGATCGATCGGAACATAGCTTGCCCCGGTCTTCATGACCGCCAGGAGCGCGACGATGGCATCAGCCGAGCGCTCTACCGCGACAGCGATGCGATCCTGGGGCTGGACACCGTGTCTTCGAAGGTAATGCGCAAGGCAGTTCGCCTCATCGTTCAACTGCTGGTACGTCAGGTGGCGGTCGTCACTGCGAACGGCAATCGAATCTGCGGAGCGCGCCGCCTGGACTTCAAATGCCTCGTGGATCGATACGCCGTCGGGGAAAGCGGACTCCGTGGCATTCCATTCGACGAGGACTTTATTCTGTTCCCCGGCGCCGAGGATGGGCAACGCGGAGAGGGTGCGGTCGGGATCGGCGCAGATTCCGCGTAGCAGCGTCTCGAAGTGTCCGGCCATGCGCGTGATCCGTGGATGATCGAACAGATCGGTGCTGTACTCCCAATTGCAGCAGAGTCCGTCCAGTTCGAAGATCTCCACTGTGAGGTCGAATTTCGCAAGACCGCTGTCCAATTCCAGTTCCTCAAGGTGCAGTCCTGCGAAGTCGAGCGATGTTCGTGGAGTATTGTGCAAGACGAACATCGTCTGGAACAGCGGCGTATGACTCATGCTCCGTTCCGGCCGCAACTCTTCCACCAGCTTCTCGAACGGAACATCCTGATTCGCGATTGCGTCGATAGTCGTGTCGTGCACACGGCGAAGCAAAGCGCGGAACGTCGGATCGCCGCTGAGATTCGCCCGCAGGGGGATGGTGTTCACGAATAACCCGATCAGCGGCTCTAGCTCGATGTGGCTGCGGCCCGCCATGGGCGTGCCCAACACAAAATCTGCGACGCCCGTATAGCGCCACAGCAGAGTCTCGAACGCGGCGAGCAGCACCACGAACGGTGTGACGCGCTCCTCCCGGCTGAGGTCAAAGACGTCTTTGGGCAGTGCCGCGTCGAGGCGGACGCTGTGTCTCTGTCCCTTGTGGCTCTGCACCGCGGGACGGAGCCGGTCGGCCGGGAGTTCCAACACGGCGGGAGCGCCGTCCAGGGTTCGCTTCCAATATTCGAGCTGACGCGCCTGTGCTTCGGCGGTCAAAGACTCGCGCTGCCAGGATGCGAAATCGCTGTATTGGATCGGAAGCGCGGGAATTTCCGGCGGCCGATTCGCATGGAACGCGTCATAAAACTCTGCCATCTCCTTGAGCAGCACACCGATCGACCAGCCATCCATAACAATGTGATGCATGGTCAGAACCAGCATGTGCTCTATGGGCGACAGGCGCAAAAGTCTGGCACGCATGAGCGGACCGGCACTCAGATCGAATCGGCGTTGCCCTTCTTCGGCGGCAATCAGCAGCGCATGCTCTTCCCTCCGGTCTTCGGGTACGTGATCCAAGCTGACGAGCGGTAAACCGGCGGGCTCAGGAGCGTCGCAGACCAACGCCATCACCTCGCCGTCCACTGCGGTAAACGTCGTGCGCAGTGAGTCGTGTCGCTCGACAATCGCCTGGAAAGCCCGTCCCAGCGCGTCGATGTCCAGGATTCCCCTGATCCGGATTGCGCTGGCCAGGTTATAAGCGCAGTTCCCCGGCTCAAACTGGTCGAGAAACCAGAGCCTCTGCTGCGCAAAAGAAACTTGACCAGGTTGTTCCACCATCAATCATCCCCAACACACTATTCGATGCTCCCAATCGCACACTTGGAGATCCACTACGCAATCCGGCTACCAGCGCCTGGCTTTTGAATTTCTAATTCTGGCCTGATGAGAATCCAAGATTCTCCCAATTGTTAAAACTGGCGGGCCAAATCTGTTTGATCTCGGATTCCAGCGTAAGCCCTGATAATCGGATAGCTTAGGCCGCTAGTGTTCGGCTCGACTAGTCCAACCGGTACCTGCGCTCCCAAACCGGCGGACTAAGAACGAGCCCTTTCCAATTCAAATAATTCAAAGGAAAAGTGAAGGATCATACACAACAGCTTTGACCCCGGGATTTGACCCCGATTAGACCGGCGGCAAACACTCCAGAAGTATCTCCTTTTGCGCAGAACTTTGGCACACCAGCAGATTCGCTTGAGGCTGTCTTGCGCGTCGGCTCAGCGGCCGCAGGCATCGGAACAGACGACGAAACCCGATCGTCTGTCCCACCCGGCCGCTACGCCTGCACCGGGTGCGGCCGCAGGTGCAGCGCTTCCAGAAGCCCCTTCCACTTGCGAAGCACCAGTTCCGCCAGATTCATCAGGATGGCCAGGGCCAGTAGTCCGGGCCAGAGCTCCATGGTGGAACGGATGCTGCGGCCGGCGGGGTCGAACACGGCTTTCGGCGCCGGGTTGAAATGGCCTCCCGTGGCGGTCGAAATCTGCCGTAACAGCGGCTCGTTGTTGCCGTATTCCAGCATTTCGTCTTCCTGGCGGTAGAAGCCCACCTCGGGAAAAGCCGGCGAATCGGCTAGTGGACGCACGCGGAACAGGCCCTGGTTCTGACCGATAGCCAGACGTCCGCGATAGTGGCCGGCGGCCACTTTGTTCACCTTCAGCGGGGCTTGAAAACCGTTCGGGCCGAAGGCGAAGATGTCGGGGATGGCGGATGGCTCGGGCACGTTGCGCGAGAGATGATAGTCCACCACCAGCTCGCTCGAAGCGCGGTCGAAATCGGCGGCGGTTTCGCTCTGCGGCGCGTGCGGCAGCAGATCGCGGAGAATGTTGGCCCAGAGCCGGTCGAAGCCGGGCCAGGTGACCCAGTTCATGGCCCAACGGTTCTTGGCGTCGGAAGTGAATACCGCGGATCGGCCCAAACCGTATTGCCAGCGCACGAGCAGCGGGTCGGTGCGGTCGGCTTCCAGGATGGTGTCCGAGGTGGGGCGCGCCTGGAAGCGGACATAGCCGCGCAAGGGGGGCGCGCTTTCGATGCCGACGCCGTCGAGAATCCCGGCCTGCTTCACCACTTTGGGCTGAATCGATTTTTCGATGGCGGTTACGCCGGTGTGCTCTTCCACATCGCGCAACAGGATCTGCTCCAGGCCGGTGGAGTCGTTCAGAAAGTACGACTTGCCTTCCGCCGCCGTGGCCACCTTTTCGAGGAACGCGCGGTTCACGTCCTGGCCCAGCAGTATTTGACATACACATCAAGCGTGTGTAAGCTCAAGTGTCGAAACCATAAACCCACCAAACGCCATGAGCAAACGCATCAACATCGTATTGCAGGACACGACAGTGGCGGTGCTCGACCGGGTGGCGGCCAAAGGTGCCCGGAGCCGGTTCATCGAACGGGCGGTGCGCCATTACGTCGAAACCCAGGGCAGGGAAAACCTCCGCGAACAGCTCGAAGCCGGCTACCGCGCGAACGCCGAACGCGATCTCGCGATGGCCGCCGAGTGGTTTCCGCTGGAGGAGGAGGCCTGGCAAACGTTCGAAGCCTCCCGTAAGCCGAAGAGAATCACGAAAACAAAACGAACATGACATTTTCCCCGGAGAGGAGAAATTTACCTCGTCGATTTTGATCCAGCCCGCGGCCACGAGATCCAAAAGACGCGGCCAGCCGCCATCATCCAGAACGACATCGGGAATCGGCACAGCCCGGTCACCATCGTGGCGGCCATGACCTCAAAGCTCTCGCCAACGCCCTACCCGGTCGAAGTGGTCGTAAGGCCAAGCAAGGGGAACGGCCTCACGATGCCATCGGCGATCCAGCTCGGCCAGATCCGCTCCGTAGACCGCGGACGCCTCGTGAAACGCATCGGGGCGCTCGACGCGACGACCATGCGCAAAGTCGATAAGGCGATCAAGATAAGCCTCGGGCTGGTGGGGTTGTAACCGAGAGCCGCACGGGCATGGGGAGGCCTTCACCACCTGTCGCCCATCATCCGGGCGCTATTCAACGACTGGCACGAGCTTCGATTCAATAATCCTCTGATCGGAGGTCACCAGCCGCAGGCGGTGAATGCGGGCAGTTGCTACGATCACCCGGTCGGCCGGATCCCGCAACGCATCGCCCAGGGCCGCGACCTCAGCGGCAATCTCGACATCAATGGGAACAACGTGGAATCCGGAGGAGGAGTCGAGTGCGGCGAATAGTTCCGGAAGGGGAACCCGCAGCCGCGTGCCACCTTAGCCAAACAGCAACGCGATCTCGATCAGAGTGATGGCACTCAAGGTGAGCGGTTCGCCCCGACGGACCGCGCTGCGGAGCGCGCGAACCTGATCTCGCGAGAGCCTTTTCGGTTCCACGAGCCAGCGGACGAGCACATGGGTGTCAAGCAGAAGGTGAAGCACCAAAAGGTATCCTTCACTTTTGGCGGAGGACGTCCCACCGCGCTGACAGGTCGGCCGTTAACTGTTCCTCGGGAATCTCCACCTTGCCCTTCCACAGGCCCTCAGTGGACGGCCACTGCCGCTTACGTACCGGTCCCACCATGACCAGGGGACGACCCCGTTTGGTGACAGTTATCGTGCCACCCTCGTTGCCGATCTCATCGAGCAACGCGAGGCATTTTGCCTTGAATTCTGTCGCGCTGACCACTCGGCTCTTCATGTGTCCATGATAGCGCAAGCCAAACTGGTCACTTGGCCAATTGCGCCCATTCCGGCTACGACCACCATCCTACGCGCAGTACTACACGATTAGGAATTAGCTCAAGCATGGTTGACCTCCGCGAGCCGACCAGCTAAGGACGGTAGTTGTGGAACCCGAACCCTCTACGGGCGAACACGGCGAGCGCGTGAATGGCGAATCAGAATGCCAATTGCGACGCCCATTAGCACAATCGTCGTCGGCTCTGGCGTTTCCGAACTCGCGGATGCTACGACGTCAAAATCGGATGCGAGAGTCACCGGGTCACCTACAGGGTTCGCTGACTGCAAGTCGGGGTTCGCGTCGTAAAGCTGACATTGGAGAAAGAACTGGCCTGATTGAATCAGTCCGATCGGGACGTCCGACGGCATGGTGTACTCAAACAACCCAAGTGAGTTCCCCCAGCCTCCCGGGTCATTGAAAATTCCACCAGCCTCTGGAAGCCGAGCTTCTCCAGCATGGTGATCACTGGGAGCAGTCCGCCGTAGGGAGTCAGGTTCTTACCATTGAAGTCGTAGGGCGTGGAAGCATTGATTTTATTGGGTTCGGGCGTAGCGTATTCCGCACCTTGTTTCACGGGCGCTTTGGCGCTATCCTTTGTTCTGTCTATAACCATTTGGGTGACCTCCTTGGGGTCGGTTCTGCGAAGCGCCAACTTCGCAAACTTCTGTTTTACCCCAATATTAACGGGGTCCCCAAATGGTTCACCGCCCTTCCGCCCTCATGAGGCAATCCGAGCGGCGCATAGCCCAGGTGGTACCAAGTCCCGTGGTGTTCGGTGCAAACGTTGCAGTCTCGGTTTGCGGGTACGTCATGTACATGCTCGGCGATGTCGTCCCTGGGGGAGCACTCCCTATGGGGCTCCAGTCCACTAGGTGGTAGCCGGCTGCCGGTATCGCGTTGAGTGTGGCATAAACGTAGGCGTCGTACCATCCTCCACCGGTGACAGTTCCACCTTCTGGCGGATTGGCGACCCCTGTCAACAAGTACTGTAGACCGAAGTTCGCCGTGTATGTGGTGGATTGTGCGGGCGCCACGATGACGCGCGGGTTAGCTGCTGCACCGTCCTGCCATCCGGAGAAGACATATTGAATCCCAAGCTGGTTGCTGTGTGGGGAAAGGAAACTCACCGTGCAACTGGCACCCGGCGTCCAATTCAGCGTCTGCGGCGTGGTATACCCGCCAGCGCTACAATTGGTCCCGCTAACCGTAAATGCTTGATTTGATATGCTCGAGGCGATGGTGATTGGAATCGTTCCTGCAGGAGGGACACCGACTGTTGGGGCTGGCGAGATCAGATAGATTCCACCGTTGACGTTGAACACGATCTGTCCGAAATCGTTGATTGCTACTGGAGACGCGCCCGCCAATACTCCGCTGACCAGACTGAGATCATAGACTACCCCGCCTGTATACAGGAACGGTAAAGAGACGGCGCTGTTTTGCATGGCCCCCACGACTTGGCCGAAGCGGTTCATGGCTACCGGATTGAGGGCGGCGAATCCAGTGGGTATAGGAATCTCGATTGCACTTCCCGCTATACCGTTCGGCATGGCAGGCGTCCATACGAATGGATGGTAAGTGCACGCACCGTTTCCGGCAAGGATGCAACTCACTCCAACGATGGAACCATTGCTGTTGATGTCAATCAGTTGGCTCCAAGTTGCACCAGGCAAGCCCGAGAAACCGGTGAAAGTCCCGTAGCGCTATTCGCTGTTGTAGGCGTGAACACCAACGGCGGCGACGAGTTCCCCATGATGGCCTGACCGAAATTTGTTGATTCGAGTTATGCCCGAAAACCGGTTGTCAGCGTGGTGGTTCGGTTCGCGCCGGAGAATGAGCTGTTCGTGTCCGGCATGCTGGCCGGTGGCAGGCCGCTGGCCAATTCCCCGGCAGTGGTGGATGTGGCGCGCGGCAAGGGCCACGTGCTGATGTTCGCCAACAACCCGATGTGGCGCAACGAGACGCAGGGCAGCTATTTCCTGCTGTTCAACGCCATGCTCAATTACGACCACCTCAGCGCAGGCGTGCAGACCACCCCCGCCGGCGGAAGAGCCGGACGCCGTTCCGGCGGCGAGCAGTAGGGCTCGAAAAAACTGGACAGGCGCTTTCGCTCCAGGTGGGACAGGCCCTTTGGCCTGTCTGCGCCGCCGCTACTTTGTCCTCGCCGATATTGCGCTCCCGTCCCTCAATTCATCCGTGGCGCGACGTACAATCATGTCGCCGGACTGGAGATTGCCGATCACCTCGACGAGGTCGCCTTCAACGACGCCTCTCCTTACATCTACCCACTCGGCTCGACCGCCCTTATCGCGAATCACGAAGGTGCGTTCGGTCGTAGTTACAACCCCGGTCCTCGGGACAAAGAGCGCGGGCTTCGACCGCCGGACCGGCCACTTAAGTGTCGGATACATGCCTGGCGACAGTGAGCCGTCTCGATTGAACACGTCGAGTTCCACCGGCATCGTACGGGTCTTCGGGTCCAGTGCGTGAGCCGCGCGCGCAACCGTGCCCGAGTAGGTTCTCTCGGGGAAGGCCGGAACGCGGAATTCCACTCTGGCCCCCTGGGCGATCGCGCCGATATGCTCCTCGGGAACAGCGGCGACGAGTCTTAGATGGGCGATCTGCTGGATCACCAGGAGCACGGACTCGTTTCCGGAACCGACCAGCGCGCCAGGATGGACCAGGCGATCCGTTACCACGCCGTCGAACGGCGCCGTAATCCGCAGATAGGCTTCGAGATCCTTTTGGGCCCGCACCGTTGCTTCCGCCGCGTGGACCGCTTGTTGGCGGGAGTGAACCAGGGCTTGGGTAGCCTCCACCTGTTTTTCGACCTGGATCAGTTCATTGGCGGCTACCGCGCCGGCTGTTTCCGCGGCCTTCTTCAGGCGCTCAAAGGTACTCTGTGCGGCCGCGAGCTGGGCTTCGGCCTGGAGGCGGTCCGATTCGGCCGCCTGTACCTTGGATTCCGCCTCGGCAATCTGGGCCGCGATCTCGGGCGCACTCAATTCCACAACCAGTTGGCCCTGTCGGACGATGCTGCCGCGGTCGACCAAAACGCGATCCACAAAGCCCGGCACCTTGGCATGGAGCGAGACGGTGAGGAACGGCTGGATCTCGCCGGGCAAATCGATGGTCTTCGATATGGGCTTGGAGATCACCGGCGCCAGATCGCCGGTTTGCGGCCACCCGCGCGGTCCGCACGCGACCGCCAGGCATATCATAAGGAGAGAAGTCTTAGGTCGCATCATAGTATCGGCTCGCGGGATCCGTCGGATTCAGCGATGGGGAGGCAACCGAGGCCCTCCCTTGAAGAACGGCGTAGATGGATGGCAAAATCGTGAGGGTCGCGAACGTCGACACGATCAGTCCTCCGATGACCGCGCGGCCCAGAGGAGCAGCCTGCGAGCCGCCCTCGCCGAACCCGATGGCCATCGGCGTCATGCCGAAGATCATCGCCGCGGCGGTCATCAGAATAGCCCGAAGACGGCTGGCAGAGCCTTCCTGAGTGGCTTCGAGGAGCGGCCGTCCTTCGTGCCGGGCCCGCTCGGCAAATGTCACCAGCAGAATGGAATTCGCGACGGCGATCCCGATGGCCATGATCGCGCCCATGAAGGATTGCACGTTCAGCGTGGTGCCGGTCGCGAGCAGCATGAGAAGCACACCGCAAAGCACCGCAGGCACGGTGAGTACGATGGCCAGCGCCAGCCGCATGGACTGAAAGTTGGCGGACAACAAAAGAAAGATCACCAGCACGGCGAGCAGCAGGCCGATTCGCAGTCCGGAGATGGTCTGTTCGAGCGGCGGAATCTCGCCGCGCAGCTTGACGCTGACGCCCCTCGGGGGCGTCCCCGCGGCCGCCAGCGCCGGGTTGAGCTTCTGAGCCGCTTCCCCCAGAGTCACGCCATGAATATTCGCCGTGAGGCTGACCACATGCTGGCCGTTATAGCGTTCGATCAGCCCCGGCATGGCGCCCGTCTTCAAGCCGGCAACATCCATCAGCCGGGCCTCTGTGTGCGCGTCTTGCATCACCGGGACATTGCCCAGTTCGTCGATGCTCTGCATGCGATTCTGTGGAAGTTGCACCTGGATCTGGAAGGCGTTCCCGGAATTTGGATCTCTCCAGTAGTTCGGCTGGGTGAATCGCGAAGAGGAGGTGGCCGGCACAACGGAACGCGCCACGTCGGCCATGGTCAGACCGAGCTGGCCGGCGCGCTCGCGGTCGATACTGATATCCATGGTCGGGTAGTTCATCTCTTGCGCGAATCGGAGATCCCGAAGGAATGACAGCTTGGCCATTTGGGCCTGAACCTTTTGAGCGTAACCGTAATCGTCCTGGAGACTGATGCCTTGAACAGCGACCTCGATGGGGGTTGGGGACCCGAAGCTCATCACCTGGCTGACAATGTCGGCGGCCTCGAAGGAAACCTGCGCTTCCGGGATGTCCCGGCGGAGGCTCTCCCTCAGCTTCTCCCGCAGCGCCTCCCCCCTGGATGTGTCAAGCTGGAGCGCCACTTGAATAATTGCCTCCTGCGGCCCGCTGGTGAACAGGTGAATCAGGTTCACCGGATAACTGGATGGAACCACTCCGATGAAGTCGCTGGTGATCGAGACATGATTCTCGCCAATCTCCCGGCGGATGACGTCCAGGGCTCGAAGCACGATCCGCTCGGTCTCCTCGATGCGGGTCCCCGTGGGAGCCAGGAGCCGGATACGCAGCAGCGGAGCGTTCGCGTCGGGAAAAATCTCCGTCCCCAAGCGCGGCAGCAGAACGTAAAGCAAACCCATCGAGGTAACCAGGTAGCCCAGCGCCAGCGGCCACCGAAACCGCAACACCACGCTCAGGTACCCGCCATAGAACGACCGGAGGCGGCCGAATACGCCCTCCCTTTCTTCGCCCCGATGCGCCTCTCTCATCAGCCACGTGGAGAACACGGGCACCAGGCTGCTCGAGAGCAGATAGGATGCGATCATGGAAAACGCCACTGCCAAAGAGAGTGGAACAAATAGCTGCCGGCCCACGCCGATCATGAAGAACGAAGGGACAAAAACGGCGAGGATGCAGAACATGGAAAGCAAGCGGGCCATCGCTGTCCGGCTGCACGCCTCCACCACGGCGCGCGCCCGGGAAACTCCGGGCAGCATCTGCGTATGGATGTTCTCGATTTCCACGGTCGCCTCGTCGACCAACACCCCCACCGCGAGGGCCAGGCCTCCGAGTGTCATGATGTTGACGGTCTGCCCCGTCGCCCACAACAGAATCACGGCGCTCAACAAGGCGAACGGGATGTTCAGGATGACGATCAGCGCGCTGCGCCAGTCCCGCAAAAAGATCAACACCATGAGCCCGGTCAAGACCGCCCCGAGAATACCCTCGGTGACGAGCCCGCGGATCGAGTTTGTGACGTAGGGCGATTGATCGAACTCCAGGCGTACATCGACGTCGTCCGGGACGGCCTTCTTGAAATCGGGTATGGCTGCTTTCACGCTGTCGATCACCGCCAGCGTGGAAGCGTCGGCGCGCTTCGTCACCGGGATGTAGACAGTCCTCTTCCCGTTGACGTGCGCATAGGCGGTGACGATGTCGGTACCGTTCTCGATGGTCCCGATGTCGCGCAGGTAGACGGTGGTGCCGGAGACGGGCCGTATGGGAGCGCTCAGGAGTTCGGAGAGATCCCCGCCCAGAGCCGTGTTCGTGCGGGCCATGCGGCTGAGTTTCCCGGTAAACATGTTGCCGGAGGGCATGACCAGGCTCGCCTTACTGACGGCGGCAATGGCCTCATCTGGCGAGATCCGGTACTGCTGAAGCTTGTCCGGATCCAGCGTGATGACGATGGTCCTCTGGTTGCCCCCGAATGGCGGCGGAGCGGATACTCCCGGGAGGGTCGCAAAGAGCGGACGCACACGGTTGAGCGCGAAGTCCTGCATCTCTCCCTGCGTCCGGTTGGCGCTGCTGAACACCAGTAGTCCCACCGCCACGCTGCCGGCGTCAAAACGGGTGATGAATGGCGGGACTGTCCCTGGCGGCATGAAGGCACGGGCGCGGTTGACGTAGCCGACGGTCTCGGACATCGCCTGGCTCATGTTGGTGTCGTTATGAAAAACCAACTTCATGAGCGTGGCGCCCTGGATGCTCTTGCTCTCCACGTGGTCGATTCCCGTGATGTAGAGGAAGTGGTACTCGTAGTAGTACGTCAGGTAGCCTTCCATCTGGGCCGGATCCATGCCGCCGTATGGCTGCGCGACATAGATTGCGGGATCGCCCACCTGGGGGAAGATGTCGACGGGCATCCGCTCTAGCGCAAACACAGCGCAGAGCGCCACCGCGATCAGGGCGACGACGATCGTCAAAGGCCGGCTGAGAGCAGCCAGGACTAAACGCATTTTTCACCTGTTGAAATCACTGACTTGCCTCGGCAAGGAACGGCTGGAGGTCTCCTGCCGCGGTAGCGACGCCAAGTAATGCCCGCCAGACACCCAGACGCGCAAGCGCGTCGTCGATCTCGGACTGGGTAAGCAGCCGCTGGGCTTCAGCGACCTCATCGATATTCCCAAGCCCCGACTGATAACGAGCTGTCGCCTGCTCGGTCGCGACGCGCGCGGCGGCCACCTGAACAGGTGTGTTCGCGGCCACACTCCGGACTCCTCCCAAGGTCGCGACCGCCGCATTCCACCGCGCCTTCAAATCGGTCGCAATTTGTTGGTATCGGGCCATCTCCGCACGGATCGTCGCCGATTGTCCAGCCTCCCTTGCTCGAATCGACGCCCGATCGAAAACCGGAAAGGTCACGCTAAAGCCGAGAGCGTAATCCTGAGTTGTCGGGGCAAGGCCGTTGAGCCCTCCCAGGTTGGTTCCGCTGACCTCGGCCCCCGTCCCGCGGGCGTAGGCGGAGCCCTGCAGGAAAAAGCGAGGAAAGTAGGACCGCTCTAGAATCTTTGATTGCGCTCTCAACTGCTCGACCGTGGCATTCTGCTCTATCGAGAGGGGATTTGTCGCGGTATCCAGGGGAGTCACGGTCTGCTCCGGCGGCAATTGAAGCAATCTGGGCGCAGAGATCGTGATTAGTGCGGGCTCCAGGCCCACGAACTGGGAGAGGTTCACGCGGGCAACCTCCACCGTCTGCCGGGCCTGGATCAGTTGCGTCCGTGCGGCCGCAAGTTCCGCCTGGGCACGCGATGCATCTGCACCGGGGCGTAGTTGGGCATTCACGAGCGCACCGATTGTCCGGGAAAGCACCTCCGCACGGTCTACGCCGGCCTGCGCCGCGCGCACAGTCTCCTGTGCCGCGACCAAGGTGACGTATGCGTCCGCGGCTGCCACCGTAACATCGAATTGAGTCCGCTTGAGAGTGGTCTCCTGCTGGGCTCGCGCCGCATTGGCGGCGGCCATGCTCGCCTTTCGCAGACCAAAATCGAAAGGCTCCCACGTGACGAGCGTTCCCACCGCACTGCCCCACACCGTTCCCAGGTTGTTTGTCCCGAGCACCGGCCCGGACATCGAAGGAATGGTGCTCTGCGGCAGAAGCAACCCAAAAACGTTATTTCTGGTGGCACGATTCGCCTGCGCGAGCATGTCTACGCGCGGCAGGTAGGCGGTCCGCGCGAGTTGAATTCCCGCGGCTGCCGCATTGATCTGCTCCTGGGAGACACGGATGGAAGGATAGCTTTTCAGGGCGTCCTCGACAGCCTGGCTCAGCGTCAAGCCGGCTGGAGGCGCGGCCTGTTGCGCCGACAAGGCTCCTACAACCACGAACATGGCTGAGAATCGTCTTGGCCCGCCTGTAAACTTCGATTCTCGCTTAATCGGCACTTGAGCTAATCACCTTCGATGAGTTCATGAAAAAGCTCCCTCACTTTGCTTTTCGATGCCGCCATTGCTCTCCGGCCTAGCGGAGTCGCACGGTACACTCGCCGGAGCGACTTCCCATTTCGCTGCTCGGTCGAACGAAGATACCCTTTCTTCTCGAGTCCCTGGAGCAGGGGGTACAGACTCCCGGGACTAATCCGGTATCCGTGGCGCGCCAGTTCCTCGATCATTCCGAGACCAAAGATCGGACCTTCAACGGCGTGGTGGAGCACATGGAGGCGGATCAAGCCCGAGTATAAATCGCGGTCGGCCGTTGCGCCTGCTCGCTCTGACTTCGATTTCGACATCCGATTATGAGTAATGTTATCATAGGGACGAAGGGCAGTGGTTGTCAAGTGTGCTCAGCGGGTGAACCGCTGACGCTGAAGCAGAGGATGTCCCTTCCGCCGTGCCCAATGTCACGCTGCTGGTCCGCGTCTTGGCTCGGAACGGCGGAGCATGTGAAGGGTGAATCCGCAGGAGGAACCGCTCTATGAACGCATCTCAAAAAACACGCCGCACCTTCTTGGCCGGCGCCGTGACGGCCTCAGGCCTCTTAGTGGGTGGGTGCAACCGCTCAGCCGGGTTAAAGGTCGCGGGATCGGAAGGGACTACGCCTGGCGGTCCGGCCGATCTCACGCTGCGCATTGGCCCCGTGCTCGTCGATATCGCCAAGGACCATACCATCAGCACCATCGGATACAACGGCGCGGTTCCCTGCCCACCGATTCGGTTGCGCGAGGGCGTGCCCGTAACGGTTGACCTGTTCAACGATACGGATACACCCGAGTTGGTTCACTGGCATGGGCAGATTATTCCGGCCAACGTGGATGGCGCCGCGGAAGAGAAGAGCCTGGTGGTGCCGGCCCACGGAAATTTGCGATACCGGCTTACTCCGCAGCCCGCCGGTTCACGCTGGGTCCACTCGCACGTCATGTCGATGTCGGATGTGAACCGGGGGACCTATACCGGTCAGTTTGGCTTTGTCTATATCGAGCCGAAGAACAATCCCGGCCAGTACGATCAGGAATTGTTCCTGGCGACCCACGAATGGGAACCTTTCTATACGACCGCGGAGATGGAGGAAGAGCCCGACCCCGAACAACGCGCCAGGAAGGAAGCGCAGAAGAAGGATGAAAAGCCCAACGGCTGGGAGATCGGATATCAACGGTTCACCATCAACGGCAAGTGCCTCGGTTACGGCGACCCGGTGCGCGTCAAAGAGGGACAGCGAGTCCTGTTTCACTTCCTGAATGCCAGCGCCACGGAGAATATCCAGTTGGCGTTGCCAGGCCATCAGTTCCAAGTTGTAGCCTTGGACGGGAATCCGGTACCGCATCCGCAGCTTGTCGAGGTACTCGAACTGGGCACGGCGGAGCGCGTGGATGCCCTCGTGGAAATGAAGAATCCGGGCGTCTGGGTTTTGGGGACTCCCCATGATGACGACCGGAAGAACGGCATGGGGATGGTGATCGAGTATGCTAACAAGAGCGGCGCCCCGCGCTGGATCAAGCCGCAGAAGACAACCTGGGACTACACGATCTTCGGTGAAGGCAACCGGGTGCCCGATCCCGACGAAACGATCCCGCTGGTTTTCGGCAAGATCAATGGCGGCACAGGGGGCTTCAATCGCTGGACCATCAATGGCCAAAGCTACGACGACAAGGCCGAGCCGCGGGTCCTTCACAAGGGCCGGCGGTACCGGCTGGTCTTCGACAACCAGACCGACGATGCGCATCCCGTTCACCTGCACAGGAACAGCTTCGAACTGAAGAACGTGCACGGCAACGGGACCGGAGGCGTGCTGAAGGACGTCGTCCTGGTGAAGGGCTTCAAGAAGATCGAGGCCGATGTGACTCCCGCCATGGAGGGCTTGACGCTGTTCCATTGCCACCAGCAACTGCACATGGATTACGGGTTCAAGCTTCTTTTCAACGTGGTGTAGCCGGCTGGGGGCCAGTTGGGCGCTGGCCGCCCTCCCGCAAACCACACTGCCCGCCCCCTCTGTGTCATAATTCTTCTTATGCTCACGGCCATCCTCAAGATGGAGCCGAAGTCCGAAGGGATTGCTACCCCTCGTAAGAAACGGCCCAAGGAACTTGCTGTCATCACCGAGTGCTGTACTGGATGCGCGGGGTCGCCCGCCTGCGTGCCCTACTGCCCGGTGGCCGACTGTATGTACTGGGTTCCGGACGAAGACCACCCCCCCTTCGGCCACATCGAGGTCGATCCCGTTCTTTGCATCGGATGCAAGAAGTGCGTCAGCAAGGGACCCGATGGCGCCTTCCTGGACGGCTGTCCCTGGGACGCCATCGAAATGGTGGCCATCGAAGAAGTGGAGGCTCAGATTGGCATGAAGATGCCGGTCTGATTTCCAGTTCAGCCCATGGCCCTGGAGATCCAGCAGCGCGAACGGGAACGCGTTACCATTCTCGATTTGAAAGGCCGCATCACGGTCGGGCGGGAAGCCACCGCGTTGCGCGAAAAAGTCGCCGAGCTCGCCGCCGCGGGCACTCTCACCGTAATACTCAATCTCCAGAACGTGGATTACATCGATAGCACTGGCCTCGGGGCGCTGGTGATGGCCGCCACCAGCGTCCAAAAGAGGGGCGGCAGAGTCAAACTGCTCAACCTGAACCGCCGCAATATCGAACTCCTGGTGATGACCAAGCTCGCCACGGTCTTCGAGATCTTTGCCGACGAGCAGGACGCTGTCAACAGCTATTACCCGGACCGCAAACTCAAGACCTTCGATCTGCTAAGCTTCGTGCAGCAGATGAAGAAAGAGGAATAGCGCCCGATAGCACTGCCCGACCTCGTCGAACCACATCCGAGTAACCAACCGACTCGACGGACTGCGGTTATCCAGCAG
>JAIQFL010000592.1 GCA_020073365.1 Terriglobia bacterium | reverse complement strand
GGTGCGGTTCAAGTTCGAGCAGTTCACCGAGGCAAACGGAAGCACTCGCCCTTCGGAGACGGTGGTGGCGGCGAGGCTGTTCCAGTTCTCAGGTGCCGGTTCCGTGGAGAAAATGCCCGCTGGAATCCCACATGAGCCGTGCAATTCCACCACCACCAACACGTCTGCGCCCACGACTCCGTTGGTGGTGTGAGGGTCTCGCCACGACACCCGATAGCCCGCCGACCGCATCAGCAGGCTCAGCTCCCGCCTCATCGACTCGAGTGTACCAGCCGGCTGTTGGGCGTCCGCTTTCAGATACACCACCAACTCAGGGGCCGCCTCACTGACAGAATCGGCCGAGCTAACGGGAACGCCGAGGTTCAAAAGGCAACACAGAGCCAATAGCCGCGCGGACATGGCGCAAACCTTCCGGCATTATATCAAGGCTGCATATCACTGCTGCGGAGAGCCCCAGGGCGATGTTACTGTGAATACATGCTGAAGTATCTGCCGGGCGCTGGGATGCCTTCCGGCCGAGCCCCCATCGCCTTCCTGCTGGCCCTCGCTGCCGCCCCTCTGTTCTCGGGGACCCCGCCTACATACAACAAAGACGTCGCGCCGATCCTGTACCAGAAGTGCGTCACCTGCCACCGCCATGGTGAGGTCGCGCCATTTTCGCTATTGACCTATCAGGATGCTGCGAAGCGCGCCGGGCTGATCGCAACCGTCACCAAGAGCCGCTATATGCCGGTGTGGAAGCCCGAACCCGGCTACGGGAAGTTTCAGCACGAACGGCGCTTGACCGATGAGCAGATCGCACTGCTCACCGAATGGGCCAGGAGCGGCGCGCCGGAGGGCAACCCCAAGGACAGGCCGGCGCCGCCTTCGTTTGCGGAAGGCTGGCAGGCAGGTGAACCGAACCTGGTCCTGAAAGCCGGCAAGGGCTATGATGTACCGGCCGACGGACCGGACAAGTTCCAGTGCTTTGTGCTCCCGCTGAACCTGGAACAGGATTCGTATATTCTATCGGCTGAGTTCCGGCCGGGAAACCGCCGCGTGGTGCATCACGGGGTCATCTACGTAGATGAAACGGGCGCCGGGCGTAAGCTCGCCGCAGCCTCGGCGGATGGAAGCTATCCCTGCTTCGGCGGCCCCAGGGTCGCGGCAACCGGCCTGCTGGGAGGCTGGGCCCCCGGCACCATCGCCGCGCCTGGCGATCCGCAACTTTCCGTCCCGGTGAAGAAGGGGACCGACCTGGTACTCCAGATTCACTATCACCCTTCCGGCAAGCCGGAAACCGATACCTCGGCCGTCGGTATCACCTACTCCGGCCCGCCCACGAAAGGCAAGACATCGTTGATCATGCTGAATACCGGCATCGACATTCCGCCGGGCGAGTCTCAATACCTGGCGAAATCGTCCGTGACCCTGCCGCAGGATGTGGAAGTGAGCGGCATTTTTCCGCATGCCCATTGGCTCTGCAAAGACATGAAGGTGGATGCGCACCTCCCCAACGGCGACGTGACGCACCTGGTCTGGATCAAGGATTGGGACTTCAACTGGCAGGGTGGATACCGCTACGAAACGCCCGTCCGACTGCCCAAGGGCACACGCGTCGAGATGGCTTACATATTCGACAACTCCGATAAGAACCCGCGCAACCCCTCGACTCCGCCGGCGCGCGTGACCTTCGGCGAGCAGACCACCGATGAGATGGCGGTAGCGTTCCTGTCGGTGGTATTGCCTTCGCCCGCTGACGTTCCCACGTTTCAGCGCGAGATGCGCCTATCCATGCTTGCGGACCAGTTGGAAGCGGGCGATCTCAACCGCATACGGGGCCGCATACCGGGCCTGAACGCCGCGCGCGTCCAGGAGATGATGAAGATGTTCGACAAGAATGGCGATGGCAAGCTGGACGCCGGGGAACGAGCCGCACTGATCGATTTTCTGCGAACCATGATGAGCAGCCCGCCGTCGCAGCCGCGACTGTGAGCCCATACATTTGCCGGATAGGCCGGTTGACAGACGATAGCGTCTGTCCCACATTGGCGCCGCTCCTAATTCTCGATCGGCACCTTCTCCGCGCGATCGACGATCACAAGATCGAGCGCCATTTTTTTCGATTCCAGTTTCAGCCCGAGTTCCTCCTGCAAGCCCATCGTGATGATCGACAATGGGTCTGGGGGCGCGCCGCCGGCTGAAGGTTGCATATCCCCGATATATTTGGCGACCTCGATCGTGACATCGTACCGTCCCTCCAGCCCCGTCGTGTCCACCACCGGGGCGCGGAAGATATTCGACAACTCCTCGCACAAACGTGCTATGGGCATTCTTTGCACCGCGATGCTCATGCGTTTCTGATCGGGTTGAATGCTGCTCTCGCCCTCGGTCTGCGATTCCTGGAATTTCGGTCCGTTCTTGGCCACCACCAGCGCATATGCCGCGAGTTCCTTGGTCTGGTGGTGCACCTCCAGCTTGAACCGCTCGGCCAGGAGCGTTTCGAGCATCGCCCGAAGCTGATCCTCGGTGGCAGGGGCGGCAGACTTGGCCACGATGTCGAAACGTTCGGACTGGAGCCAGTCGGGCCCCGAAACCTGGTAGTCGAAGACGTGGTAGGCCCAGCGAATCGCGGACTTGAGACTGACATTCCGCATGGTCAGGGTGTCCGGCGTAACCTGGATATTCTCACGCCGGCTTCCTTCGCCGCCGGCCCTGCCGATCTGGCTCGCCCGGACGGAGGCCACCTCAAATGCCGTGGGGGCGGCCGCGGGCTGGGAGAATGCGCCCGCCGGGGTGAAGAGAAACAGTGTGGTACCTACAATCGTTCGCAGCATTGGGTCCTTTCATCCGGCTAGGGCACCCACGCCCGCCCAAAGGTCCCTTCCTGACGGGCGGTCTGACTCCATTCCGGGTCTGGAAAGATGACGAACGGACCCGAAAAGAATTAGTGCTCCGACGCCAATTTTATGAGCAAGCACGCGCCCCTGGGTGCCACGAGACCCTCCCAGACCGACCCGCTAATCCAACCCGGCGAGCTTCAACATTTCCAGGAATTGCCGTTCGGTGCGCCGGTCAATCGCCTGGGCAACCAGTTTGCCGTCGCGCCCGTACAAGAAACTCTTCGGGATTCCCTCCACGCCTAACAACTGGTTCACCTTCCTTCCGGGATCCAGCAGGATGGGATACGTATATTTGTGCTCGCCGATGAATGGCTCCACTTTGCCGGCATCCTCGTCCGAGATGGCCAGAATCACCAGGCCGCGCGGTCCGAATCGTTGATAGAGCCCTTCCATGTCGGGCATCTCCTTGCGGCAGGGCGGGCACCATGTAGCCCAGAAGTTCACCAGCACGACCTTGCCACGGAGGTCATTCAACGACCATTTCACGCCCCTCAAATCGCTCAGCGTGAACTCGGGACTCAGGCGGCGCAGATCCTCCGCTTCCAGCTTCGCCATCGCCGCGCGGTACCCCGGATTGTCCACCGATACATCGAGATGCTCGTAGCGCACGAGCTGCGCCAGGGTACTCGACATAGAAGAGTTCGGCGAATCCCGCAGCACCTCGGCCATGGTCGACGCGACCACCTGCAAGGTATCGTGGCCGGCATCGCCTTCGGTAACCAGATTACCCAGGCCGCCGATCAGGACCGCCTTGCCCGGGCTCGCCGGCAATTGGTGGATGTCGCTCGCGAGCGCTGCCACCGTCTTTGTCCATTCGTCATCGGGCAGGCTGCGCAGTTGGCGCATTCGAGCGGAGATCGCCTGTTCCTGGCCGGTCAAAGCGGGCCGGTTCTGGGAGTGCAAAACTGCCAGGGCAAGCAGCGGCACGGCGGCAATCAGCGGATATCGGCTCTTCATACCATCCACAGTAACGCGATTGGCGGTTGTACCGAAAGCATCACGAAATGCGAGAATGGCACTCGTCCATGAGGACTGGAGGTTCAACGTCAAAAGCGCGGCGACCGGGCGACCACCACGAATCCTTCGTCCGGCGCCCGGCATCTATCTTGATATCAAGACATTTTTAGGAGGGCAGAGCCATGAAGGCTACCTACAACATCGACCCCGCGCACTCCTGCGCGCAATTCACCGTCCGCCACATGATGATTACCAACGTTCGAGGCGCGTTTGCCGCCGTCAAGGGCACCGTGATCCACGACCCCGACAATCCGCGTGAATCCAGCATTGATGCCGTGATCGATGCCGCCACCATCAACACCCTGGATGCACAGCGGGACGCGCACCTGAAGAGCGCGGACTTTCTGGACGTCGAGCGATACCCGACCATAACCTTCAAGAGCAAAAAGGTAGAGACCGCGGGCACCGACGAGTTGCGAATTACCGGAGATCTGACGATTCACGGTGTAACCAAGGAAGTGGTACTGAAAGGCGAGCGTCCTTCTCCCGAAACCAAGGACCCCTTCGGGAACATCCGGATGGGCGTATCCGCTTCCACCAAAATCAAGCGCAGCGATTTCGGCTTGACCTGGAATGCGGCCCTGGAGACGGGCGGATTCCTGGTGGGCGACGATCTCAAAATCGAGCTGGATGTTTCGTTGATCAAGGCCTGACTGATCTGTGGTGAGACGTGATGTTAGAATCGAGCTTTGTCGACTAAGGGGAGGCCGTGACCACCAGCCGGGCGCTGTAAACGAGCGGCATAGCCCATACGCCATGTCCTATTCCATGCACCGCATTTTCTGCGCCACGCCGGGCGACCTGGAGGAGGAGCGGCAGGCGTTCTACAACGTGGTGGGCGAGTTCAATGAGGCTCAGGCGATGCCGCAGGGCGTCCTCTTCGTCTCCGTAGCGCTCCCGGCCGCCACCACCGACAAGCGGCCGTATCAGGGCGCAATCCGCGAGAATATCTGCGCCTGCCGCTACTTTATTCTGGTTCTGGAAGACACCTGGGGTCCGCCCCAGTTGAATTTCGAGCGCGAATACGCCATAGCCACCAGTTGCGTGAACGATCCGAGCCTGCCCATGAACCAGGTCGCCGTGCTGTTCAAAAAGCCTT
>JAIQFL010000591.1 GCA_020073365.1 Terriglobia bacterium | reverse complement strand
AAGCCGGGAATGCATGGGCGGTTGGATATTTCTGGCGGCAGCTTTGAAACGGCGGGGGCGTCCGGCCAGGTGCAATACGCCTGGAAAAAGAACACGCTGGGAGGAAGCGGCTCCGGGAGTCCTGTCTTGAGATATAGCATGGGGAAGGACTGAGTCTTGTTTCGCGGCGGCTTGAAATGTTGAAAAGAAAGCCTCTCTTTTTCGCAAGAGGCAGTGACTGAAAAAGGTTTGCTCGGTTTCGCGGCGCCGAACAGTCGATTAGCAGAACAAATCTTCACCGCCGCGAACACCGAGTAAACCGTGCAGTGAGCTAACCCGCGGGGTACAGCCCGGTCTTTAATGGGTTTTGCTTCGGTGCGAGGTGGCGCGTGGTGGACCGAAACAGGGGAACAGTATCTGGAGTTGCACCATGGTTCCGCACCCCCCGCCCGCCTGGCCCCGGCCTCCCGCCCCCTGCCCCCGCCGAGCCCCAATCAATCCAACGCTTTACCCAAAATCTGCATTTCGGACCCAAAAACCTGTAGATTTTTACGACAAACAGGTCTTATAATAGTTCTTAACGCAATGAATCCCATACTGGTAAGGAGGGGAGAGTTGACCAACTCATCCACCACTCGACCGAAAGTTACGATCGACGGAAACGAAGCAGCCGCATACGTAGCGCATCAGACCAACGAAGTCATCGCCATTTATCCGATTACGCCATCATCCAACATGGGCGAGTGGGCGGACCAGTGGTCCGCCGAGCAGAAGACCAACATCTGGGGCACCGTGCCGACCGTGGTCGAGATGCAAAGCGAAGGCGGCGCGGCGGGCGCCCTGCACGGCGCCTTGCAGGCCGGCTCCCTGGCCACCACGTTCACCGCGTCGCAGGGCCTGCTGCTGATGATCCCCAATATGTACAAGATCGCCGGGGAGCTGACCTCCACGGTGTTCCATATCGCGGCGCGGGCCCTGGCGGCGCACGCTCTCTCCATCTTCGGCGACCATAGCGACGTCATGGCGGCCCGCTCCACAGGGTTCGGCATGCTGGCCTCCGGCTCCGTGCAGGAAGTCATGGACATGGCGCTCATCTCCCAGGCCGCCAGCCTGGAATCCCGGCTCCCGTTCCTGCACTTTTTCGACGGCTTCCGCACCTCCCACGAGGTTGCCAAAGTCGAGCAGCTAACCCCCGACGACCTCCGCGCCATGATTGACGAAGACCTGGTGCGCGCGCACCGCGCCCGGGCCCTCAACCCCAACAACCCGGTCATCCGCGGCACCGCGCAGAACCCCGACGTCTACTTCCAGGCGAGGGAAGCCGGTAACGCGTATTACCTGGCCGCCCCCACCATCGTCCAGAACACCATGGACAAGTTCGCCGCGCTGGTGGGTCGCCAATACCACCTGTTCGATTACGAAGGCGCGCCCGATGCCGAGCGCGTGATCGTGATCATGGGCTCGGGCGCCGAAGTGGCCCACGAGACCGTGGATGCCATGGTCGCGGCGGGCGAGAAGGTCGGCCTGCTCAAGGTCCGCCTGTTCCGGCCGTTTCCGGTTGAGACCTTCGTCGCAGCCTTCCCAGCCAGCGTCAAATCCATCGCGGTCCTGGATCGCACCAAGGAACCGGGCGCCACGGGCGAGCCGCTGTATTGCGACGTCATCACCGCGCTGGCCGAAATGGGCGTGGCCAAGAAGGTGATCGGCGGACGCTACGGCCTGGCCTCCAAGGAATTCACCCCCGCCATGGTGAAAGGCGTCTTCGACGAGCTGCTTCGCCCCTCGCCCAAGAACCACTTCACCGTCGGCATCAAGGACGATGTCACCCACACCAGCCTGGACTACGATCCCGAGTACTCCACCGAAGTCCCCGGCACCGTGCGCGCCTTGTTCTACGGCCTGGGCGCCGATGGCACCGTGGGCGCCAACAAGAACTCCATCAAGATCATCGGCGAAGAGACCGACAACTTCGCCCAGGGTTACTTCGTCTACGACTCCAAGAAGTCCGGCGCCATCACCGTTTCCCACCTGCGCTTCGGACCCAAGCCGCTGCGTTCCAGCTATCTTATTACCAAGGCCAATTTCGTGGCCTGCCACCAGTACTCCTTCCTGGAGCGCCTGGACATGCTCAGGTATGCCGAACCCGGCGCCACCTTCCTCCTGAACAGCCCCTTCGGCCCGGACGATGTCTGGGACAAACTGCCGCTCCTGGTGCAGCGCCAGATCCTCGACAAGAAGTTGAAGTTCTACGTCATCGACGGATACGAAGTCGCCAAGCTCACCGGCATGGGCGGCCGCATCAACACCATCATGCAGACCTGCTTCTTCGCCATCAGCGGCGTACTGCCGCGCGAGGAAGCCATCGCCGCCATCAAGCACGCCATCGAGAAGACCTACGGCAAGCGCGGCGAGAGCGTCGTGCAGAAGAATTTCGCGGCGGTCGACGAGGCCCTCAGTCATCTTCATCAAGTGGAAGTTCCGGGCAAGCTCACCGCATTGTTCGACATCCGTCCGCCTGTCCCCGCCGCGGCGCCCGATTTCGTCCAGAAGTTTACCGCCAAGATCATCGCCGGCGATGGCGACGACCTGCCGGTCAGCGCCATGCCCATCGACGGCACCTTCCCTAGCGCCACCGCGCAATGGGAGAAGCGCAACATCGCGCTAGAGATCCCCGTGTGGGACGAGGAGCTTTGCATCCAGTGCGGCAAGTGCGTGCTGGTGTGCCCGCACAGCGTGATCCGCGCCAAGGTGTACGACGACAGCTACCTGGGCGGAAGGCCTTCCACGTTTAAGGCCGTGCCCGCGCGCTGGAAGGACATGAAGGACCGCATGTACACCCTGCAGGTCGCCCCCGAAGATTGCACCGGCTGCACCTTGTGCGTGCAGATCTGCCCGGCCAAGAGCAAGAGCGAAGTGAAACACCGGGCCATCAACATGGTGGCGCAGCCCCCGCTGCGCGAGGCCGAAGCGGCCAACTGGGACTTCTTCATGAAGATCCCCGACACCGACCGCAAGACGCTCTCCATGAGCCAGGTGAAAGACGTTCAGTTGCTCCAGCCGCTGTTCGAGTTCTCCGGCGCCTGCTCGGGATGCGGCGAAACCCCTTATGTGAAGCTCATGACGCAGCTCTTCGGCGACCGCATGCTGGTTGCCAACGCCACCGGCTGCTCCTCCATCTACGGCGCCAATCTGCCCACCACGCCTTATTGCACCAACGAAGAAGGCCGCGGCCCCTCGTGGTCCAACTCGCTGTTTGAAGACAACGCGGAGTTCGGAATGGGAATGCGGCTGGCGGCCGACAAGCAGGGCGAATACGCCCGCGAGCTGGTCTGGCGCCTGGGCTTCGCCATCGGCGAGGAACTGGCGCAGGCCATCCTCAATGCCGACCAGAAGACCGAGCCGGGAATCTTCGCGCAGCGCGAGCGCGTCCAACTCCTCAAGGAGAAACTCGCCGGTCTCGATACCGCCGAATCGCGCGACCTGCTGAGCCTGGCCGACGCCCTGGTGAAGAAGAGCATCTGGATCGTGGGCGGCGACGGTTGGGCCTATGACATCGGCTACGGCGGACTCGACCACGTAATCGCCTCCGGCCGCAACGTGAATATCCTGGTGCTCGATACCGAAGTCTACTCCAACACTGGCGGCCAGGCGTCCAAGGCCACGCCGCGCGGCGCGGTCGCCAAATTCGCCGCCGCCGGCAAGCCCGTCGGCAAGAAGGACCTCGCCCTGATGGCCATAAGCTACGGCAGCGTGTATGTAGCCAAAGTCGCCATGGGCGCCGGCGACATGCACACCGTGAAGGCCTTCCTCGAAGCCGAAGCCTTCGACGGGCCGTCGCTCATCATCGCCTACAGCCACTGCATCGCCCACGGCTACGACATGGCCTTCGGGATGGACCAGCAGAAGGCCGCGGTGAACTCCGGCTACTGGCCGCTGTTCCGCTATAACCCCGATCTCGTCGCGCAGGGCAAGAACCCCTTCCAACTCGATTCGCGTGCGCCCTCCATCGGGCTCAAGCAGTACATCTACAACGAGACGCGCTACACCATGCTGGTCAAGAGCAATCCCGAACACGCCAAGGAGCTGCTGAAGGAGGCCGAAGGGGATGTCGCCAGCCGCTGGAAGCTCTACGAACACATGTCGCATCAGCCCACTAACGGCACCCCTGCGGAGGTGAAGAAATGATCGACCTTTCCAAGACCATTGATCTCTCCACGACGTATCTCGGTTTGAAGTTGAAGAACCCGTTGGTTGCCTCGTCCTCGCCCATGTGCGAGGACGTCGGCAACATCCGGCGGATCGAGGATGCCGGCGCAGCCGCCGTGGTGCTGCACTCGCTGTTCGAAGAAGAGATCGAACACGAAAGCGATGAGCTGGACCGCTTCATCCAGGCAGGCTCCGAGCGCGGTCCGGAATCGCTCACGCACTTTCCCGAGCTGACCCATCGCGTGATGGGCCCGGATGCCTATCTGGCGCATATCGTGAAGTGCAAGCAGGCCGTGCGAATTCCGGTGATCGCCAGCCTCAACGGCACCACCAATGGCGGCTGGCTGCGCTACGCCCGCCAGGCGGAGCAGGCCGGCGCCGATGCCCTGGAACTCAACATCTACCATATCGCGGTGGACCCGGATGTCACCGGCGAACAAGTGGAGCAGCGGTACGTCGATCTGGTGAAGGCCGTCAAGGCTGAGGTTCGGATTCCGGTGGCCGTGAAACTCGGCCCCTACTTCAGCTCGATGGCCAACGTAGCCAAAAAGCTCGACGCCGCCGGCGCCGGCGCCCTGGTGCTCTTCAACCGCTTCTACCAGCCGGATTTCGACCTGGAAGCGCTGGAGGTGGTGCCCAACCTGATCCTCAGCAACTCCCACGAGCTGCTGCTGCGCCTGCACTGGATCGCCGTGGTTTATGGAACCGTGAAGGCCGACCTTGCTCTGACCGGCGGCGTCCACAGCGCCACCGACGTGGTGAAGGCCATGATGGCCGGTGCGAAGATTGCCATGATGACATCGGCGCTATTGAA
>JAIQFL010000590.1 GCA_020073365.1 Terriglobia bacterium | reverse complement strand
GCTTGATATCGATCCCGCAGCCACTCGGCGACCGGGACGATGAGGTCTCTCCCTCCTGTGATGCGGACCTCCCGCGCTGTGACCTGCTCGATCGCGGTCAGCCCCAAATTTGCGCCTTGCAGTTCCCGGGTAATCGTCTCTGTGTCGGCTGTTCTGCACACCAACCGCGATCTGGCCAGGGCCCGCGAGCATTTGCAGCGCGCCTTGCAGCTCAGACCCGACTCCACGGTCGCGCGCTACGAATGGGCGCGGTTGGAGCGCACGGAGGGACAAGTCGAAGCGGCCGCGCGGGACTTCGAAAAGGTCGTCCACGCTGATCCCACCTGGGCCCAGCCGCACGTCGAGTTGGCCGCTCTTTATTTCCGGTTGAACCGCCAGGGGGATGGAGAAAGAGAGCGCGCTATCTTCGACCGCCTCACGGCGGAACAGCAGAAACAGTAACCGGGGCGGGGGCGCCGCCGTGCGGCTACTCGACCGCTTTGCACCGCCGCCCCGCTGGCCAACTGCGCGCCGTGCCTGGAGATATAATCGGCCTATGCCAAAGGCTGGTGTTGTGTCGCTCCTGTTTCTCGCTGCGGCAGCGCTCATTCCCGGTCTGGCGCAGGATGTAACTCCTCCGCCCGTTGAACCCACGATTCGCGTAACTGCCACGGAGGTCGCGCTCGATCTGGTGGTGCGCGACAGGAAGGGCCGCCAGGTGAAAAACGTTAAGCCGGGCGACGTGGAAATTTACGAAGACGGCGTACGGCAGCAACTTCTCAGCTTCCGCATAGTACCGGGTCGCGTACAGGCGCGCGGCGAAGAGAGCCAGCCGAAGCAGCAAACAACCCCGACGTTCCTGCCCTTGCGGGAATTAAACACGGTCTGCATTGTTTTTCATAATATCGATCCGGTGACCCGGCCGCATGCCGTCGAAATTGTCAAGGAGTTCATCAAGTCTAATTTGCCGCCGGAGAGTTACATCGGGATCTTCAACCTCAACGAGAAGTTGATCGCCGTGCATGAGTTCACCAAGAACCGGAAGGAACTGCTCGCCTCCGCGCTTAACGGGCGAGCCTTGGATTTCTCCAGGGCCTCGGAAGCCCTGCTCACCGCCAGTCCGAACATCGTAACGCTGAATGCTCAGGTAAATGCCGCCACACATACGGCCACGGTGACGGAGGATACCACTGGGGGTGAACTCAGCAATATGCTGATTGTGGGAGCGGACGTTTCCAACAGCACCGGGGCGAATCGCGTCCGCGGCGACCAGGTACAGGAACGCAGCGATTTCGCCCATATTACGGGCATGCACGAGACCGACAGGATCGCGACCCTGATCAATCAGATCGGCACGCTGCCGGGAAGGAAGACGGTTCTGTTGGTGACCACTGGCCTGGTTACCACCGGAGATCCGGACTTGTTCCAGAAGATCCTGACGAATGCCAATAACCATGGCATTACGTTTTATGCACTCGACAGCACGGAAATGAACGGGATGTACGACACCGCGGAAGCCGGCAAACTGGCGTTGGGACAGATGGCATCGGTCAGCCAGCAACAGTCCAAAACCAACGCCAGCGCCAGCATCATGCGCCAGAACAGCCGGGCGGGTGACGACACCATCTCCGCCGTGCGGACCTCCGATACGCAATCCAGTCTGCGGGCGCTTTCCGAAGGCACGGGCGGATTCCTGATTGCCAACACCAACGATTTTCGTAAGCCGTTTCAACAGTTGGCGGCGGATCTGGACACGCACTACGAAGCTGTCTATCGGTCCACGTCGCCAAGGTTCGACGGGCGGCTAAGGAAGATCGAGGTGAAGCTGGCGCGTAACGATTTGCAGGTGGAGAGCCGCACCGGTTATTTCGCCATGCCGGATCTGAAAGGATCCGCCCCGCTGACGCGGCAGGAAGCCACAGCTATGGCAGTATTGGCCACCGAGCCCCGGCCGCACTCTTTCGATTTTCACCTGACGGCCTACCATTTCCGGAAAGACGACGCGAATGAAAACGCCGCGCTGGCCTTCGAATTGCCTGGCGCGAAGCTGGGCGCCACGGCCGACCCGGCTCGCAAGATCCACAAATTCGAAATCTGCTTGCTGGCGCTGGTCCGCAATGCCAATGGAGAAGTCGTGGATAAGTATAGCCTCGACAAGCCGTACTACATCGCGGATGCCAACCTGGCAGCCGTCCGGGCCGACCAGTTGACCTACACGCATGTGCTCGATCTGCCGCCGGGCCGTTATACGGTGGACGCCGCCGTGGTCGATCACGAGGGCGCTCAGGCAACCACCGAAACCGGGAGTTTCGAAATCCCCGCGCCGCTCAAAGGTCTCGCGATCAGCAGTCTGGCAATGGTGGAACACCTCGACCCGGCTGGCGCCCAGGCGGATACCGCCGATCCGTTCACCTTTCAGGGCAAGCACGTTGTTCCCATGGTGCAAGCTGCGGTGAGTCCCGCTACGAAGCGCTGGGTCTATTTTGTGGTGTATCGGGACAAATCGAACCCGGAAAAGCCCAAGATCCACGTGGAATTCAAGAATGGCGGCGAGGTATTCGCGGAGCAAACGGTGGCCCTCCCGGAGCCGGATTCAAATGGCGCCATTGCCATGTTCGTGGCGGCGGCCACCCGGCCGGGTAACTGTGAGTTGCGGATTACGGCCATGCAGGGCGGCCAATCCGCCACCGAACAGATCGCTTACCTGGGGGCCGCGCAGTAAGGGGCAGTAAGGGCTGCTCTTTCGGGTTTCCGACTATGAGGTGTGATACACTGCGTCCAAAAGTATGTCAAGAGTCGTTTTCACCCTCGCATTGGCCGCGTCCGGGCTTCTGGCACAAGCTCCCACGCCGGGCCCTCTCGTCCGCCTCTATCCGGTAGCGCTCGACGCTAACGGCCAGCCGGTCACCGACCTCACCGCCGACGATTTCAAGATCGTCGATCAAACCAAACCACAAACGATTCTCGCTTTCCATAAACCCAGGAACGAGCCGGCTGCTCCGCACGAGGTTCTGGAGTTCTCGAATCGGACCTCCGGTGTGACGCCGCACGCCACGGTCATCCTCTTCGACATGATCAACTTGTTGGACGCCGATCGGCTGGCAAACTGGAAAGCCCTGGACAAGGCCCTTCCGCAACTCGAGTCCGGCGAGAGCGTATATTTCTATGTGCTCAACCTGGAGGGCGCCCTGCTCCCGATTCACGCCATAAGTCCTCCGGCGGCTGGCGATAAGACTTGGCCCCAGGGTGTGGCTACCGGGTTCGATAAGGTCATGAAAGCCTCCAGCCACATCCGCCAGGCCCAAATCGGTGCGGAAGAGCAGGTCAAAAGGACCTTCAAGGCACTCGAGGATCTTGCCAACAAACTGGCGGCCTTTCCGGGGCGGAGGGATATCCTCTGGGTTGCCAATGGACTCACCACCGTGCCGGACCCCATGCTTCCCCATTGCAACGGCGATTGGGTTGAGTGCTCGCTCTACGTGCCGCACCTGGGAGTGACGCTGGCGAAGGACCGCGTCGCCGTGGACCCATATGCGCTCGTCGGGAACATCAGTCCGGACGTGAATTACAACATGGACCAAATGGCCCTGCTGACCGGGGGCCACTTCTATTCCCGGCAAGACGTTCGGGCCGTCGTAAATCAGGTAACCCAGGGTGCCGTGGGCGGTTATTCGATCTTCTACGATCCGGGTCCGGACAATTGGAACAACAAGTGGCACCGCGTCCATGTCACCTGCGAGCGCAAGGGTGTCAAGCTGCAGCTCAGGGAGCGGTATTACGCGCTGCCCGATTCGCGGCCGGCCGTGGAAAGGATGAAGGCAGTGTTGATGGAGGCTTTTCAGAATCCCACAGACCTCGCCGAAATCGGCGTGCGCACGAAAATCTCTCCCTTGCCTGACGGCAAGCCGGGCGTACACTTGGACATTCGCATCGATCCCTCGGATCTCCTGCTGCGCGAGCAGGGTGGCAAGTATTCGGGCGCGTTATATTGCCTGGTATCCGATCGCAGCGCCACCGCCCCACTCGGGGAGCCAAGTGTATTGGATCTCAAACCCGAATTGACGGCGGAGCAGTACAAAATGGTGATGAAGAATGGCCTCCCTTTCATGCAAGACCATCCGACCAGTGACACTGCGCGGGAGGTCCGCGTCATTATCCTCGATCAGAACACGAACGCGGTCGGTTCTGTAACCTTTTCGGTAAAGTAGGTCAGGATTTCCGTTCGACCATAGACTCCTAGCTCGTGAAGCCCTCGGCACGCCTTTGTCCAGGCGCGGTCAGACCCCGTTAGAATCCGGCCGCCGATGGTGAGCTGACTGCTCGCGGGCCGGCGGCCATGTCCGGGGAGTCTGCAACTCGTTATAGACCGCGAAACGCCATCCTGAAAGCTTTCCCTACTCTGCACGCGCTTTCGGTGCAAGGACATATAGGTGCCGGAAAATCAGGCCCGCTGCGGTGAAATCTCAGAAACACATGTAAAAGGTTTTGCTTTCACGTTAATCTTGGGGATAGCTGTAACGGTCTGGGGATGTTGCAAAACCGGTTAACCGAAACCGAAACTCCCACAACCGGTAGCGGAAATTGCCGCAGTGAGCGTGCCGAACTACCAGACGCCATTGACCACCCCCCCGATGTGGTGTGGTCGCGACAGGCCTGGCTGCCTGGCAAAGGGGTACGCCGTACGCCCAGTGGTGCCAGCCGCGTGCTTCCAGACGGTGGTTTGGCCGATACCACTTCGCATAGAATCGCGATTTTGAAATTTGAAGGCAGAATCAGACCCGAATGCCTCTTCCCGTTAAAAAGAAGGTAACGGTTATTTCGCTAATGGAAACACTGCGGTTCAGACAGTAATTTGAGCCTGCGGCGGCTCGATTCGGCCTCAGGGCGTACTGTAGCGGGGCGCCGCCGGTTGACGGGCTGCCGGTGGACTGTTGCCGTCTTAGGCCGGCTGTCCTGATCCCGCTTTTGTTTCCAGTTGAAGGGGTTTTTCGGAGCCTCCTCATTTTTCCGGCCTACAGCAA
>JAIQFL010000589.1 GCA_020073365.1 Terriglobia bacterium | reverse complement strand
GTGCAGCACATTCGGGTTGATTTCAAAGGCCCGAGCCACCTCCGCGGCTGACGACCCTGCTTCGAGCTGCTGAACCGCAGCCAGTTTCACATCCCGTGAGAACTTCCGTCGAAATTTCATGAGCCAAAATCTCCATTTAATGAATTTTGACTCTTAACTGTTTGTCTCAAAATGGGGGACAAGTCCAAAGTAGGTTCCAGTAATGCATAATTTGCTAGTGGCAATCCTCCTCTTGCCTGTCCTAACCACTCCCCGCGGTAGAAGAGGGCCATGCGGTCGAACATGGTGGCGTCTTTGTGCCAGATCTCGAAGTCGCCGAATGCGACCTTGATGTCCTTGATATTGCGGCCCGGCAGGGCTTCGCTCAGAAACACCAGCCGTTGCGGGTCGGGGTACGGCAGCGAGCCTAGAAACAGCCCGTTGAAGATGCTGAAGATGGCGGTGTTCGCTCCGATTCCCAGCGCCAGCGAGAGCGCTGCCATGGCGGTAAAAGCGGGATTCCTTCGCAACCCGCGCGCGCCATATCGGAAGTCCCGATACAGTTGCCCCAGCCAACCAGCATCTCCGAAAGTCATGCGAGGAGTATTCCACAGCCGCGGGAGCGCCGCAACCGCGGCGCAAACGGCACTCAACGTGCCCTTTGTGGAGCGTGACCATCCAACCGCCACTTCGCCGCGCTCTCGGGGTTTTCGACTCGGGCGCCGGCGGTCTCACCGTACTTCACGCGCTCCGGCGCCGCATGCCGCACCGCGATTTCGTCTATCTGGGCGACACCGCCCGCGTGCCGTACGGCCGTAAGCCGCCTGAAATGGTGGTCGATTTCGCCACGGGCATCGCCGATTTCCTTTGCGGACTTGGTGTGGAGGGCCTGGTGGTGGCGTGCAACACGGCGTCCGCCGTAGCTCTCCCCAAGCTGGTGGAACGCTGCGCCCGGTGGGACACGGCTCCTGGGTTGGACGGACAGGTCGGGATCCCCGGCCCACGGAACGTGCCGGTATGGGGAGTAATTGACCCAGGTGTGGAAGCCGCGACACGCGTGACGCGCACTGGCAGGGTGGGAGTGATCGGCACCAAGGGGACCATCGGAAGTGGAGCTTATCAGAGCCGCCTGGAAGCTCGCGGCCTGCGCTCGTGGGCGCAGGCCTGCCCCATGTTGGTGCACGTGGTGGAAGAGGGTCTGGCGGATTCGCCGGAAGCGGAGATTCTGGTGCGCCACTACCTGAGCGGCCGGCCCGAGATGGATACCCTGATCCTGGGTTGCACCCACTACCCCGTGCTGCGGGATGTGCTGCAACGCGTGGTAGGCGATGCGGTCACGCTGGTCGATAGCGCGGAGGTCACCGCCGAGACTGTCGCTGAGGCTTTCGAACCGGCGCCCCGACACACCGCGCCGGGGCGGGTGGTGCACTTCGTGACCGGCGATCCGGTGGCGTTCGCGCATACGGCGGGAGTGATCGGGGGTGTGGAGGGGACGATTGTTCCGCTGGCCGTGACGGAACTGGCGGGCGCGTGCCGGTCGATGGCGTGAGAGGGGGCTGACAGCCATGGTTCAAAGCCCGCTCTACAGGTGCTGGCCCGGAAGAGCGCGACCAGGGGGTCGCGCGCCGACGGCGTCCGCCCCACTTTTCATGCAGTTTGGTGGGCCGCAGCCCAGGGGAACAGACGACAAAAAACGATCGTCTGTCCCGTCTGTCCCACCGGCCTCGCAGTTCAGTTCAACAGGGGCGCATGCCTCAGATAGGCCGGCGTATCCAGATCATCCATGCCCAACAGCGGCTCTGGGTCGGCGCGCATGACGGGCTCAGGCTCCGGTTCCGGCTCCAGCTCCACCAGTGGTTCCGGCTCGAAGAAGGACGCTGGGACGGGAGCGGGAACTGGCTCCGGTGGGCGCGCCTGTATGCGGATCTCGGGCACAGCCTGCGGCGCCGCTAACGCGACCTCGTCCGGACGGAAACCGGTGGCGATCACCGTGACCTTCACGGCATCCGCCATCGACTCGTTCAGGGTGACGCCGAAATTGAGTTGCACGTCTTCGCATTGGGTTGCCTCGCGAATGATGGCGCAGGCAGCGTCGACGTCGTGGAGACCCAACTGGCTGGATGCAGTGATGTTGATCAGGACGCCGCGTGCGCCGGCAATCGAGGATTCCTCCAACAGGCGGCAACTGATGGCTTGGCGTGCCGCATCGACGGCGGCGTTTTCGCCCCGGCCGATGGCCGTTCCCATCATGGCGTAACCCATCCCGACCATGGTGGCGCGAATATCGGCGAAATCGCGATTGATCAGCCCGGGCGTGATGATGATGTCCGTGATTCCCTGCACCGTTTGCCGCAGTACGTCATCCGCGGCCTTGAGTGATTCCACGATGTTGGTACCGCGCGGCAACAGAGACAGCAGCCGGTCGTTGGGGACGGCGATCACCGAATCCACCGTGGCGGCCAGCCGGGCGAGACCTTCCTCGGCGATCTTCTTGCGCCGCGACCCTTCGAACCCGAACGGCTTGGTGACCACCGCGACTACCAGCGCATCCAACTCCCTGGCCAGCGCCGCGATCACGGGGGCCGCGCCGGTGCCAGTGCCGCCGCCCAGCCCGGCTGTCACAAATACCATGTCGGCGCCCTGCAGAACTTCCACAATGCTATCGGTATTCTCGAGCGCTGCTTGCCGGCCGATCTCCGGGTTGGAACCGGCGCCAAGAGCCTTCGTGATTCTGGCGCCAAGTTGTAGTTTGTTAGGCACGGGGCATGCGGAGAGAGCCTGAAGATCGGTGTTCATGGCATAGAACTCCACACCTTCCAGACCCTCCTGCACCATCCGGGCCACTGCGTTGCACCCGCCACCGCCAACGCCGATCACCTTGAACCGGGCGCCGGTGCGCGCTTCTTCTTCGATCTCGTATTTCAAATCGTTCATGTCCGAATTGATCAGCCCCATGCTCATCTCCCTTTCCCAACATCTAAAGACAAACCGCGCTTCGCGCGAGACAGGCGAAAACGCCTGTCCCACCAACCGTGTTCACCTGCGGCCATAACGCTACCCGCCCTTACCGCAGAATCTTTCCCAGCCATCCGTCCGTTTCCCGTTGTCGTGCGTCTTGCGCCTTCAATTTGGCCGAATACATGGCGAGCCCCGCCGCCGTGCTCCACTCCGGATCGTTCATGCTCTCCGGCCAGTCCTGGATTCCGAATGCCAGGCCAAAGCGTGTCTGGCACTGTAATTCCTGCTCGGCCACGTCGCAGAAGTCCGGCAGCTTGGCCGCTCCGCCGGTTAAAAACACGCCGCCGATGAGCGCACGATCCATCCCCACACGCGCCAGGTCCGCGCGCACAAATCGGAAGAGCTCGCGAGCCCGCGCCTCCAGGATCTGGTTGACGAACTTGCGCTGCGCCTGGCGCGGCTCGCGATTGTCCGGCGTGGGCAGTTCCACCAGGGCGTTTGCCGGACAGCCGTCCGAGAGCCCACAACCGTACTCCAGCTTCACCAGTTCCGCGTCCTCATAGCTCACGCAGAGACCCTGGGCCAGGTCGCGCGTGAAATGATCTCCGCAGATCCGCACCGTGGAAGCCAGGCAGATGGAATCGCCGTAGTACACTACCAGCTCGGTGGAGTGCGCCCCGATGTCTACCACCGCGATGCCCTCGCGCCGTTCCTCCGGCAGCACCGCGGCATAACATGCGGCCAAGGCCTCGAAGACCGTCTCCTCCACTACCAGGTGCGCCTGGTTAACGGCGCCCACCAGGGAGTTATGCTCCTGAATCGAGGCCGTCACCAGGTGCGCGTTGATCTCCAGGCGCGATGCCAGCATCTTGCGGGGATCGCGGTGGCCCGGATGGTCGTCCACCACAAAGTCCTGCGGGAACATTTGCAGGATCATGCGGTCCTCCTGCAACTGAACTCGGGAGGCCCGGTCCACCACGCGGTTCACGTCGCGCTGTTCCACCTCGCGAACGTGACCCAGCTCCACCACGCCGCGGCCGCTGGCGCCGCGCACGGTCTGCCCGCCCATCCCCACCACCGCGGACTCCAAGGAAGCACCCACAAGCGCCTCGGCTTCGCGAAGCACCGACAGCACCGTCTGGGCCACGGCCCTCTGGTCGGCGATCCGTCCCTTGATCCAACCTTGCGACTCGACGGTGGAGCATCCCAGAAACCGAATGCGGCGCTCCTCCAGAACGCAAACCACCATCCGCGTTTTGCGGCTGCCAGCGTCAAGACCAACTGCGTATACCGGTTTTACTGCCATGGGACCCTTAGTATTCTGCCGTTATGCGGTCATCCAACCGCAGATCGAACCTTTTCGCATGGGGCGAGCGTCTCTCGATTTCCGCATAGTGGCTGAGAAAGTTCTGGAGCCGCCGCCCGAAGTTGTTGTCGCCCATAATCAACTCCACGGTGCGGTGTTGCGTCTGGGTCACGATGCGAATGTTGTCGGGATCGGCGGTGTTCACCTCGGAGATGTCTTGGGCCATGGATCCCAAGTCCTCCTCCACCCGCAACAGGCAGCGAACCCGCTCGCGGCGCTGGTCTTCGGACTCCTCCTCGCGGACGCCGCTGAGCACCGGAAACGAGAACTGCGCCTGCGGCGGAGGGTCCAGCAGAACACCGCGGGAATCGATCAACAGGACGCCCGAGCGAAAGAACACGAAGGCAACCGGGGTTCTCTCGCGAATGCGCACCACCAAGCGATCCGGCCAGATGCGCGAGACCGCGGCATCGTCCACCCAATCGATAGCCAGCAGGCGGCGGCGGCGCTCGGCCAAGGGAACCTCGAAGACGCTATGCCCGAAATCCGAGGAGAACACGCGCAACACCTTCCAGCGCGCGGTGAAATTCATTCCCTGGATGGTGAGGGCGTCTTTGTGTTCGCGGGAGAGCGTGAACTGCCCGTCGGTGAGGGCGAACTCCCGAACCTTCAGCCCGGCCAGGGCGGTAGAGACGCAGGCCACACCGAGAGCAGCCAGCCCCAACCAGAGCCGCCATCTGATCCGCGCCGCCGCCTTTTTCGAT
>JAIQFL010000588.1 GCA_020073365.1 Terriglobia bacterium | reverse complement strand
CATTCGCGTGATGCTGCTGGAGCACGACTCCGCCGGAGACGCCCTGGCACGCATTCGCGAGGTGACTTCCGGCTACACGCCGCCCGAGGACGCCTGCAACACTTACCGGGCCTTCTATTACGAGCTGGCCGAACTGGAGAGCGATCTGCACCGCCACATCCCCTGGAAAACAACATCCTGTTCCCGCGCGCCATCGAGCTGGAATAGGGACAAAAAGGTGCTCTTATGCTCTGACCGCGAGGAGCAGTGTGCGACATGAACACCGCTTGCTGAGACTGAGACTGAGCTGATGAGAAGTTGAGAAAGAAACGCCCGCAAGCGGGCGAGGCAGGCGGAAGCGCCTGCCCCACCTCGGGAAACACAGGAGCTGTTGTGGTGGCACAGCGCGGTTCCCCTTGCGGATCTTGATGCGTTGCTGCACTTCGAAACCGAATTTGGCGACGGAAAGTGGCTAAGCTAGTGCGAAGGGGGAACGGCGCGGTGCTTGCGGGAGAGCGCGCGGCGGAGGTCCGGGTAGAACTCCTTCATGATATTGGACGCCATATCCACACCGATCTGGATGGCGAACTGGGAACGACAGCCGAGGCGTTGGCTCCAATTTCGGAGAAGTTGAAGGTGGTCCGGCCGGAATCGTTGTGGGTAACGAAGAGCGGGTCTGCCTGTCCGTGATTCCAGCAGCCGCGGCTGCGTTCTGACCGCTTTTGCGGTACGGGATTTGTACAGGACTTCAGTATCTAACCTTACGTTAACAGGGATTTCTGCCTCTTTTTCCCACAGAACCGCGCCCTTGACAGTGGTATACTCTTGACTTATGTCGATTCCGTAAGCCGTCGAATCCGGGAGCGTCCGCTCCCCTCTTGATCCTGGCTGCCAGTCACGCAGCGTTGCCTCCCCGGCAACAAGAACGTTGAAAACAAAGGAGTTACCAGGATGAGAAAACTGTTTTCCAGCCGGATAGTGGTGTTTGCGGGATTAGTGTCTTTACCCATGGCAGTGTCGCCCCGAATAGGGCAGAACATCCCCACTGCGGATTACCGGAACGATCCGAGACTTGAAACGCTGCGGACGTTCTTCGCCAAGCTCGGCTGCCCTGCGTGGAGGTATGCCGCCACGTTTCTGGAAGCCGCGGACGATTACGCCCTGGACTGGCGGCTCCTACCCAGTATTTCCTACGTGGAGTCCACGGGGGGCAAAGCGGCCCGGAACAACAACATATTCGGTTGGGACTCGGGACGCGCCCGCTTCTCCAGCCCCACTGCCGGGATCCACACTATAGGCTTTCACTTGGCCCATGACAGTATGTATCGCGACAAAGACCTGGACGCACTTTTGGCAACGTACAACCCCAATGCGGAGTACGCGGCGACGGTCAAGTCCGTCATGCGACGGATTGCCCCCTCTGAGTGATCCGAACCGCCCGTCTGGCCGCGAGCGGAAGCCAGGAGAACTACTCTATCATCCGGACGCCGTAGTAAAGGCCGCCGAACACGACAATCGAAATGAGTGTGAGCGCCACCCAGAAGATGACCCGCTGAGTGCTGTTCACTTCTTTATGATTGTCCTCCCTGATGCGATCTGCGAGGCTGTCAAACATAGAAACCTCCCCAATCTAAAAGGCCGTATGAAAACAGATCGCGACACCACGGGAGAAACTCAGCCTGCCTGATTGTAGCCCCGAACCGCGGAACTTCCAAGTACAATTTCGCACGGATGTGGGAAAAGACAGCGTGGGTTCCGTGCCGTCTTACGGGGAAAACCGCCCTTTTCCGCCTGCGTCTGGTCGCGGGTGGCCGTTGACAACCTCCGACGACTCGGCGTATATTTGCTAACATACTGATCTCTCAGTGGTTGTCGGTAGTTGAAGCATGGTCTCGTCCAGTTTATTATTCGGGGATAACGCAGCGTATCTGCTCCCACCCGCTTGCGGCCTGCCGCACCACGCCCAATCCGTGCAGCTATCGGTGAATCAGTGATCGGCGGAGGCGTAATGGCCGTAGACCACAACAACGGGCAAGTGGACCAGGTGGTCCCCGAAAACTACGAGAATCTTCTCGATGACTACAGCCATTTCGCCCCACCCGCCGCCGACGAAGTACTACAGGGCACGGTCCTAGGCATTACCGGCAAGGACGTGATCATCGATTTCGGGTACAAGTCCGAAGGTCTCGTCCCGCTTGAGCAGTTTCAGGCCCGTAGCGGTGAAATTACCGTTCAGATCGGCGACGTCGTCGACGTCATGATCGAACATGGCGAGCAGCCCGAGGGATACGTACAGCTCTCGCACACGCGCGCCGCGCGCCTGCGCATCTGGGACAACCTGGATAAGGCCTATCAGGAACAGCTCATCATCTCGGGCCACGTGCTGGGCCGCGTCAAGGGCGGGCTGGCGGTGGATGTAGGGATCAAGGCCTTCATGCCGGGGTCGCAGGCGGATCCGCGCCCGGTACACAACCTGGACTCGCTGGTAGGCCAGGACATCCCCGTCAAGATTATCAAGCTGAACCGGCGCCGCGGCAACGTGGTGGTCTCCCGAAAAATGGCCGTCGAGGAGGAGATCAACGTCCGCAAGGGCGCCACCCTGGAACATCTCTCCGAGGGCGCTGTGGTAACGGGCGTGGTGAAGAACCTCACCGAGTATGGAGCCTTCATCGACCTGGGGGGCATTGACGGGCTGCTGCATGTGACCGACATGTCCTACGGGCGGGTCACGCATCCTTCGGAACTGTTGCATGTAGGCGACGAAATCACCGTCAAAGTGCTCAAGTTCGACCGCGCCAAGGAACGCGTCTCGCTGGGGATCAAACAACTCGAACCGGACCCTTGGGAAACCGTGGCGGAGCGTTATCCGGTGAACGGCCGGGTGATCGGCCGGGTGGTCAACGTCACCGACTATGGGGCCTTCGTGGAACTGGAAGCGGGGGTCGAGGGCCTCATCCATATCAGCGAGATGACCTGGTCGCGCCGCATGAAGCATCCGTCCAAGGTGGTGAAACCGGGGGACCAGGTGGAAGCCGTAATCCTGGAAGTGCACTCGCGGGACCGCCGCATTTCACTCGGCCTGAAGCAGCTTGAACCCAACCCATGGACCACCATCGACAGCCGCTACAGCGTCGGCTCGGTAGTGGAGGGGCGGGTCCGCAACATGACCGATTTCGGGGCGTTCATCGAAATCGAGGAAGGCATTGACGGTCTGGTACACGTTTCCGACCTCTCGTGGACCAAAAGGGTGAAGCACCCCTCGGAGATTCTGAAAAAGGGTCAGATCGTACAGGCCGTAATTCTGAATATCGATTCGGGGTCGCGCCGGCTGTCGCTGGGAATCAAGCAACTCCAGCCGGACGCCTGGGAGAGCTATTTCCAGCACCACCAGGTGGGCGACGCGGTACACGGCCGGGTTTGCCGGCTGGCCAGTTTTGGCGGTTTCGTCGAACTGGCCGAGGGCGTGGAAGGATTGTGCCACTTCTCCGAAGTGCCTGGCTATTCGGGCAGGCGGGGGTCCGAGGAGCCTCCTCTCTCGATCGGGCAGGAGTTCGATTTCAAGATCATCAAGATGAGCGAGGCGGAAAAGAAGATCGGCCTGAGCCTCCGCGCCGTAGCGGACGATGAGGAAAAGACGCGCCTGGAAGACTACCAGCGCCAGGCCGCGGCAGCCACCACCACCATTGAAGAGGTCATGAGCCTCAAAGATCGTGGCACTGAATAAGCTTGGGAATAGCTTGCAAATCTTTCGTTTTCACGCGATACTGCGGTTTCGTAACCGATTGACATCTTAGGAGAATGCGATGACCAAGGCCGATCTGATTGAAGAAGTCTCCCGCGTGGTGGAGATGACCCGGAAAGAATCCGAAGTCATCGTGGAGGCCATTTTCGACAGCATCGTGCGCTCCCTGCGAACCGGCGACAAAATCGAGATTCGCGGGTTCGGCAGTTTCCGCACGCGTCAGAGGCAGCCCCGCATCGGCCGCAACCCCAAGACCGGAGCGCGGGTGGAAGTCCCCGCCAAGAAGATTCCCTATTTCAAGCCCAGCAAGGAGTTGAAGGACGTGGTGAACAACTCCACCGCGCCGGTGGTTTCCACGGCTCCTCCGCCTTCCGAGCCGGTCCCCAATCCGCAGTAGTGCCGTTCCCGAAATAGCATGGACTATCTGTGGACCCCCTGGCGATACCAGTACGTCACGACGTTGGGGGAGCCGGTGGCGTGCGTCTTCTGCGCGGCGGCCCAGGCGCCGGACGATCGCGAATGGCTGGTGGTCCATCGGGCCGCTCACAATTTCGTGATTGTGAACCGGTTTCCTTATACCAGCGGGCACATCATGGTGGTGCCGTACCGGCACGTGGCGACTCTCGAGGATGTGCCGGAGGAAGCCCTGGTGGAATTGATCCGCCTGGCGCGGGAGAGCGAAAAGCATTTGCGTACGATCTACCGGCCGGAGGGACTCAACCTGGGCATGAACATCGGGAAGAGTGCGGGGGCGGGGATCGCGGGACATATCCACCTGCACGTCCTGCCGCGTTGGAGTGGCGACACGAATTTCATGACGGTAGTCAGTGAGACGCGGGTGCTGCCGGAGGATTTGGAGGTTACTTGGGAGAGGTTGCGGGCGGCGTGGGGGAAGTCGGCGTAAACTCGCGGTCGAGGGCGGCGGTGAGATCTTGACGGCCGATACGCTCGAAGGCGGCGCGGGCCGCGGCTAGGTATTGGTCCCGTTCAGCACCGTCGCTGATCTGAGCCAAGAGGCGATAGGTTCGACCTATTCCGAAATGATTTGGCACAAGTGCATAGAGTTTAATGGCGGCTTGGTAGTATTCCCTCGCGGATATCCTGTCAGACTTCGCTAGTGTAATGTCCAGCAAATAACTGGACTATTTAAGAACTCTCGATTATCCTGGGTCTATGCCGCGCAGCGCGCTTTCGGTCAAGCTGAATGAACCCGACAAGCAACAACTCCTGCAATGGTCTACGGCCTTCGGAACGCCACAGCAGGTTGCCCTTCGGTGCCGGATCGTCTTGACCGCTGCTGAAGGCCGGTCTGCCGACGAGATCGCGGCAAAGT
>JAIQFL010000140.1 GCA_020073365.1 Terriglobia bacterium | reverse complement strand
ACCAAGACGTACGGCCGCGTGCTCGCACCGGGCATAAGCGCCCTCGATCCCGGCCTACCTGAAGACGTCGCGGCACGCAGCGGGGTCAGCAGCGCTTGGCGCTGCTTCGAGCGGAACCTTGATGATTTCATTCAGGCCCAATTGACCGCTCCGTGAAACTTGACCGGTTTGTGAACTTTTTGGCCCCCAAGTGGATCTAGCCAGCCCGTGAGCATCGACCTCGATCAAGAAACTCAGCGCCTCATCGAAGATGAACTTCGGGCCGGCCGCTTCCATGATGCAGCCCCGCTTGTCGGCGCAGCGGTAAGGCATTTTCTCGTTACGCGCGAGACCTCGGACACACGCGCGAAGAAATCGACGCCATGATTGCCCAGGCCATCGACTCACTAGAGATCTGGTCGCAGGTCGATGGATGATGATGTAGGAGTACCGGCCAGAACCGGACATCTTCGCGGGTGGTGAGGTCCTCCCGCACGTGGCCAATGTAGCGGTGTTGAGCAAGGCGCCGGCAATCGTCACGGACTTACTGGTGGACTCGCGCAGCGGCTTCAACACTGTCGCGGGCGATGTAGGACCAAATCTCTTTGATATCCCGACGAGCCTCGGGAGCGAGGCGGAAGCGTCTCACCGGCGCTGGCGTGGAGTTCGCGCTCTTCCTGTTCAAGCTCGGCGAAGAACTCCTCGCCATCGACACCCTCGCCACGAGACCGCTTGAAATCCTTCGCGTCCTTCACGGCAAGCGCAACGTCAAGAGTGTTGCGGGCTCGAATTCCCTCCCACGTGCGCCAGTCCGGTCCCGCACAGCCGGTGGCACTCGCGCGCGATCTCCCAGTCCTCATCGGCGCGAATGACCAGCACCCTCACCAGTGAGCCCGCAGCCGCGATATCGCTATCCATGACGGGATGCGCGTTCTTCGCGGCGTCCAGCCGGATGCCCAGAAACGCCAGCCGCTGGCAGACCACCGCGCGCAAGGGCGGGCAATTTTCCCCGATGCCCGCCGTGAAGACCAGTGCGTCCATCCCACCGAGGCTCGCCACCATACCCCCGATCTCCCGGCACAGCCGATGCACGTACACATCGAACGCCAGGCGGGCCCGCGCCTCGCCCCTCCCGATGGCGGCGAGGATCTCCCGCATATCTCCGGAAATGCCAGACACGCCTTTCAGCCCCGACTCCTTGTTCAACAAACGGTCCAGCTCGTCGGCGGGGCAACCCTGGTGGCGTACCAGGTAAATCAGAATCCCCGGATCGATGGATCCCGACCGCGTGCCCATCATGACCCCGTCCAACGGCGTGAAGCCCATGGTGGTGTCCACACTCTTGCCACCGCGCACCGCCGCCAGCGAGGCTCCGTTTCCCAGATGGCAGGTCACCAGGCGCAGCGCGAGCGGGTCCGAAACATCCGCGTCCCGGCCCAGAATCGCCGCGGCCCGCGCGGAGGCATACCGGTGGCTGGTGCCATGAAAGCCGTAGCGCCGGATTCCCTTCTCGTACCACTCGAACGGCCCTGGATAGACTGTGGCCGCCTGGGGGATGGTGGTGTGGAATGCTGTATCGAACACCGCCACCTGCGGTATCTTCGGCCCGAAGATCTGCTCCGATTCCTCGATAGCCTCCAGTTCCAGCCGGTTGTGCTCCGGCGCAAATTCGCAATACTTGCGGATTTCCGCGCGCACGTCAGGCGTGATCCGGGTGGTCTCCTGAAAGGCTACGCCTCCGTGAACCACGCGGTGTCCGATCACGGCGATCTGCTCCGGGCCATCCAGGGCTTTGGCCGGTCCGCTCCAGATCGTCTCCATCACGGGCCGCAGCACCTCGGCCGGCGACCGGATAGCGATCTCGTTCCCGGCGCCGGCCCCGCCCGGGCCGCGCACGCGGATTTGCGCCGCACCGGGACGCCGTCCCCAGTCCGCCTGTGCGTCCCACAGGGGAGGCGGCGGGTCGAGAGGCAACGCACCACCCGGCAATTCCCGCAACGTTGCCTTCAGTGTGCTCGACCCGCCGTTGATCACCAGAATATTCATAGCGCCTCCGATTCTGTGGTGCCGCGAAGAGCGGGTCCAGGGGGTTGGCAGGCGAAAGCGCCTGCCCCACTGTGGTACAGCCACCTCACTTACTGACTAACTAATTTGTCCGGCCAATGCCAATCCCGAATCTCCGGCATGTCATCGCCGTACTTCGTGATGTACAGTTTGTGGTCAATCAGCTTGTCGCGCAGAAACTGTTTCTGATGCGCCGCCACCGCCTGCAACTTCGGGACGCGGTCGATCACGTCCATGGCCAGGTGGAAACGGTCCAGATCGTTCAGCACGGTCATGTCGAACGGGGTGGTGGTGGTGCCCTCCTCCTTGTACCCGCGGACATGCACGTTGTCGTGATTGGTGCGGCGGTAGGTCAAGCGGTGAATCAGCCAGGGATACCCGTGGAAAGCGAACACCACGGGCTTGTCCCTGGTGAAGATGGAATCGAAGTCGCGGTCCGAGAGGCCGTGGGGATGCTCGGTACAGGGCTGGAGCGTCATCAGGTCCACCACGTTCACCACCCGGATCTTCAGGTCCGGCACAGCGCCGCGAAGGTAGTCCACGGCCGCCAGCGTCTCGAGCGTCGGAACGTCGCCGCAACAGGCCATCACCACGTCCGGTTCCGTGCCATGGTCGTTGCTGGCCCAGTTCCAGATGCCGATTCCAAAACTGCAATGTTTGATGGCCGCGTCCATGCTGAGGTATTGCAGCGCCGGCTGCTTTCCGGCCACGATCACATTCACATAGTTGCGGCTGCGCAGGCAGTGGTCTGCTACCGACAGCAGGCTGTTGGCATCGGGAGGCAGGTACACGCGGACCACGTCGGCCTTCTTGTTCACCACGTGATCGATGAAGCCGGGATCCTGGTGGCTGAACCCGTTGTGATCCTGCCGCCAGACGTGCGAGGTCAGCAGGTAGTTCAGGGAGGCGATGGGCCGCCGCCAGGGAATCCGGCGCGTCACCTTGAGCCACTTGGCATGCTGGTTGAACATCGAATCGATGATGTGGATGAAGCCCTCGTAGCAGGAAAAGAACCCGTGACGTCCGGTGAGCAGGTAGCCCTCCAGCCAGCCCTGGCACATGTGCTCGCTCAGCACTTCCATCACTCGTCCGTCGCGCGTTACGTGTTCGTCGGACGCCAGGATCTCCGCCTCCGAGACGCGGTCGGTCACCTCGAACAGCGCGCCCAGCCGGTTGGATGCCGTCTCGTCCGGACCCATAACCCGGAAATTGCCCGAGGCCATGTTCGCCTTCATCACATCGCGCAGCAGATTCCCCATCACGCGCGTGGCCTCCGCGTAAACCGTGCCCGGCTTGGGCACGTCCACCGCGTAGTCGCGGAAATCCGGCATCCGCAGATCCTTCAGGAGCACCCCGCCATTGGTGTGCGGATTGGCTCCCATGCGGCGTTCTTTCACGGGGGCCAGTTCGGCCAATTCCGGGATCAGCCTGCCGGTCTCGTCGAACAGTTCCTCCGGGCGATAGCTGCGCATCCAGTTCTCCAGGATCTGAATGTGCTCCGGTTTCTCCCGGAAATCGGTTACCGGAACCTGGTGCGCGCGGAACGTGCCTTCGATCTGTTTGCCGTCCACCACCTTGGGGCCGGTCCAGCCTTTGGGCGACCGCAGAACGATCATGGGCCAGATGGGGCGCGCGGTATTCCCCTCTTGCCGGGCGGCCTTCTGGATCTGGCGGATGTCGCCCAGCACGGTCTCGAGGGTGGAAGCCATCAACGGGTGCATCTTCTCGGGCTCGTCGCCTTCCACGAAATAGGGCCGGTAACCGTAGCCCGCGAATAAATCGGTGAGCTCTTCCTTGCCGATGCGAGCCAGGACCGTGGGGCCGGCGATCTTGTAGCCATTCAGTTGCAGGATGGGAATCACCGCGCCGTCGCGCGCCGGATTCAGGAACTTGTTGGAATGCCAACTGGTGGCGAGAGCCCCGGTTTCCGCTTCGCCGTCCCCCACGACGCAGCACACCAGCAGGTCGGGATTGTCGAACACCGCGCCGTAACCGTGCAACAAGGCGTAGCCCAGTTCCCCGCCCTCGTGGATGGAGCCTGGCGTCTCGGGCGCGGCGTGGCTCGGAATTCCGCCGGGAAACGAGAATTGCGTGAAGAGCCGCTTCATGCCCTCGGCGGTTTGGGAGATGTTGGGGTAGATTTCGCTGTAGGTGCCTTCCAGGTAGGTGTTGGCCACCATGCCGGGGCCGCCGTGCCCCGGTCCCGCGATGTAGAGCATGTTCAGGTCGTATTTCTTGATCAGCCGGTTGCAGTGCACGTAGATGAAGTTCAGGCCTGGGGTGGTGCCCCAGTGGCCAAGCAATCGGCTCTTGATATGTTCCAGTCTCAAAGGCTCGGTCAGTAGCGGATTGTCGTAGAGGTAGATCTGGCCCACGGACAGGTAGTTGGCGGCCCGCCAGTAGGCATCCAGCTTGCGGATTTCCTCTTTCGACAACAGGTCCGGCTGCGGCATGCGAATCCTCCTCCATACAGGATGGCACGGCGGGTTGTGCACTTGTTCGATAGAACGACAGCCCCGAGGGGGGAAGCGAGTGGGAGGAGTGCGGGGATGGAAATGGCTTCGTTGTGATCGGCGCAAGTCCCACATTTTGTTTGGGTTGGCCGCCGAAATGGCTTCGTTTGGTATTTTCCTGTAGCGGCAGGAAGCTGTGTTGGCGAGCCGGATTGCCGGGAGTACGCACTTGGTTAGCCTCCGCTTTGAGATATAGCACGACGAATATCTGGAGTTCCCGGAACGGAAGGATCAAGTGACGGAAAAGAAGGGGTTTATTTTGTGCCAGTGGCGGTGATCGCCCCGGCGCTTCGCGCGCCCACCGAGATGAAGGCTCCGCGCAGGGGCCAGTTAGTGCCGCATCCAAGAACCGCACTCCTTGTAGATCTCATCGTAGACAAAGCTCGGTTCTGGCATAGAAGAGGGGGCTTCTGGGGTCATGTAGTCGTAGTTCTCCCACGAGAAAATACGGTATCGCCGGTTTACGCAAATCTACAAGCATCACCCGGTCGAAAGTGTTGCCAGTAGGCAAAAATGGGCTCTGGGAAGGCGGCTCGGGCTCCAGACGGCGTGCGTCTACTACACTAGCTTCGTGTTACACCGGGTTCGTGCTAAGGAACATGACGATCACGGTCAGCGAAGAGGCGGCGCGCTGGGCTCGAAGGAAGGCTGCGGACGAGAACACTTCGGTCTCCAAGCTGGTCGGGCGGATGCTGGAAAAGGAAATGCGGCAGACGGACGCGTATTGGGCTGCCTTCGAGATGTGGAAGAAGATCGGCCCGATTCCGGGATTGGACGCGGCCAATCGGCTGACCCGAGAAAAGGCGCATGAATGATCCGGCCGCTGCCGAAACTCCATAACAGTTCCAGCCAGTTGGCAGGTGCTCCATGAGTTCTATGCCAATGCCCACCGCCGGTGACAGTTGCTTCGTCAATACGAATCTTCTGCTGTATGCCTTCGATCCCGCGGACGCGGTGAAGCACAAGGTGGCGAGACAGTGCTGCACGATCCCCTGCTCGTGAGCGGCTTCGAGCGCATCGCCAATCTGTCGCGCGATGCGCAGCGTTTCTTCCAGAGGAATGGCGCCCGATGCGATCAGAGCGGCGAGAGTCGGCCCCCCGACCAGCTCCATCACCAGGTAGTTCGGACCCACGTCGTACAGGGTGCAGATGTTGGGGTGATTCAGCGCCGCGATGGCGCAAGCCTCGCGCTCGAAACGTTCGGAGAACTGCTCGCGCGATACCTTAATCGCGACGGTCCGATTGAGGCGGCTGTCGAGGGCCCGGTACACCTCTCCCATACCGCCAGCGCCAATCGACAATGCCACCTCGTAAGGCCCGAGGCGTTGGCCGGGAGTGAGCGTGGACACAGTCCACCCGATTATGGCCAAACTAACAGCCCGTAGGTTCTATAGATCGGCGACCCGGGCGACCCAATCCCTGGTCCACGCCGTTCACGGCGTCGTGCAATTGCCGATTCCGTCCCGAACAGATCCGTCGGAATTTTTTGAATTGTTCTAGTTTCTAATCTTCGTCGAGTTCCGCGAACATCTGGCCGAACGGGAGGTCAATCGTGAGTTGCTGCCGAGGCAGATCCAGCCCGATTGAAAGACCAGTGAGAAGCTGTAAGTTACCTTGCCGGAAAAGCCACGCCCGCTTATGATCCGGGTCCATGACTAAGATGTTGCCGATCGCCAGCTTTTCATACTCGAAGCACTTGCCAACGATATCGTCGAATGTGTCATTTGGAGACTGGATCTCGACCACGACGGCGGGCACGTCCACCACAACCTTTCCCTTCCGATACGGGATCTCCAGAACCATGACATCAGGAACGCGATGAGCGCCACGGGCGTCCACTCGGAGCCGGGTCTCCGTGAACACCCTGATCCGGTGCGATTTCCGGTACTGCCCGAAGAAGATCGTAACGATCGCTTGTAGCTTTCCGTGTAGTTGTGTCCCCACGTTCCGCCTCACGAGAACGCCATCGACGAATTCCCTGTCGGGTTCGTAGCTGGTTCTCAGGTATTCGTCCAGTGAAATCAATGTAGCTGTGCTGCCCATACCGGCCTCGCTCCAGAGTATACGCTACCAAACGGCGGTGATCGTTACGACATGCGGTCCGGGGCGCACAAGCGCCAGGACGAGTCCAGGCGCGGCAAACACGAGTGTTTGCGCAACGTGTCCCGGTTACTCCTCGTGTACCTCTTCGAGGTAGGTGTAGCCGTGCAAGCCCTCTTCGTAGAACTTCAACAGGGCGCCGCTTTCCTCGTAGCTCAGCCGGCCTTCGCGCAGAGCGGCCTCGACGTCCCGGCGAAGCTGGGTGATCAGCGAATCGGATTTGAATTGCACGTAATCCAGCACTTCGCGCACGGTGTCTCCCTTGATAACCGAATCGAGTATCACCTCGCCGGTGGGGCCCACGCGCACGTGCACGGCGTTGGTATCGCCGAAGAGGTTGTGCAGGTCGCCCAGGATTTCCTGGTAGGCGCCCAGCAGAAATGCGCCGAGGTAATAGTCACCGCCCAGGAAAGGGTGCAGTTGGAGGGTCCGCTTCACGTCGCGGCGGTCGATGAAGGCGTCGACTTTGCCGTCGGAATCGCAGGTGATATCGCCCAACACGGCGGGACGCGACGGCTCTTCCTCCAGCCGGTGAATCGGCATGATGGGGAACAACTGTTTGATGGCCCAGCTATCGGGCATGCTCTGGAACAACGAGAAGTTGCAGAAATAGGTGTCCGAGAGCATGGCGTCGATGCCCTCCAGCTCCTCGGGGAAATAATCGAGATCGCGCGCCTGCTTCTGGATCTTGCGGGAGATCGCCCAGTAGAGGTTTTCGGCGATGCAGCGCTGATCGAGTGAGAGGTACCCCAGACTGAACAGGTTCAGGGCCTGGTCGAGGGCTTGCTGCGCATCGTGGTAACTTTCCAGCAGGTTCTTCGTGGTAAGCCCGCGGTAGGTCTCCTGCAGGTCGATCAACGGCTGCTCGGCATCCGCGGGAGGCTCGGCCGGCACGTCAGCCTCGCCCATTCCGGATACGCCCAGGACGTTGAAGACCAGCACGCTGTGATAGGCGACGATGGCGCGGCCGCTTTCGGTGACGATGGTGGGATGCGCCACCCCTACCTCGTCGCAGACATTCTGCACGTGATAGATGATGTCGTTGGCGTACTCCTGGAGGGTGTAGTTGACGCTGGACTCGAAATCGGTCTGGGAGCCGTCGTAATCGATGCCGAGGCCGCCGCCCACGTCCAGGTACTTCAGGCCGGCGCCGGCGCGCGCCAGGTCGACATATACGCGCACGGATTCATTCACCGCGCCTTTAATCTGGCGGATGTTGGTGATCTGGCTGCCCAGGTGGAAGTGCAGCAGGTTGAGGCAGTCGGCCATCCCCAGGTCCTTCAACTCCTGGAGGGCGCGCATGGCCTCGGTGGCCGAGAGGCCGAACTTGGAACGGTACCCGCCGGAGGACTTCCAACGGCCGGAACCGCGGCTGGCGAGCTTGACGCGCACGCCGATGGTGGGGCGAACGCCTACGCGCTGGCTGTACTTGAGGATCAGGTGCAGCTCGGTGTACTTTTCGACCACCGGGATGATGCGGCGGCCCATTTTCTGGGCCAGCATGGCCATCTCGATATACTCGTCGTCCTTGAAGCCGTTGCAGATGATGGGGGTCTCGTTATCGGCCATGGCCATCACCGCCATCAACTCGGGCTTGGAGCCGGCCTCCAGGCCAAAGCGGTAGGGCCGGCCGAATTCCAGAACCTCTTCGACCACCTGCCGCTGCTGGTTCACCTTGATGGGATAAACGCAGCAATAGCTGCCCTGATACTTATGCTCGGCGATGGCGGTGGCGAACGCGCTGTGGATCTCGCCGAGCCGATGCTTGAGGATGTCGGCGAAGCGAATCAGGATGGGCAGGTTGATGCCGCGCAGCACCAGCGTATCGATCAGTTGTTTGAGATCGATCGAGTTAGCGGGGTCCTTTTCCGGGTGGACCCGGACGTGACCGTTCTCACCAACCGAGAAGTAGCCTTTGCCCCAGCTCGCGACATCGTAGAAGTCGCTGGCCACTTGGGGCGTCCATCGTTCGGTCGGCTCCATGACCATCGAGCCCTTGCGGCCGTTTCTCTCCAACTTTGGCTTCTCCTTAAGCTTTCAGTTTCCTTCGAATGGGGGGCCGTGGCAAGAAGAAAGAATGGTCTCCGATGAGTTTACGCGGAAGGACGTTGGCGGATGAGCTTGCCAACCATCTTGATCAGGGTGTTGAGGTTCTGCTGGGTCTCTTCCTGGGTGTGTTCGAGCGCCAGGATCTTCTCTCCTGTAACGGAAATGAAGCTTTCCAGGCGTTCGTCGGCGCGCGCTTCAATTGAGGCGAGTCTCTCGATGACACCCACGAGCTTGTCGAAATGCCCAAACATCTTCAACTGGGCATCCCCGAGTTTCTCGACGACTTGGGCCAGGCTGTCGAGGTTCCGTTCAATGCGGCCGATGCGATCGTATCCGTTCGGAGACATGGCTTTCATGCAGCATATCACGGCGGGAAGAGCAGCGGCTCAGTCGTTTTTCGGGTTTTTCTAACACCCTCGGGCGTGCGCGGCAGTAGCAACTTCGGCATAGTTTTGAGGATCAACGGATCCCGGCTTCCTCTATGCTCGTAAGCCTGCTTCGCACCGCCCCGTGAGCATCGCCGTCAATAAAGAGCACCCGACTTCGAGACGGATCTTTGGTGAGTTGGTCCGCTTTGCGGTGGGGAGCGGCCTCATTGATTGAGGCTCCGCGCATCCGGGCGGCTGGTTTGTCGCCCGCCTTGCGAGAATCGGTGGCGGTGGCGAAAGCGTCGTTTCAGGGGACGGCCCACGCGCCTGGACTGGGAGTTGGCGCTCATGGTGGGTACCAGAGCATTTCGCCCCTTTTCTGCACCCGCTCAACCCCCCTCCGCATCCATTAGCTGAGTAATCTTGACTAAAAAGTGCAGATTAGCTAATCTGGTTATAGCCCAACAGCTTAGGAGTGCGATCGGTGAGCAGTTCCAGCAATACAATTGAAACTTTTGCGAATCAGGAATATAAGTGGGGGTTCGTCACGGACATCGCGGCCGATACCATCCCCCGCGGCCTGAGCGAAGACGTGGTTCGGCTGATCTCTGCCAAGAAGAATGAGCCGGAATGGCTGCTGGAGTGGCGACTGAAGGCATTTCGGTACTGGCAGACGATGGTGGAGCCGACATGGGCAAACGTACACTATCCCAAGATCGACTACCAGGACATCATTTATTATTCCTCGCCAAAAGCCAAAAAGGACGGGCCCAAGACCCTGGACGAGGTCGATCCCGAGCTGCTGAAGACCTACGCGAAGCTGGGTATTCCGCTGCAGGAACAGGCGATCCTGGCAGGTGTGGCGGTGGACGCGGTTTTCGACAGCGTTTCGGTGGCCACCACCTTCAAAGCCAAGCTGAAGGACATGGGCATCATTTTCGGCTCCTTTTCGGAAGCGGTGCAGGAGCATCCGGAGCTGGTGCGGAAGTACCTGGGCTCAGTAGTGCCTACCTCGGACAATTTCTTCGCCGCGTTGAACTCGGCGGTCTTCAGCGACGGCTCCTTCTGCTACGTGCCTAAGGGCGTGCGATGCCCCATGGAGCTGTCCACCTATTTCCGCATCAACGCCAAGGACACGGGGCAGTTCGAGCGAACCCTGATCGTGGCCGACGAGGGCGCGTACGTCAGCTACCTGGAAGGCTGCACGGCGCCCATGCGCGACACCAACCAGTTGCACGCCGCGGTGGTGGAACTGGTGGCGCTCGATAACGCCCAGATCAAGTACTCGACCGTGCAGAACTGGTATCCCGGCGATAAAGAAGGCAAGGGCGGCATCTACAATTTCGTCACCAAGCGGGGCGCCTGCCGGGGCGTGAATTCCAAGATTTCGTGGACTCAGGTGGAGACCGGCTCGGCCATCACATGGAAGTATCCGAGTTGTCTGCTGATCGGCGACAACTCCGTGGGCGAGTTCTACTCGGTGGCGCTGACCAACAACTACCAGCAGGCCGATACCGGAACGAAGATGATCCACATCGGGAAGAACACCACCTCGACGATCGTCTCGAAAGGCATTTCGGCGGGTCACGGGCAGAACACCTATCGGGGGGGAGTGAAGATTCTGAAGTCGGCTACGGGGGCGCGCAACTACTCGCAGTGCGATTCCATGCTGCTGGGAGACAAGTGCGGGGCGCACACGTTCCCCTACCTGGAAGTGAAGAATACCTCTTCGCAGGTGGAGCACGAGGCCTCGACGTCGAAGATCGGCGAAGACCAGATTTTCTATTGCCGGCAGCGGGGAATTTCCACCGAGGACGCGGTTTCGATGATCGTGCACGGTTTCTGCAAGGAAGTGTTCCGCGAACTGCCAATGGAATTCGCGGTGGAAGCTCAGAAGTTGTTGGGAGTGAGTCTGGAAGGAAGCGTGGGGTAATTGTGGGGCAGGTTGTCAACCTGCGGCCGATTGTCAATCGGCCTTCGGATGGAAACAATCAAATGTCGTTATTGGAAATCAAAGATCTGCACGCCAAAGTTGGCGAACGTGAAATTCTGAAAGGCATCGACCTCACCATCAACGCCGGTGAAGTGCACGCCATCATGGGGCCGAACGGCTCTGGTAAGAGCACGCTGGCGCAGGTGCTGGCGGGACGCGAACTGTACGTGGTGACGGCCGGCGAGGTGCTCTACGACGGAAAGGACCTGCTCGCCATGGCTCCCGAAGACCGGGCGCGCGAGGGGATCTTCCTGGCGTTCCAGTACCCGGTCGAGATCCCCGGCGTCAGCAACATGTACTTCCTAAAGGCTGCCCTCAACACCATCCGTAAGAACCGCGGCCTGGAGGAGCTAGACGCCTTCGACTTCCTGACCCTGGTCAAGGAAAAGATGAAGCTGATGGAAATGGACCAGGCCCTGCTGAACCGTCCGGTGAACACCGGGTTTTCGGGTGGCGAAAAGAAGCGCAACGAGATTTTCCAGATGGCGGTGCTGGAGCCGCGGCTGGCGATCCTGGACGAGACCGATTCGGGTCTGGACATCGACGCGCTACGCACGGTCGCGGCCGGGGTGAATGCGTTGCGCCACCCGGACCGCTCGATGATCGTGGTGACACACTACCAGCGCCTGTTGAACTACATTGTGCCCGATTTCGTGCACGTGCTGTCCGAGGGGCGGATCGTGAAGTCGGGGGGTAAGGAACTGGCGTTGGAACTGGAAGAGAGCGGCTACGCCGGGCTGGGGATTGAGGACGAGGAGGAGGCGGTCGGCAAAGTATGACGGCCGTAGCGGAACAGATCGGGAACTGGCTGGAGCAGTTCAGCAAGCAGCCGCTCGTGGATCCCTGGGTTCAGCAATTGCGCGACGCCGCATTTCAGCGTTTCTCGGGACTCGGATTCCCGACCACTCATGACGAGGAGTGGCGCTTCACCAGTGTGGCGCCGATCGCGCGCCGTCAATGGACGAACCTCTCCGGCGAACCTTCCAGCCTCCCCGAGGAGGTGCGACGCCACCTCGCACAATACGCTCCCCAGGCGAGCCCGTTCGTGGCCCTGAACACGGCATTTCTCAGCAACGTTGTTTTCCACGTGGTCCCGCGCGGTAAGGTTGAGGAAACGCCAATCGAGATCACCTATGAAACCGAGGGCGACGTAGCGGCGCACCCGCGCACTACAGTTCTCGTAGGCGCCAATGCGCAATGCACCATCATCGAGACCTATAAGGGCACTGGACAGTACTTCACCAACGCGGTCACGGAAATCGTGGTCGCGGAAGGCGCCGTCGTCGATCACTACAAAGTGCAACAGGAAGACTCCCGCGCTTTTCACGTCGCGACTCTACAGGTTCAGCTCGGGCGCAGCGCGAACTTCTCGTCGCATTCCATTTCGCTGGGCGGCGCGCTGGTCCGCAACGATGTCAACGCCGTCCTTTCCGAAGGCACCGAAGCTACGCTCAACGGCCTCTACATCGTCAACGGAACGCAGCATATCGACAATCACACGGTGATCGATCACGCCAAGCCGCATGGGACCAGCCACGAACTGTACAAGGGGATCCTCGACGGCAAGGCCAACGCGGTCTTCAACGGGCGGATCATCGTCCGCAAAGACGCCCAGAAGACCGATTCGAAGCAGACCAACAAGAACCTGGTTCTGTCCGACGAGGCGGTGATCAATACCAAGCCGGAACTGCAGATCCTGGCGGATGACGTGCGCTGTACGCACGGCGCCACCATCGGGCAACTGGATGCGGAAGCGCTGTTTTACATGCAATCGCGCGGCATCGGCAAAAGCGATGCGCGCAACCTGCTGACGTACGCATTCGCGCAGGACATTATAGATCGGATCAAGGTTCAGTCCCTCAAAGATTCGCTGGAACAAAGTCTATTCGAGAAATTCCATGAGCACGCTCAGTAGTGTCGCCCCGGCCGGTTTCGACGTGGAGAAGATCCGGGAGGATTTCCCGGTTCTGAAGCAGAAGGTCCACGGGATGCCGCTGGTCTATCTGGATAGCGCGGCCACCGCCCAGAAGCCCTTCGCGGTGATCGACGCAATTCGCAGGTTTCACGAAGTGGATTGCGCCAACATTCATCGTGGGGTGCATGAGCTGAGCCAGCGCTCCACGGCGGCGTACGAGGAGACCCGATCTAAGGCCAAACGATTCCTCAACTCGCGCACCAAGAACGAGCTGATCTTCGTGCGCGGCACCACCGAGGGCATCAACCTGGTGTCCAGCAGTTGGGGCCGGAAGAACGTGAAGGCCGGCGACGAGATTATCATCTCGGCGATGGAGCACCACTCCAACATCGTGCCGTGGCAGATGCTGTGCGAGGAAAAGGAAGCGAAGTTGCGGGTCATCCCCATGAACGACCGCGGCGAGCTCATTCTGGAAGAGTACGAAAAACTTCTCGGCCCCCGCACGCGCATGGTGGCCGTGGCGCACGTTTCCAACGCGCTCGGCACCATCAATCCGGTGCGCCAGATTATCGAAATGGCGCACCGGGCAGGCGCCCTGACTTTGATCGATGGGGCCCAGGCGGCGCCGCACATGAGGGTGGACGTGCAGGCGCTGGACGCGGACTTCTACACCATGTCCGGCCACAAGGTTTTCGGGCCGACGGGCATCGGCATTCTCTATGGGAAGACCAAACTGTTGAACGCCATGCCTCCCTATCAGGGCGGCGGCGACATGATTCGCACGGTCACCTTCGAGAAGACGACTTACAACGATCTGCCGTACAAGTTCGAAGCCGGGACACCCAACATCGCCGGCGGCATCGGCCTGGGCGCCGCGCTGGACTACATGACGCAGATCGGTATCGACCGGATTTCCGCCTACGAGCACGAGCTGCTGCTCTACGGAACCGAGGCGTTGTCCGAGATTCCCGGGCTGAAGTTGATCGGTACGGCGCGGGAGAAGGCGGCGGTGCTCTCGTTTGTGATCGAAGGCATTCATCCGCACGATATCGGCACGGTTCTGGACCGACAGGGCATCGCGGTGCGCACGGGCCACCACTGCGCGCAGCCGGTGATGGACTGGTTCCACGTGCCCGCCACCACACGCGCGTCGCTGGCGCTTTACAACACCACGGCGGAGATCGATGCGCTGGTGGACGGTCTCAAGAAGGTAAAGGAGATGTTCTCCTAATGGTTGACGACCTGTATCAGGAAACGATTCTGGATCACAGCAAGCGTCCCCGGAACTGCCATCCGATGCCGGACGCCAACCGCAAGGCCGAGGGCTACAATCCTCTTTGCGGCGACGAGTTGAAACTGTTCCTCAAGGTGGAAAACGACATCGTACAGGATGTGAGTTTCATGGGCTCGGGCTGTGCCATCTCGACCGCGTCGGCGTCGCTCATGACGGAAAGCCTGAAGGGTAAGACTCGCGAGGAGGCCCTCAAGCTGCTCGAGCGGTTCCACGACCTTCTGACCACCGACACGCCGGTGACCAAGGAACTGGGCAAACTGGTGGTTTTTTGCGGCGTGCGGGACTACCCGGCGCGCGTCAAGTGTGCCACCCTGGCGTGGCACACGCTGAAGTCCGCGCTCAATAGTGTCGAGATCGAGGAGCCGGTGACCACGGAATGAGCGGCAGGATTCTGAAAGAGTGGTGGTGGGACAGGCATTCAGCTTGTCACGGGCGATTTCGGAACTGATCATATGAGCCTCAAGGACCAGGTGGTTGCCGCGATGAGGAAGGTCTACGATCCGGAGATGCCCGTCAACATCTACGAGCTCGGCCTGATCTATGGGGTCGACGTGAGTGACGAGGGGCAAGTGGCCATCCGGATGACCTTGACGGCGCCCAACTGTCCGGTGGCGGGAACGCTGCCGGGCGACGTGGAGCGTGCCGTGCGCGCCGTGCCTGGAGTCTCCGGCGTGAAGCTGGAGCTGACGTTCGACCCGCCCTGGTCGAAAGACCGGATGTCCGAGGCCGCCAAACTGGCGCTGGGGCTGGAAGAGATTATTCCGATCGCGAGGATCCGACGATGAAGCTGAGCGCGAATGAAGAATACGGGATTCGCTGCCTGGTGAGGCTGGCGTATGCAGGCTTTGAGAGCCAGGGCCTGACGATTCCGGAGATCAGTCAGGCGGAAGGCGTGTCGCCGGCGTATGCCGCCAAGATTCTGCGCGAGTTGCGCAAGGGCGGATTTGTGAAAGCGGCTCGCGGCAATCAGGGCGGCTATACGCTCTCCCATCCGCCCGAATCGATCGTCATCGGCGACGTGATGGATCTGCTGGGCGGCCGCCTGTTCGAAAGCGATTTCTGCGACAGCCATTCCGGCCAGGTGGCCATCTGCACGCGTTCGGTGGATTGCTCGGTGCGTTCCCTGTGGCGCGCCGTGCAGGTGGCGGTGGACCAGGTTCTGAGCAAGGCGACGCTGCGCGATCTGCTGCAGAACGAAGAGGAGATGAACTCCTGGGTGCGGACGATACCGGGGCCGAACGGGCTGCGGCTGCTGCAATAATCGGCTGTCTCTGGAGCCACCCCCCACAATCGCCTACAATCGCCTCTTAAAGAGAGCATGCACCTTGCCTCAAATCCGCTAGGCTGGAAGTGAGGGTGCCATGAAAAGAGAAGCGAAGACCGTCCCGACCTCGGCTTCTCCTGCCGAGCCGGCAGTTCAGGAGGGGTCTACCAACGGGACACCTGTCGGCATCCGCTACATTTCTGCGCAGAAGTACCAAGAGATCAAACGCAAGGTGTTCACCCTTCACGACGGCTTACTCCGCAGACTTGCCGAACACGACCGCCAGCGCTAAGCCAGTCGGACGGCAATGAGTCTCGAGAGAGAGCCCGAATTCCTTACGCGCGAAGCCATCGACGACCTCCACTATGGAGCCATAGAGCGGCACGGCGGCCACCACGGAGTGCTCAACGAGCATCTTTTGGAATCAGCGATCAATCAGCCTCAGCAGACCTACCATATTGACGGCGCCGACCTCTAGGAGATTGCTGCCGCCTACGCCTACCACATCGTTGCCGACCACCCGTACTGGGACGGCAACAAGCGGACAGGTTGCGCTAGCTGCTAGCAGGGATGGAGTTTTCTCGAGACTAACGGAGTCGATACAAGCCGATTGCCGGAACAAAAAACTTACGAATCCCTAATCAAAATCGCGGATCATCGAATGAGTCGCTTCGAACTCGCGGATTGTTTCCGGTCTGCTCTGATTGCCGATTTTCGGGACTCCCCCGACCGGAGTCGTAGGCTGCCATGCCCATCGACGACCGCACGCCGTGATCGAAGTCACACCTACCCGGAATCAGGCCAACGATTAACAGTTCTGACCGGAATATCCGCATCCAGGCCGGAGTCCTGCACTGTGATGCGAAACAAAAGGACTCTCTTCGTATTTCCCACCACGGACCGCTCCCCTCAGGGGTCTCCGTACGAAGTCTCGATTTATGCACGACCTCGGTTCGTTGACGCTGGAAGATGCCATTGGCAGGCATCGCGGCGAGGCTCGCGAAGTCAGGGCCCAGTTTCGCGCCCTGACTACGGCGCAACAGCAGCAGTTGATCGTGTTTCTGAAATCCCTGTAGGGTGCAAGCCCCGGGGCAGACCAATGTCAGGGTCAGGTGCTCCGCCGTCGCCTCCGCCGCCGGTGCCTCTCCCTTCTTGAGGATCTTCCCGCCGAGGGACTCACCATCACCAAACGCGGCCGGACGCAACCTCAGGTGGCCGATTCGCCCTTACGGTTGCGCCGGCGTTCCCAGTACTTCTTCATTCTGGCCGACACTTCCTCGCGTTCTTTGGCGCTCATTGATTTGCGGCCTCGTTTGGCCCCCCGGAGCTTCGGCCCTTCCTCCTTGCCGATGCCCAGAAGTGCCTCGAGTGAGGCGATTACGCGCTCCAGTCGCTCTTTTTCGGCATATAAGTTCTGGATCGTTTCGTACAAATCCATTGCGTCCCATTTTCAGCCCCACGGGCAAGGATGCATGCACGGCGAGGGGGCCACATCGTCAGACTGTCATGGTGGCTGAACGCGAGGCTCAAGCCATAACCATAACCGATCACACTCTTATGTCAAGATTATCACCAAATCGCTTAAAAGTGAGCCAAAATTCAGCACGGGCAGGTTTGGAGCAGCACAGGTCCCAGGCCACCCTCGGGAACCGGCGGTCATTCTGACCGACCGTCCGGTAGATTACCGGGTATGTTCTTCGAGTTGTCAAGAGCGTTGGCGACTGAGCCGGATCAACCTATCGCTCCGGTTTACTTGCGCCGGTGGCTCGACGGTCTTGCTGCGCCGGCGGGCTAACCAGGCGCCTGGGGGAACCGCCCGAATGAGAAATCAAATCTTTTTTGGCTCTATTTTCTCGCCATTTGCGCCTGATAAGTGTACGAGCATTTGTCATGTGGGTTTGGAATCCGACGTCTAGCGGGGCCGCGGCAAGCCGGGCCTTCGCAAGATATTCCTCCATTTCTTACATTTCGGGAAAAACCCCGAACCACGGATCTCGACAGATTACTTGCCGATCCAATGAAATAAGGCGACCTGATCGACGAGACCGCAGGAGGTTTCCACCGCTCACACGGTCGGGCGATCCGGCGAAACGTCGAGAGCGGGTTCGCCGCGCGACATCGGATTGATTGGGAGGTTCGAGAAAGGGGGCGATCCATGACGAGTTTCGCATCCCGACAGCGGGACTTGACCGTTGCCGGCAGCCGCCTGAGGGCTGCTCTGCAACGCGACCGCAGGTTAGCCAGATTGCGTTCGCGTTACCCCACGGAGCAGTGCTTACCGGAAGCCGCGGAGCGCCTCAGGTCGATCGAAGTCCGGACGGCCAGGTATTTGACTGCTCTCTCGCGGTACCGCGAGGCCCTCGAAGGCGCGCTCGGGCACAACCTGGAACCGATTGGTCCCCGAGTAGCCGTAGGGGATAAGCACCTGACGCCGCTGCACACCTTGAGATGCAGGCTGCGACCAAGGCCTTCCCCCTCCCCCCTTCCGCAAGGGAAGGAGGGCCGCCGCCGACACAGTCTGGACCATCTGCGCCCGATGGATACCGGACTTCCGCCGGCGCCCCAATTGCCACCCGGGTAAGCGGCTGACCAGTTTCTCAAGAACCCATCCGCGTGAGCCGATCAGTTGGCGGAGTCTTGGCCCGGCAGGAGGCAGACTCATGAGAATCGAGGCGACGCAGATCTCGGTGGAAGCCACGCATCGGGCCCTACATCCGTATTAGCCCGGCGCCGCCGATTCCGCCGTGCCATCGCCTGCCGCCCGGAAGAGCGGAACAGTGCCAACGACCGGCGCGGCGCGGTCAGTGGACCAGCGCACTGAGTTCCATTCCGACACGGCGCAGGGATCTTTGGAAACCACTGACGGCCGCACGATCGCCTTTTCAGACGACCAACCTGTTAAATCCGAGCATCACTCGTGAAAAGTGCTGTCTTGCCAGTCCAAATCCGCTTCTCAAATGGTCCAATGAGATTCACCAACGAAGCGGATCCGAGGCAGCGCGAACAGCACGAACCGCGTGGGGCGTTCTGCTGTGCCGCCGGGACTCCGCGAGCAGGTTTCCAAAACAGTGGATTCGTAAGAATCGTAGAGAGGAAAAGAATCAGTGAGACGAACAGTTCGCGGCACCATATTGATACTGACGGGCATAGCGGCCACGGCCGCCGCGTGGGCTTTCCCCTTTGGCCCCCCGAATGGCTACACACCGGCGCCGGGAGACAAACCTGGCGTCGCCTGCACACAATGTCACGCGGGGACTCCATTGAATGGTGGTGGCGGGAGTGTCAGGGTCGTATTTCCGAACGGGCTGACTTACACCCCGGGCCAAACGCAAACTCTTACCGTCACCGTCACGGACGCCGTGGCGGCTACTTACGGGTTTGAGATGACGGCCCGTCTGGACAACGGTCCATCCACGCAGCAAGCCGGTAGCTTCACCGCGGGCTCGAACCAAAAGGTCATCTGTTCCAACAATGCAGTTATCCCTTCGGATGGGTGCGGGGGGAACGGTATCCAGTGGATTGAACATACCCAGCCCTCTTTGACCAACACCTTTTCCGTCCAGTGGACGCCTCCCTCTGCGGGGAGCGGCAATGCGCACATCTATGTAGCCTCCAACGCCACCAACGGCGACAACACCAGGCTGGGCGACCACATCTATGCCAACGACTACGTGCTGGTGCCGGCGTCGTCGTCCACCACCAACGTGCCGGTTATCACGGGCATCGTGAATGCCGCCAGCGGCGCGAACAGCATTCAAAACGGTTCGTGGGTTACGATCACCGGTTCGAATTTCGCCACGGCCAGTGCTACCTGGGATAACGCGATTGTCAACAATGTTTTTCCCACAACGCTGGGAGGCGTAACGGTCTCGATCGACGGCAGGCCGGCGCCCGTGAGTTTCGTCAACCAGACTCAAATCAACGTACTGGCCCCCGCTACTTCCACACTCGGACCAGTGAGTGTCGTGGTTTCGAACGCGAACGGATCGAGCGCACCGGCTACCGCGCAACTGGCCTTGTCATCGCCCGGCTTCTTTACGTTCTCGCAGAATCAGGGCCGCTACATTGCGGCCGTGGTGCTCGACAGTCCGTCGAGCTTCGAATACCTGGCGCCGCCAGGCCTGCTGGGCAGTTCGTTGCAATCGCGTCCGGCGAAGCCTGGCGATGTTGTCCTGCTCTACGGCACGGGCTTCGGTCCCACCACCACGCCTCTCAACCCGGAACTGTCGCAGAGTGTTGCTTACCCGCTGGCCCACACCGGTCCGGATATCACCGCGACTCTGTGCGCGGTAACCGTCGGGGGCCAGGCCGCACAGGTCCAATTCGCCGGGCTCGTCAGCCCCGGGGTATACCAGATGAACGTGGTAGTGCCTCAGGTTGGCAATGGAGATCAGCCGGTAACTATGAAATTGCTGAGCGGCGCCTCGATCGCACAACTACTCTTTATCCCGGTTCAACAATGAGGCGCGCGGGCGGTGTAACTGGGCGCGACCGCTCCCTGAGACTGAGAGTGAGGTAAGACGCTGAGAAAGAATCGCCCGCAAGCGGGCGTTGACAGACGGAAGCGTCTGTCCCACATTACGGTAACTCGCCGAAGTCGAAGTAGGTGTGCGTCACGCCGGAGTCCGAAACCGTCACCAACCGAAGGCCCGATCTCGCGCCGTCCAGAGGCATTCCCACCGGGCCGGTGGTGATCATCTCCAGATCTCCATCCAGGCCCCAGGAGTTACGGTGGTAGTGGCCCGCGAATACCTGCCTGACGCCATACTCGTGCAGCATCTTCAAATATCGCTGGCGCGTCTCGCGCGGGATGTTGAAGTACTGGTCCTCCTCGTGGGGGTCCGCCAGAAAGAACGGAATGTGCTGGAACACGATCGGGTGCTTCACGCCGTCCTGCCGGGCCTTGGCCAGTTCGGTCCGGAGCCACCGTTCCATCCGGGCGGCCTCTTCCGGCACGTTCTGCGGGGCCTTTTCCAGACTCGAATTCAGCACGAAGCCGGCGATGTCGCCCACGTGAAACGTGTAGTAGTCGGCGCCGAAGCGCTCGCGGTACGCCGCCAGCGACTCGCGCGTCGGTTCGTTCTCCACGTCGTGATTCCCGGGCACGCTGAACAGCCGGATCTTGGGATCGAGCCTGGCTGCGACGCGGCGATACTCGGCCGACTGGCGCGCGTTGCCCGCCTGGTTAATCAGGTCGCCGGTCACCACCACAAAGGCGGGCTTGAGGCGATTGGCGGTCGCGATCGCGAACTCGAAGTTGGCGGTCTCGTGCTCAAATCCCTGGTTCTTGGTATACATCCCGAACTGCGGATCGGACATCTGGATAAAGGTCTGCGCCGCGAGGGCCCCGGCGCACGCCAGGCCCAAGGCAATCCGTCGAATGGTCATGGCTTTAACTGGTAAGACTCGCCCAGCGCGCCCGCGCCTGCCAGATACTTCCGCGCGCGCACCAACTCGGCGATCTGCCGGACGTGCCCGAGATCGTGCAGCGCCCACTCATGCAACATCTGCGCCAGCGTAATCTCGCCGGCCTCGCGATGCCTGGCGCGGCGATCCCCGGAACCCGGAGGCAGATCCCGCAGAAACTCCACGTTGGTTTCGCGCTGCTCCTCGAAGTGGTCGAAGGAGTCCTCAGGATCGGCGTTGCGGTAAAGGTCCAGGTGCATCTGGGCGTCATCGGGTTCGAACTCGGGCAGGCTCTCACTCAGGAAGCGATCCACGCGCAGTCGATAGCAATGCCCCTCGGTGTGCGAAAGGTGGGCCAGCACCTCGGCGACCGAAAAGCGGTCCGGCGCGGGCTTCCACCGGGCGTCTTCATCGGAAAACTCGCACATCAGCCCGCGCAGGATGTCGGGTGTGGCCTCCAGCATATCCAGGCAGGGGAGTCCATTCTCCATAAGATTATCCTACGATGTTCCCGGCGGCGCGGTGGGCTGACCCAGGCCCACCCAAGCCCGCCCAAGGCCCCCATCCTTCGGCGCCCGGTGTAAGATAGAACCGGCTCGTTATGACGCTTCGAATTCTGCCGCTTCTGCTCGCCGCGGTGTTCGCGGCCTCCGCGCAAAAGTACAACGGCCCCGTCCCGGCCAAACCGGATCTGCCGTACCTGAAGCACGCCGAGAACCTGATCCCCACCGAAGCCACCGAGGCCAAAGAGGAAAAGAAAAAGGACGAAGTCCTGTATGTCATTGCGGGCGCCAACTCCCCCGTCAAGACCCCGCTCGTCTCGCCGATCTTCCTGCTCCAGGCCGACAAGCTGGTCCCCGATCAACTGGGTCTCTACAAGCTCGAGATCAAAAACGGGCACCGCGAAGTCCTGGCCTCGCCCAAGAAGCCGCTCAAGGGCATCCGCACCGTAGTCACCCGCCTCACCGGCAACGTGTACAAAATCGAAGTGGACGAGAGCCTGGAACCGGGCGAATACGCCCTCAGTCCCGAAGGCCCGAACCAGGTCTTCTGCTTCCAGGTCTTTTGACTGACGAATGACCCCAACATTCAGGTGGGGCACGTGCTTTCGCCCGCCAACGTCCCCCTCGTGGCAGTATCCCCAGATCGCAGGAGCACTCCTGGCCCAGCAACCTGACGTGCTCCTTGGGGGGAGTGGGCGATAATGGTTCTGTCGCGGCAGAGTCGCGGTGGGACAGGCGGTTCCGCCTGTCTTCCTATTTCGTGGACTACTCAGGAGATTTTTTTTGTCGCTGGAAGACGAGCTACTCAAACAGCGCCTCGGGCGCATTCGCGAAATTGAAGCGCTGGGACACCGGCCCTACGGCCGGCGATTCGAATTCAGCCACACGATTCCGGACATCCTTGCGGCCTACGGCACGAAGACCGCCGAAGAGCTCTCACCCGAGATGCGCGTTTGCATCGCAGGCCGGCTAATGACGCTGCGCCACATGGGCAAGGCCGGCTTCGCCCACCTCCAGCAATCGGGTGAACGGCTGCAGGTCTATGTCAAGAAGGATATCGTGGGCGAGAGCGATTTCCAACTCTTTAAGCTCCTCGATATCGGCGACATTATCGGGGTGGAAGGCTATCTCTTCCGCACCCGCACGGGCGAGCTGAGCGTGCACGTGGAAAAGATCGAGTTCCTCTCCAAGACGCTGCTCTCCATGCCCGAAAAGTGGCACGGCCTGGAAGACGTCGAAATCCGCTATCGCCAGCGCTATCTCGATCTCATCGCCAATCCCGAGGTGCGCAAGGTTTTCGTCACGCGCGCGCGCATCATTGCGTCCCTGCGCCGCCAGCTCGAGGCCCGCGGCTTCATCGAGGTGGAAACCCCCATGATGCAGCCGCTGTACGGCGGCGCCACAGCCCGTCCCTTCGTGACCCACCACAACACGCTCGACATGGATCTCTACCTCCGCGTCGCGCCCGAGCTTTACCTGAAGCGGCTGATCGTGGGCGGCCTGGAACGCGTGTACGAAATCAACCGCAACTTCCGCAACGAGGGCCTCTCCACGCATCACAATCCCGAGTTCACCATGCTGGAGTTCTACCAGGCCTACACCGACTACCACGGCCTGATGGACTTCTCCGCCGAAATCCTGGCGCAAGTGGCGCTGGATGCCATCGGTTCCGCGGAGGTGGAGTACCAGGGCCACAAGCTCGACTTCAGCCGGATCGAGCGCTACAGCATGCGGGAAGCCGTCGTCCACTTCTGGGAAGGCGAGGACCGCCCCGGCCTGGACGACGTCTCGAATCCCCAGTGGCTGCTGCACAATTCCGGCAAGGCCACGCCCGGCGCGGCGCTCACGGCCATCTTCGAGCGCCGCGTGGAGGAGCAGCTCATCCAGCCAACGATGATCTACGACTACCCGGTGGAGACCTCGCCGCTCTCCAAGAACAAGCCCGAGGACCCGGCTTTCGTCGAGCGCTTCGAAATCTACGCCGCCGGCATGGAGATCGGCAACGCCTACACCGAGCTCAACGATCCCCAGGAACAGCGCCGCCGTTTCGACATGCAGCTCGCCATGCGCGAATTGGGCGACGAGGAGGCGCACCAGATGGACGAGGACTATGTGCGGGCGCTCTCCTACGCCATGCCGCCCACCGGCGGCGAAGGCATCGGTATCGACCGCCTCACCATGATCCTGACCGGTTCCGGTTCCATCCGCGACGTCATCCTCTTCCCGCTGCTGCGGCCCGAGGGCCGCATCGACCTGGTGAAACACCTGCGCGATCTGGACACACCGTGAACTCGCGTTTCGAACTCTTCGTCGCCAGCCGGTATCTGCGGGCACGCCGCAAGGAGGCGGTAGTCTCGGTGATTACGGTGATCTCGGTGCTTGGAGTGGCCGCCGGGGTGATGGCGCTGGTGATCGCGCTGGGCGTGAACAACGGCTTTCGCAGCACGCTCCAGCGCAATCTGCTGGGCGCCATGGCGCACATCGACGTGCAACCCCGGGAGCCCGGAAACGGCATCGAAAACTGGCGCGACCTGGTGGACCGGCTGCGCAAGCTTCCGCACGTCACGGCGGTTTCGCCGGCGCTCTACAGCGGGGTCTACCTCACCGGCCCGCTGCAACCCTCGGGTGCTTTGCTGAAGGGCATCGATGTGGACTCGGAGTTATCCATCAGCGACGCGTTGCGCCATTTGACGGCCGGTTCGCTCGACCGCCTGCGCGACCCGAAGGCCGATCCGCCGGGCATCATCCTGGGCGTCCGGCTGGTGGAAGACACGGGCATCAAGCTCAACTCGATCATATATCTCACGAGCCCGCAGGGCGGCTCGCTCACGTTTTTCGGACCTCTTCCCGCTATCCGAAAGTTCAAAGTGGTGGGTGTTTTCGAATCCGGCTTTTACGAAGTGGATGACAAGTGGGCCTTCACGTCGATCCAGGCCGAGCAGCGCATGCTCTCGATCCCCGATTCGGTCAACCGGATCGAACTCAATGTGGACGACCTCAATCGCGCTCCGCAATACGCCAAGGAGGTTGAGAAAGTAGCGGGGCCGCAATACACCACCACCACCTGGGAGGAGCAGAACCAGCAATTGATGAGCGCTCTGAATATGGAGCGCGTAGTGACCTTCATCACCATAGGGCTGATCGAAATCGTGGCGGCCCTCAACATCTTCATCACGCTGGTCATGATGGTGATGGAAAAATACCGCGATATCGCGGTGCTGATGTCGATGGGCGCGCGCCACGGGCAGATCCGCCGGATCTTCATGATGCAGGGAGTGCTGATCGGGATCGTGGGCAGCGTCATTGGCCTGACGGTGGGGTATGTGCTGTGCTACTACGCCAACAGGTACCAATGGATTCGACTTCCCGAAGCGGTATACGCGCTGCCCTTCGTGCCCTTCGAGCCGCGCTGGATCGATGGCGTCTGGATCGCCGCGCTGGCCATCCTGGTGAGCTTCCTGGCGACCCTGTATCCTGCCCGAAACGCCACCCGCATCGCCCCCGCCGAAGTTCTGCGATACGAGTAGGGCGGTGGGACAGACGATCGGTTTCTGTCGTCTGTCAGCCGCCTGTGGCGGAATGGAGCCCGCCAGGCCACGTCACAAAGATTGTAGCCTCGTCCGGGATCCAATGGGGGAGGTGTCTACGGGAAAACGGCATACACTGTTTGGCGAGGCAAGACAGACCACCGGAAAACGATGGTCTGTCCCACCCGGTCCTGACGAGTAGTGTCCTGTTGGCCCAGAGTCTCTCCAGGAAATGTAGTCCACTCTGACAGACGACGAGACTCCGGCGGCATCCATCCGAAACACCGGGGAGTACCAGATGTTAAACTCTGGATCGTGTGGGAGACATCGTAATGACTAAATACCTCGTGGTCTTCGCTGCGGTATCGGCCGCGGCTCCCTTGTGGGGCGCTTCTTACTATCCCGTTCGCCTGGACGATCCCAAGGCGGTCTACCTAACCGGCGAGCATTTCCCAGTGCGCGGCGACGGCGCCAACGACGACACGGACGCCATACAGCAGGCCATCGACCAGGTTCAGTCCACAACCAACCAGGGCATCGTGTTCATACCAGCGGGCCGTTATCGGCTGAGCAAGACGGTCAACGTGTGGCCCGGCATTCGATTGATCGGGTACGGCGCCACGCGGCCCGTCTTGGTGCTGGGGGAGAACACCTCGGGCTTTCAGGATCGGGAGCACGAGAGCTACCTGGTATTCTTCGCCGGCGGGCGGCCCGGCGCCGGACGCGGCGGCCCCGGAGGAGGCGTGGGGCGTGCGGGAGCCCTCGGAGGCCAGGCTCCGGCGGGCGGCCGTGGCGGACAGGGCGGGCGCGGCGGAAGCAGTCGTGGGGGCGACAGCGGGCGGCCTCCCGACGCCGGCGCGGGCACGTTCTATTCGGCCATCAGCAATATCGATATCGAAATCCAGGATGGCAATCCCGGGGCCGTCGGTGTGCGCGGGCGCTATGCCCAACACTGCTTCATCGCGCACATGGATCTTCGGATCGGGTCCGGACTTGCCGGCATTCACGAGAGCGGCAACGTCATCGAAGACGTGCATTTCTACGGCGGCCAATACGGTCTCTGGACCCGCAGGCCTTCGCCCGGTTGGCAGTTGACCGTGGTGGATGCCACCTTTGAGGGCCAGCGCGAGGCCGCTATCCGGGAGTTCGAAGCCGGCCTGACGCTGATCCGCCCGCAGTTCAAGAACGTCCCCACGGCCATCTCCATCGACCCCGATTTCCCCGACGAGCTCTGGGTGAAAGACGCGCGCATGGAGAACATCACGGGTCCGGCGGTGGTTGTGAGCAACGAGTATGGCGCTGCCACCGAAATCAACATGGAGAATGTGGTCTGCCGCAACGTGCCGGTATTCGCCTCATTCCGCGAGAGCGGAAAGAAGGTTCCCGGACCGGGCGGCACTTATGAAGTAAAGGTGTTCTCGCACGGAGTGAATTACGATGACATCGGCGCCGTACCGGAGATCAAAGACCTCTTCGAGACCACTCCGCTGAATGCCCTGCCGGCTCCGGCGCCATCCGACCTTCCCGATCTGCCCGCCGGCAACACCTGGGTGAACGTCCAATCCCTGGGGGTCAGGGGCGACGGCGCAACCGACGACACGGCGGCGCTCCGCAAGGCCATCGCGGAGCATGGCGCCCTCTACTTTCCCACGGGCAAGTACATTGTCAGCGATACCATCGCGCTGCGGCCGGACACCGTCTTGATCGGGCTTCACCCCAGCGCCACCCAGATCGATCTGGTGGATGGCACACCTGCGTTCCAGGGAGTTGGCGGCCCCAAACCGGTCATCGAGGCGCCGGCCGGCGGGACCAATATCATGATCGGCATCGGCATCTATACCAACGGCGTCAACCCGCGGGCGGTGGCGGCGAAGTGGATGGCGGGCAGTCGCTCGCTGATGAACGACGTCCGTTTCCTGGGCGGCCACGGCACCAACAGGTTCGACGGCACCCGCGAGGAAGTCTACAACAACACCCACACCGCCGACCCCAACCTCAACCGCCGGTGGGACGGCCAGTATCCCAGCCTGTGGGTTACCAATGGAGGCGGCGGGACTTTCCTCGACATCTGGACTCCGAGCAGTTTCGCCGCAGCCGGCATGTTGGTCTCGGACACATCCACGGAGGGGCGGATCTACCAGATGTCGAGCGAGCATCATGTGCGGAACGAGGTCGAACTGCGCAACGTCGCGAACTGGCGGATCTATGCGCTCCAGACCGAGGAGGAGCGCGGGGAAGGTGGCTTTGCGCTGCCGCTCGAGATCGATGGCTCGAGCCACATCACGGTGGCGAACTTCCACATTTACCGCGTCATCAGCATGTTTCAGGCCTTCCCGTACGCGGTCAAGATCTCGAACTCGAAAGACATCCGTTTCCGCAACGTGCACTGCTACAGCAACAGCAAAGTGTCCTTCGATAACAGCATCTACGACGCCACTCACAACGTGGAAATCCGCCAGCGCGAGTTCGCCTGGCTGACGGTCTCGGGGAACGCGCCGCGGGTTCGCGCCAGGGCAACGTCGCCGGTGATCGATGCCGGGGCCAAGGTCGAGAAACTGGCGGGCGGGTTCTACAACATCTCGGGCGGCGCCGTAGACCCCGCGGGCGATTTCTACTTCGTGGATGCCAAGTGGCAGCGCATCTATCGCTGGTCCCAGGCAGCGCGCCAACTCTCAACGGTTCGCGACGATCCTCTCGACCCGGTAAACCTGGCGTTCGACAAGGCCGGCAACCTGATGGTGATTTCGGCCGCCGGCAGGGGAACCGTCTACTCGTTCCAGCCCGGCTCGCGCGACCAGGAGATCGCCCTTCTGCAGGCGGAGCCTTCCGTGCCGCGGCCGGGGAGGATCGCCGTCCTGCCGGCAGGCGTCTGGCGCGTGGAACCGGGCACCATGCCCGAGAGGCCTTATCAATACGTCTCGCAGGACGGAACCACGTACATTCCGGCGGGCCAGGATTTCATCAATGGCACACT
>JAIQFL010000587.1 GCA_020073365.1 Terriglobia bacterium | reverse complement strand
GGCCGCCCGAATGTGCCTCCGCGCCGTGATCTCTGCATAGCCCGCCTGGCATAACTCTTGAGCAAAACCTTCCAGCAGACGGCCATCTGGACCGTCGCGCCGTTCCTGGATACGCAAGGGTGACTCGAAAAACTCTGTCAACATGATTCCCCCCATATCCCTTAAGACGTCTCGATTATGCGAAGGTAAACGTTCACTGGGCATCTCAATCCGACTTGAACCGATGGAGGTATCGTCGTTGCTAGGCCGCTTCTCTCGGCATAAAAACGGACTCCGCATTAAACTTGCCGTTTTCCGAGTGGACGACGGTTTTTCCGAATGCACGCTTGTGCAAGGCCATGTTGGATCGGCTGACCGATCAGGCCCACATTATCGAGACCGGAAGCGAGTCGTACCGGTTTCGGCGAACGTTGGAGACGAAGCGCGGGAAAGGAGCGAACGCATGAAGATACGGCAATGGTATCGGGCCCGGATTCGCTGGGCGGAGATGGTGGAAGGGCGCGGGATTCGCTACTGGGAAGAGGGGCTTTATGTAAGACGTATCCGGAGCGGGGGTCGGACGCCGTGCCGCCCCAGTTCGTGCCGCCGGTGGCTCCAGGAAAGACGATCGTACTGCGAGGCGGCCCGCCTTCCGGATGGTGGAGCCATGGGGTGAACAAACCTGCATTGTAAAATCCACCGCTTCGCTTTGTAGAGTTCGCGGCAGGCCTTGGCGTGCTCCGCCGTGGTGTCATTTTCCGTGACGATGTCGTCCGCTTGAAACGCGATGCGCGCCAGCGGCGCCGGCTTCACCGGAAAGGGCTGTGTTCGCGCCGTTTGTTCGCCGGGTACTTCGCTGGCGGGCATGGGGCGCTCTTCCACGCCAAAGACTGGTCTGCCCGTGGTGCGGTCCAGAATATACATGAGAGCCGTCTTGCCGATCAACGCCAGCGCCGGAACTCTCTTGCCATCGCGGACGATATCGATGAGTCCTGGAGCGGCTGGAAGATCGAAGTCCCAGATATCGTGGTGGACCGTTTGAAAGTGCCACTTGTATTTGCCGGCTTGGGCGTCCACCGCAACTACCGCATTGCCGAACAGGTTGTCGCCCTTGCGATCGCCTCCATAATAGTTGGAGGTAGGCTCTCCGAAAATCATGTAGACGGTCCCGCGTCGCTCATCCACGGTCATTTGAAATCCCCACATGTTCGTGCCGGAGCGATCCTTCCAACTGTCGCCTTCCCAGGTCTCATGCCCCTTCTCTCCGGGGCGCGGCACCGAATGGAAATCCCACAGTTTGGCGCCGGTTCGAGCATTGTAGGCTCGCGAGTCGCCGGGTGGGCCGGTGGGCACGTATTCGCCCGTCGCTGCGCCAACCATGACCACATTTCCGTAGATGGTAGGCACGCCCCTATAGCCCACCACCATGTCGACTTCACCTTCTTTGCCAAAACCCGGATCCACCTTCCCCGTGTTGGCGTTCAGCGCTACCAGTCGCCGCCCCGCAGTGAAGATGATCCTGGGTGGATTCTGGCGATCGCCTGGCCAAAACGCAACACCGCGTGACGAAGGCGCTTCGCCCTGGGACTCGTATCTCCAGAGTTCCCTCCCAGTTTCCGGTTCAAGCGCCAGCACGCGACTGCCAGCCGTCAGATACATTCGCCCATTGACCACAAGAGGCGTCACCTGAGCCGAAGGCCGTGCTCCGCTGTCAGCCGGACGATACGACCACGCCTGAACGAGTTTGCCAACATTGTGGGTATTGATCTGGGACAAGGGCGAAAAGCGCGTCCCCGCCAAATCATGGTTGTACATGGGCCAGTCAGCGCCACCGTCGCGGGGCGTTACCGCTTGCGCAAACAACTGCGGGATGAGCGTCCCGGTAACCAGCACGAGCTTCAAATTAACGTACATTGCCCAGATCCCCTCCGCATGACAAATATAGCTGATCATTTTACTCCGTACGACTGAAGTAGCAGACTGCGGACGCAACCACCCGCCAGCCGCGGGACTTTTGCTCACATAGCCCAGCGACGCTCGTCCCTTCATGGATCCCGCATGAAACTGCATCTACCTGGCGCGCCTATTATCCTCGTGCGGCGCTTCCGCCTGATCGAGAAACCGCGTCACGAGATCCGGGAACCTGCCCCAAGGTTCGCGTTCCCCTGCTCCCACTTCGCCAACGTGCCGGGGGTCTACGGCAAGGCGCGCCGGACTCTATCTGCTAGAGCCCCAGGTTCGTGCGTCAGCGGACCAACTGCTCCACGGGCGTGTTCGCCGACGGCAGCGGGTTGTAGCTGAGGAACCGGGTGATCACGGGTACGGCCGACTGTGTCCTCCCCTAATTGGTCGGCAGCATCGCTCCCCCGCGGCGGCCTTCCGGGTCAGCCGTCCAACGACGTTGCCCGGCACACTTCCCGATGCACCTTGCGCTGGCATGAGGCCTCCTCATGATCTACACTTCGATCAGGCCCGCTCCTGGTCTGTGTGACAGGGGTGCGGTTCTCAACCTGGTAGCCATGCGGACAAGGTTTTGAGGACTGGTCAGTAGAGGAGGTGCGGCATGAAAATCGGACTTTACAGTATTACTTACCGGGGCGTCTGGTACCGAGGCGACGCAGTGGATGTCTTCAGCCTCGTCCGTCTTGCGAAAGAGCAAGGATGGGAAGGACTGGAATTGGATACGGAGCGCCCGCACGCGGCTCCAATGGACTTGTCTTGCGATGACCGGAAGAGGCTTCGTGACGTGACGGGTGAGCTCGGTCTCCCGCTGTGCGCGATCTCGCCGAATTGCGATCTTTCCAGTCCTGTGCCAGTCCAAAGGGAGTCGATGATCTGCTACACGAATCACCCTGTACGATGGCCTCGCCACGTACGACGATACGTATGGATACCACCAATACGGATACTGGAAAGGTGAGCGCAGGCGATTTGTGGTTGCCGCCCTGCGCGAGCTGGCCGCATTTGCAGAAGACCACGGGGTCATACTGGCGATGCAGAACCATGGTCCCGATATCGTCAACCGCTTCGAAGATGTGCTGTCGCTGATTGAGGAAGTTGGATCACCCGTCTTCAAGGCGTGCATGGACATCAACATTGAACCAGAAGCGGAGTCGGCAGAGCGTGCCGCGTCGATGGTAAACGCAACAGGGCGCCTACAGGTTCATTCTCATTTCAATGGCGAGTTTGCCAGAAGGCCGGACGGTGCAGCGGAGTTGGTGGCAGGCGGCTATTTCGACAGGGGATTCTGGGGACGGAAAGTGGCGTACCCAGCTTACGTCGGCGCCCTCGTCGCGTCGGGATACGAAGGCTATATCGACTGGGAGTTCTGCCACCCTGCAATGGAGAAGGGACGGCCGGCGGATATCAACTACGTGCACAATCAAACCCAGCTGGCGCTTGAGTACATGCGTGGCCTCAGGGCCGAGGCCCTCCAAGGCGTGCAGAGACTCACGGCATAGCCAAGAAACCGAATGATAGCTGGCGTGTACTTTCGGTCAGGCTGTTATGTTCGCTCTCCCGGTGCCGCGCGCTTGTCGTTGGCGGCAGAGGCCGATGCCGTGGTCTGCATTGTTGCTTGCCTCTATGGCCACATACCGTTGCCTCAACCGCGGGTATTTCGCTCCGTTAATGAACAACTGGAACAGTGAGCGTACTTGCTTGCCTTCTTAGTCGGCGCTTTCTTGCCTGGAGATTTACATTTGGTTTTTCACGCCATGTCGGTAGCAGTGTAGCAGTGCTTTCAGATGTTTTACTCCGGAATACACGCAGCCAGCCGGCCCTATTCTCTTTAGCCCATACAGAGTTTGGATTTGCGAGCACGTAGACACGATCCTGTACAATCATTCAGTTGTTATGCTTCCGAAAGTTCGATTCTCACTTGGGCGCTTGGCAAGAGTAGGCCAGTAGGTCTCGGCTGAAGTGACCCACTCTGAGAACGGGACTGGGAACGGGAGCGAGATCAGGGGGCCATCATCCACGCCGAAGGCGTGTTCTTGTGGGAGTGAAACGAGCAAGCAGTATCATCCACGCCGAAGGCGTGCGGGTTGGTGTTCCATCATCCGCGCCAATGGCGCGCCTGGCGGCCCTACCGTTCGCGGGCGATCCGTTCGAGCTTGCGGCGTACGTGCTGAAAATACTCTGGGCTGACGCGCATGCCGAGCACTTCCTCAATCACGGGAAGGAAATAGGCCAGCGAGCGAATCGTACCCAGCGGTGGGGCATCCGCGGGACGCACGAGGCGACGCGTCGCCGCCAGCACGAACGCGTTTTCGATCACGCTCACGGAGACGCCGCGTTGATAGAGTTGCCCGGCCAGCACTCTGTCCGGACGGCGGACAGTCCCCGATGTGCCCGGCGTTTTGCGGTACGCCTCCAGAACCTGGCGAATGTACTCTTCGCAGCCGTCGTCCACAAAGGTGTCCTCAACTTTGCGGCAGGCGCAGCGACGGCCCGTCAATGTGCACCGTGTGGCAGTAGTGCCGCAGACGGCTCAGCAGCGCTTCCACCATCGGACGATTGCCCAAGAAGTTCGGCCACTCGTCATACACCAAATTCGTTGTAATGATTGTGGAATGCTGGCGGTAACGCTCCTCCATCAGCTTGAAAAAGATGTTGGACTGCTCGGGTTTCAGATTCAAATACCCGAATTCGTCGCAAAATGTTGAGCTCAACATTTTGCGACTAATGTGAAGTTGTCAGTAATGTGGAGTTGATGCATGGGAAGCCCTGGAATCCGAGCCTGCATGAGGGTCTCAACTCCACATTTCTACGAGCTTAAAGGGACTCCAGCCAGTCAAGGATCGTGCGGTTCTTGCTCCAAGGCGTGCGGGACCGGCGTGGGACCGGTTTGACCTTGGCGATGGCTTGGCGCTTCATTTCGAGATCGACTTTTGCATAGCGATTCGTCGTGGTCGGGCTGGCGTGCCCCAGCAAATGGCTGATCGACGATAGATCGACGCCGGACTTCAGAAGTGCGACGGCCGTACTATGCCGAATGCTGTGGGGATGCAACCGCTTCTTACGGAGATTCGGAGCACTTGCGCAAGCCAGGTCGAGACGCCTGGCGAGGATATGGCGGATTCCGAAACGGGTTAACGGTTGGCCGCGGTGGTTCAGAAACACGCGAGATTCCGACCGCAGGTCCAGATTCTGCTGGAGACAGAATGCTCTCAATACTGCGGCGGTCTGCGGCCATAGCGGACAGTAGCGCTCTTTTCTCCCTTTGCCAAATAATCTCACCTGAAAAGGCTTGGCCAGTTGGAGATCACAGGCCCGCAGATCCGCGACCTCCTGCACGCGGCTGCCGGTGTTGAACATCGTGGCCAGCAGGCTGTAATCCCGGCTTCCCTGCAATGTGGTTCGGTTTATCGTTTTGAGAATCGCGTCAATCTCCTCGTATTCGAAGTAGTCGATAGCTCGTTGTTGCCCACGCTTGAACGGAATGCCGAGGACCCGCTGGGCCAACTCGAGATGCTCTGGATTCCGCGAGGCCACAAAATGGAAAAATGCGTGAATCGCCGAGAGTCGAACGTTTCGTGTGGACACACCATTTTTGCGCTCCTGTTCAAGATAGGACAGAAAGGCGAGGATTCCGGGTGGATCGAGATCAGCCAGGTCGAGCGCCGTTACTGGCTTATTCCGCTGTCGGGAAAGAAACCGTAGCAGCAATACAAGGCTGTCGCGGTAGCTGTGGATGGTATGCGGGCTGGTTCCCCGAAGGCGGGGAAGGTGGTCCGTGAAATAGTCGCGGATCGCAGCGCCGAGCAGATTCGGAAGCCCGGTTTTCATCCGCGCCTCCTTGTCGATTGCGGCAGCGGAGAGACCAGTTCACCGTAATGATCCGCGAACCGTTTGCTGGCCGCAGTGCGGAGCGGTTCGATGAAGTGCAGGTAATAATGCGTCGAAACTGCCGAACCGTGCCCCAAGTAGGTCGCCAGCAGGGGTAGTTTGGCCTCGACATCGGCGCCGGCGCGGTACCAGCGCAGGAGGGCATTCACAGCAAATGAATGTCGAAAGTCGTGAATCCGTGGCAACTTCCCTTTCGAAGTGACGATACCGCATTTCTGGAGCAGGGGGCGGATAGCGTTACGCAGACTCGTGCCGCTGTAAGCCCCTCCACCCCAGGAGGCGTTCCAGATGAGGGCCGTATCCGAAGAAACGGGAAGTTTCCGCTGGACTCGGGCACGCAGACATTGATCGATCTCATGGACAATGGAACCGTTGATGGGGAGCAAGCGCGATTTATAGAACTTCGTATCTCGAATGAACAGTGTCGATTCTCCCCGGTTGTAATCACCGAGCGTCAGACCTAGCAGTTCGCCGCGCCGCATTCCAGTGGTAAACAACAGGGCAATCGCGAGGCGGATCACCTCCGGGCGCAGAGGCGCTGAAGGATACCGCTTCAAGCAGGAAGCCGCGTGGAGCAGACCTGCCACGTTGGCCTCGGAATAAATGTACGGCGTAAGGCGTTGATGATATGCCGGAAATGAGCTGGGGTCCGGCACGAAGCACTGCGATTCGGTCCGACGACGATACAAGCAGAAACTGCAAACCTCCAGCATGCGAACCCGCCGAACCCCCGAAGCAACGTGTTCGTGGGTGCGGCACCACGCCTGAAACGCAGCAGCATTCAGGTCCGGGATGGTTGCCTGTTGACCGCACAGGAATCGGTCCAGGGATTGTAGCGTGCGGGCGGGGAGATCGAAACGGCGTCCCAAAGCCCGCTTCAGATCGACATACCGAGTGAAGACGGGCGCCAAGCGAGACGAAAACACTGGAGTAAAAACCGAACTGCCTCGTGTCATCACTCCCTTCCTTTCTGCTGTGGGCCCCGCCCGGAACCGCGAGGGCCACTTCGCGCAAGTCCCCGGTCGCCAAGCGTAGGTACATGGACGTGCTCTCTGCGGTACGATGGCCCAGGATGTCGCCGATGGTCTTAAGAGGAGTTCCATTCTTCAGGAGATGGACGGCATACGAGTGGCGCAAGCAATGAGGGCCTTGGAAGGGAATGCTGAGGCCGCTTTTGCGAACCAGCGCTTGAAAAGCTTCCGTGACCGCGGTGGGTTTCAATACGCCAATAGGAGCGCGCATTCGCAAGAACACTCTCCGGTAAGATGCAGACGGTGGCGTCCGCTTCAGATGCTTTACCAGCGCGGACAGGACCTCATTGGTTAGCGGAAGTTCCAAAGGTGAGGAGGTTTTGCGTTGATGGATTCGCAGGATGCCTTGCCTCCAGCGGATGTCATCGAGACTGATAACGACGATCTCGCTGGCACGCAATCCGTAGGTAGCAATCAGCAAGAACATGGCGTAGTCGCTCAAGCCCATCGGCGATGCGGTGTCCACAGATCGCAGAAGTGCGCGAACGGTTTCCCACGGTAAGGCGCGAGGTAGTTGCTCAAGACGATAGAGTCGTGGCGTGTCGATCTGGTAATCAACCCCGGCAGGCACTCGGCCGTCCGTGGTGAGAAAGCGAAGGAATCCTCTCAGCGCGGCGATATCGTGCTGGAGACTCGCCCGGGTTAAGCGCTTGCCGGTCTTGGCGATATAGGACTCGATATTACTGGCCCGGATACAACCCGCGCCGGTGCCAGCCTCTTTGAGGTGCTGGAGGAAAGATTGTGCCGTACGCCGGTGGCTGGAAAGGGTGGAGGCAGCGAATCCGCGTACTTCGTGGAGGTGATGCGTATACTCCTCGCTCAATGTCAAGGCCTGAGAACGTGTCAAAAAAGCCCTAAAACAAGATTCTGGACTTTTGTTTCGGGATGCGGTATGAAAAAGGAGTGGTAAAACGAGCTTCTTATCCCACCGATGTGACCGATGAGCAATGGAGTCGGCTGGAGCCATTGATCCCCGTGCCCAAGCCGGGCGGGAGACCTCCCCAGTATGCGCGTCGAGAGATCGTGAATGCGGT
>JAIQFL010000586.1 GCA_020073365.1 Terriglobia bacterium | reverse complement strand
AATACGCCATCCACCTGGGTCCACGCGCGCCACCACCACCATCCCCAGTTTCTGGCAGCCGCGGCTAAGCTCGCCGAAGTTGTCGCGATCGCCCAGCCAGGCGCTGCGGTAGTGCATCGCAACTTTGGTGGGATAGTAGGCCACCACGCCACCCGCGCTGTTGTCCCAGCGCATGGGACGGTCGTACCCGGCGGCCGCCCGCGCCTGGAAAGAGAGCAGGGCCGGCGTTTTCAGGAGATCGCGGCGAGTGAGCGGGATGGGATGACGAGTTGAGCCTATCACATGGCGCCGCGCGCGGCTTCGCTGGGATGAGTGTCACGCGAATGAGGTCGTCACCCGTGTCAGGGAGGTTGAGCCTAAGTCGGCCAACAACGCACGCGCGACTCAGCGCCGAAAGGCGGCACGCCCTGCGAAGCGGGAATGCCCCTGCAGCCGCTCCTCGATCCGGAGGAACTGGTTGAATTTCGCTACCCGCTCGCTGCGGCAGCCCGAACCGGTCTTGATGTGACCGGCGCCGGTCGCAACCGTCAGGTCCGCAATGAAGGTGTCCTCGGTTTCGCCCGAACGGTGAGAGACGAAGCACCGGTAGCCATTGCGCGCCGCCAGCTCCATCGTGTCCAACGTTTCTGTCACCGTTCCGATCTGGTTCAGCTTGATGAGAATTGCGTTCCCGATTCCCTTGTCGATTCCTTGCTGGAGGATCTCTGGATTTGTGCAGAAGACATCGTCTCCCACGAGCTCGATTTGGGTCCCGAGAGCAGCCGTCAAATTCCGCCAGCCGTCCCAGTCGTTTTCCCCCATGCCGTCCTCGAGGAGTACGATCGGGTACTGTTTTGCCCACGACTCCCAGATCTTGATCAGCTCGTCAGAGGTGATCGCCTTCTTGCTGGATTTGAAGAGCACGTACTTCCCGTCGTCCCACATTTCACTGGCAGCCGGATCGAGGCAGATCGAGATGTCGGTGGACGGCTTGTAGCCGGCTTTCGTGATCGCTTCCAGAATGAGATCGACCGCCTCATCGTTCGATTTCAAATCGGGAGCGAAGCCCCCTTCATCACCCACCGCAGTGCTGTATCCTTTGCCTTTCAGCACCTGTTTGAGTGTGTGGAAGGTCTCCATACCCATTCGGATCGCCTCGGCGAATGATGGCGCATGGTGTGGCGCGATCATAAACTCCTGGAAATCGACGGTGTTGTCGGCGTGCTTCCCGCCGTTCAAGACGTTCATGCAGGGTACGGGAAGTGTGCAGGCGTTCGCGCCGCCAAGGTATCGATACAGGGGCAGTGAGTGAGCGCTCGCCGCTGCGCGCGCGGCGGCCATCGAAACGGCGAGAAGGGCATTGGCTCCCAGTTTTCCCTTGTTCGGTGTTCCGTCGGCGTCAATCATGGCTTGATCGATTGCACGCTGGTCGGTAGAATATTGACCCACAACGGCAGCGGCGAGTTCCTTCCCGATATGGCCCGCGGCCTTCGTCACGCCCTTCCCGCCATACCGTTGCTTATCGCCGTCGCGCAGTTCGACGGCTTCCTTTTCTCCTGTCGAAGCTCCCGAAGGAACGGCTGCAACGCCGACCGCACCACCTTCGAGCCAAACCTCAGCCTCAACTGTAGGATTGCCGCGAGAGTCGAGGATCTCACGGCCTACAACACTTACGATTTTTGTCATCTATAACTCCCTGTGCCTTGCGATATGAGAATCGAAACTGTGCCGAAAATGAAAAAGCTCCTGCCAGACGGTAGGAGCTATCAGAACCGGTTGCCCGGAACAGTTGAAGGTGACGCCCCATCACCTATGCTTTCGAAGCTCGACTATAGCTCACAGCATCGGTCGCGGCAACGCGGAGGGAACAGTCCCGTTTCTCAGCACGAACGCCAGATCCTGGAAGACCGCGGCCGACAGGGAAAGGCGGCGCAGTTTTTCGACGGTTTGCTCCACGTCATACGCGACCGATTCGAGGCTTATCTTGCCGTCCTGCCAAATCGCGTAGCACGCCTCGGCCCGGCCGTGCTTTGGCTGCCCGACACTTCCGGGATTGACGACCAAGCGGGATTCCAGAGAGCGGCGGAAGGGTATATGGGTGTGGCCGACGAGTTCTATGCCGATGCCCGGTCCAACTTCATCCGCCAGCCACAGAGGCGACTCTTCCCGGCGATATTCAAACAGCGGATTCGCCGGTACTGCGTGGCACATCAAGAACCGGACCTCTTCCACTGCCACCGTGGCCTTCAGAGGAAGATTGCGCAGGTATTTCCGGTGTTCTTCGTCGAGCACGGAACGCGTATAGCGCCGGGTTTCTTCCGCCATGGCACGAAAGCTTACCGAACATCGCGGGTCTTCATCGAAACCGATCGAGTGATCGTGATTGCCGCGCACCACCATCGCGGCCTTCTCTCGCACGAACTCGATGACTTCCGCGGGATTTGGCCCGTAGTTCACCAGGTCGCCGAGGACCCAGAGCTGATCGAAGTCGGACGGCAGGGCGCCAATCGCCTCAAGGTTTGCGTGAAGATCCGAAATGATCAGCACTCGCACAGGCTCTGCTCCATCTGCTACAGGGGGTTGATTTGAATATTATTGCAGCGTTCCGTTCTTTGCTGTATTCTCTGATTAGGCGGTGGAGTTCGCCGAACCGCCGCTTCCCAGCGGCCAATGACTCCTATAGCGAGTTTGCTGTAGGGGCTTCCAGGCCGAATCCCTGTACAGCATAGTTTGAGCACCGGAGACTGACATGGAACAGGTCTGGTTTTCCGCAGCGCTGTGGCTGGTACTTGCCTTGGTCGCCACGATGCTGTCAATTTGGTTCAGGATTTCGACGGCTCTTTCGGAAATCGTCGTCGGCACGGTAGCCCAACTCATCATTGGCGCCCTCATCGGCACGGAAGTGTTGGGAGCAAAATCCGCGTGGGTGAGCTTCCTGGCCGGCACTGGCGCTATCGTGCTCACGTTTCTGGCTGGCGCGGAGCTCGATCCGGGGATATTCCGCACGAAATGGAAAGAGGCCATGGGTGTGGGTCTGGCCGGCTTCTTGGGGCCGTTCCTGGGGGCGGCGGCAGTCGCACATTATGTGCTGAAGTGGTCCATTCCCTCAAGTTGGCTCGCCGGAGTTGCCCTGTCCACCACCTCCGTGGCCGTTGTGTATGCCGTCATGCTGGAATTCGGCCTCAATCGCACCGATTTTGGCAAAGGCATTCTCGCCGCCTGCTTCGTGAACGACCTCGGAACGGTGATCGCGCTGGGGCTCATCTTCGCTCCGTTTACCACCCGGACGCTGATCTTCGTGGGGGCGAGCGTCGTCGTTTTTGCAGCGCTGCCGTTTGTCACTCCATGGTTTTTTCGGAAGTACGGCGGGCGCGTGTCGGAGCTCGAAACAAAATACATTCTCTTCCTGTTGTTCGGGATGGGCGGCCTGGCGGCATGGGCCGGCAGCGAGGCCGTACTGCCTGCGTACATCATCGGGATGGTGCTGGCCGGAACCGTGGGAAAGGATCACATTCTGGTCAGGCGTCTGCGCACCCTGACCTTCGGGCTGTTGACGCCTTTCTATTTCATTCGTGCGGGATCGCTGGTTTCCGTGCCGGCGCTCATCGCCATGCCCCTCGCCTTTCTCGCGCTGTTCGCCGCCAAAATGGCGTGCAAAATGGTCCCCCTGGTTCCAACCGTGCGGGCTTTCAATCATGAAGGGCACCAGGGGTTGTACTATTCCTTGATGATGTCCACGGGACTGACGTTCGGTACCATCTCGGCCCTGTTCGGTCTCAATCACCGGATCATCAGTGACGCGCAGTATTCTTACCTGGTCGCGACCGTGATCGCCAGCGCCGTGATTCCCACGGCAATCGCCAACGCCTGGTTCATGCCCAAGCACCTCCTGCCCAAAACTGAGCCCGCCGTCCGGTCCACCTCTACCTTGCTTGAAGATGCCGGCCGGGGGGCCAAGGATTAATATGTTCGATCAGATTCTGATTGCACACGACGGCTCCGACAGCGCGCGAAAGGCCTTCGACGTGGCGGTCCAAATGGCGGCCAGGCTGGGCGCGCATCTGCGCATGATCTGCGTGGAGGAGGAGATCCCCCGCCACGCCGAGGTGATCGACGAATTCCGCGAAGAGAAGGATCGCGCCGACAGCTACTTCGGGCAGCTTGCCGAGCAATGTCGGGCGCGCGCGGCGATCGATTCGGTGGACCTCGAGACCGCGATCGTGCCCGGCCATGCCGTCAAGGTAATCGGCGATTTCGTCCAGGAAAACGGCATCGATGTGCTGGTAATCGGCTTCACGGGACATTCCCGGATTTACGAGCATATTTGGGGTGGCACTGCCCACAACCTGACCAGCACCGTGCGCTGCAACGTGCTTGTCGTCAAGTAGCAGGGCAGCTTGAATGGAAACACAACTTCCTTTCGTGGGAATGGCGAGGGAGATCGAACGCCTGAGCTTGGCGTTTGCCACTGGCGATCCGCTGCTACTGCTGGGTCCTCAGGGAAGCGGTAAGACCCGCCTCATCAAGGAAGCGCTCTTCAGCCACGATCACGTGCTTTACATTGCCTGGCAGCCGAGCCTGCATGCTCTACTGGCAGCGATGGCGCGCGCGCTGATCGCTGTGCGCCATGCGGGTTTCATCAGCCGCGCTAAGCTCAGCACCGATCCCGAGGCCTGGCTCGCGGTTCAAGCCAGTATTCGCCTCAAAGGGCTCCTGTGGGCTGCGGTAGAAAGCTCACCTGTGCCGATGGTGCTGGATGGGATCGCGGGTGCCGGCTTCCCGACCTACCGGGTTTTGCAGCGAATCTACCATACGCCCGGTGTGGCCCTTTTCGCTGCCTCGCGGGACACCTTCAGTTTGGGAGCTTTGGCCCGGCTCTTCTGGAACCCGGCGAAGGCATTGAATATCCCACCGCTCCATGGCCGGGACGCCGAACAACTGTTCGAGGCCGCCGCCGACCATTTCAAACTGCGCGATCTGGACCTCGATGAGTTCCGCGAAAAAGTGCTGGCAAGCGCCGGCGGAAACCCAGGGCAGATCATTGAGATGTGCCGGCTGGCCACACAACCGCAATACCATGCGGGGCGCTA
>JAIQFL010000585.1 GCA_020073365.1 Terriglobia bacterium | reverse complement strand
CTTCACTGCTGACGCACCCGACCGTGCGATCATGAAAGTTCCTAACGATGTTTGAAATGGCATCTTGAGGCAGTACAGTTGCCACATCGGAAAACACGAGAATTTCCCCCTTCGCTGCCTGCACCGCAAGCTGCTGCGCCGCCTCTTTGCCCATTCGCTCTGGAGATCGAACCAACTTCACCCCTCGCGCGGCGTAGGACTGTACAATTTCATCGGTCTTGTCAGTCGAACAGTCGGACGCCACGAGGATCTCCAGCGCCGAACGGGGGTATACGAGCTTGAGCGTGTTTTCAAGCTTGTCGGCAATCCGCGTTTCTTCATTGTAGGCCGTGACGATCACGGTGACCGGCGGACTCACCTCCGCTTTCTCGACGCGGCGCGTCCTCCAGAGAGCAAGCAGACTCAGCGCCAACGGATAGCCCGCGTAGGCGTAGACGATCAAACCAATCGACGACCAAAATGCGATCTCGACGACATACCACATAATAGCGAGTCGACTACTGCCCCCTATTCGACGCGTGCGCCTCTCGGATTTTCGACGGAGCGGCCGGCCGCTCCGTCAACCGGCGAAGACGATCCGAAGGCAAGTGCTGTGCGCTGCTGACGATCTCGTGGAGTACCCTGCAAATTCTGGCGATATCGTGCCCATCCACGTAATGATGGACCGGCAAAGTCACAAGCCGGTCCGCGAGGACTTCCGCGCCGGGATACTGCTGGCCCTCGAACATTGCGCGTAGCTCAGGTATTTTCGAGATGGGCGCAGGATACAAGGCACTCACACCGAGCCCTTGGTTCTTTCCCGCGACGCACAAGTCCTGTTTCTCTTGGACCCCGGGCATGACAATGGGGAGACGAAGGTAGGCGACCCCTGGCACCCGAACCGGATCGAGCTGCTTCTCGTCTTGACGAAAACCGCTCAGGTACAGTTCTGCGTGACGCACTCGGTCTTCATTCGACTGCTCCAGCCGCTGTCGCCATGTCCGTAAGAGCCCGGCTCTGATGCCGTCGAGACGCCGCATGGGGAAATTAGGGTCAAAGACGGTTTCACCAAGCCCCAAGCACGGCAGCCCCGCTGGCAGCCAGTAGGCGCGCGGATGGATCAAAAGGGTCATGGCACATACGACGACGGCATTGATGACCCGCCTCAAGAAGGATTCTTCCGGAACATCGGCGTATATCTTCGACAACATGGCGGCCAAGTCGTTCGAATTGGTGACGACCACACCGCCGGAGCCTGCTGTAATATTTTTCCCCCGCCCCAAGCTGAAGAATCCGACGTCGCCGATGGTCCCGACCCAACCCTCCTTTATCTTTCGACCCATGGCTTGAGCTGCATCTTCGATCACAGGTATGCCGTAGGGTTTCGCGATCGCTTTGGCTCGAGGAATATCCGCCGCTTGCCCCAGCAGATGAGGGCTGACGATACAGAGCGTATCACTGCCGACAACCCGCTGAAGATTCGCGAAATCGAAATCGAGGGTGTGAGGATCCACGTCGCACAGAACAACCTGGCCACCCGCTTTCACGATCGCCGAGGGGACTGAAAAGCAGGTGTATGCCGGAATAATGACCTTGCGCCGAGAAGACGTCGCGGCAAGCGCGCGGACGATCGTTGCGAGAGCGGCCCTACCGGATGAAAGGAGAAACACGTGCCCGACGCCGAAATACCGCTTGATCTCGGACTCGATTTGCGCGCGCACGTGCCGCCCGCGAATCAGTCCGAGGAGCGCCCGCAGAAGATCTCTCAGAGACAGAGGGGCGGCAGTGGGAGCCAGATGTCGTTGAATCTTCATGGTAGATACTTGGAAATCATCGGTCCAATCCACGTGGTTACCGGCAACGGCAAGTGTTGCCAGGCACGAATGGCCACTGCATATTTGGGATTTTGCGGATTCAGCTCTGGTAACGGGCCGCCGTCTCGAAGCCAGTAGTACCACTTCAGTTGAACAGGCCTGGCACCCCATTGCTCTTTGAATCGATAGGTCCCACTGTCTTTAGAAGACCGTCCGAAGTCGAAGACACGATATCCCTGCTCGCACGCATATTTCAGAGCGGCACCGTACAAGAGCATGTTCGGAGCCGATCGGGCGTAGCGGCGGTCGGAGGAGGCCCAGGGAATCTCGAGTGTTTGTCGAAATCCGTAGACAAATCCCGCGGCCACCGGTTTCTCCCCTGATCGCACACAGCAAATCTTCGCATCCTTCGAAAACGTAGCGAGGATTTCGGCAAAGAACAGCTTGTGGTAGACCGGTGTACCCAAATCGCGCATGTTCAGTGAGAAGACTCGGTAGAAGTCGTCGAGCAATTCTGCCCCTCCAAGGTGCGTCGTCATCCCGTCTTTTTCTCCACGCTTGACCTGACTGCGGAGCTTTGGAGGAAAGGCTTTCATCAATTCGTCGAATCGTGTCGGCAACTCAAGACGCATCGACACTTTGTGGTCTTTCTTGGGCCAGGTTAGTTCTGGACCACCCATATGCCGTAATTCGACATGGGAAGCACCCCATTCCTTCGCACAGTCTGCGGCAGCCGTCAGCAGCGCGCTTCGAGCTTCATCGCTGTCCGCCAACAAACCGCCATAGTTGAAGTATGGAAGCGAGACGAGAAAGCGTCCGAACAGTGGGCTGCTCAGCAAGACGAGCGGAAGAATTCCCCTCACCTCTCTCTGCGCCCCCGTCGCCATCAAATACACGGTACGATGTCCGAAAACGGTCGTGAGTACATGACGCCAGGCCGTCAGATGATACCCCGTTGCGCCCGGATTCTCGCCGACGTACCGATCCCATGCCGCTTCGTCGGCACGCCCCTCGATTCTGGTGGTATGGATGTCGGTCATGCGTTCGTCGCTGCTGCTGATGACCTCGACGCGCTGGGCCGCTCTCTACAGACCGCAGACAAGATTTCGGCTAACTTCGCCGAAAGGGCCCGATAGCTGAACTGCGCCGTGTCCGCTGAATCTGGCGCAACCAGCCCGATCTGACCTGACAAGAACGCCATCACCGTCCGCTTGATCTCTTGAACGTTATTCGCACAGCAGCGTCCCAACCGGTGGCGCTGGACGAGATTGGCGGTCGCCCCCTCGCCTCCGAGCACCAACAGCGGCCGCCCCGCGACGATGTATTCGTAGATCTTTGCGGGGATTTGCAGAGGAAAGTCCTGCTGCAGAATGAGGAGCAGGTCCGCCTGCGCCATCTCACGGAGACACTGGCGGTGGGGAATCGGCGGTTCTCGCCTTAGCATTTCCCGCTCCTCAAGACGCTTAGCCAAACGTTCGCACGTGACGTCGTCAACATCCCACGCTCCGACGAATCTGAGGCGCAGCTGCGATGGCTTCAGCGTCCCTACCAACACAAGTTCTTCGATCGCCTGGAAGAGCGTCACTGGACTACGGCTCCCGTATACCGTCCCGAAATGACACAGCTCGATCGACTTGGAGGCTCCTTGAGAAGTGGGCGCGACCTTTCCCGCCTCTCGCAACTCCGCATAAAACGATTCCAGATCTGTCCCGTACCCGTTCGTTAGGGTCACAAACTTGTGCACAAACTCAGGATACCTTGCGCAGAACGCCATCCGGAGTTCTTCCGTATTCAGGATCACGCGTGAAGCTGTGGCACAGACAGAGTGTTCGAGGACTTGCGATCTCTTGGAGAACATTTCGGTCGACAGGCTATTTCCAATCCAAGGGTCCCTAAAATCAGCGACGAAATGAACCCCCCACCTTGTGGCAAGGTTCTTTCCAACGAGCAAACTGGTCCAAGGTCCACCGGTCGCCCAAATCACGTCAGGTCGGTCATGAGGTGCAAGCTCGGCAAGTGCTCGAATCGCTGGTCGATACCAATGACGCTGCAGATCTGGAAATTCCAAAAACCACGTCGCCAGTAACTGAAAAATAGATAACCGCTTTCGTTGACCTGGAGAAGCAATTCCCGCTGGCGGGGCACTCTCCGACACCGACTCAACACGGACGGGAGCATCTCTATGGAGAAGCCGACGGAATCGTTCGCGAAACTGAAGCAGTCGACCGCGCGGATTTGCATGCCCGACTCGAATAACCTGAACATTACGAGGAATCGCTTCGATCAATTTCTGATCGACCGATTGTGGTGGAAGCGCAGACACATGGTCGGTCGCGAGCACACGGACAGCCCATCCATGGCCTAAGAGATGCCGACAAAAATTGAGGGGGCGCATGGCCGCGGTGGCTGCGGTGGGGGGAAAAAAGTACGCGATCATGAGGACGTTATTCATGCACAAACCCTTACCTTGCCAAATGTCGCCGCAATACTTCGACGATCCGTTCAGATGCTTTCCCATCCCACAGCGGAGGGACCGATGAATGGGTTGACACCCCTGCCAATACACGCCTGGCCTCGTCGATGATTCTCTTGGAAGAACAGCCAACCAGGCAATTCGTTCCATGAGTAATGGTGACCGGACGTTCGGTATTTTCTCGCAAGGTCAGACAGGGAATTCTGAGTGCCGTTGTTTCTTCCTGAATGCCCCCTGAGTCGGTCAGAATAATTTTCGCACCGGCAACCAGCGACATGAAATCGATATAGCCCAACGGATCAATACAGTAGATTCCCTTTTCTACGGCAGCGTCTTTTCCAAAGTGCAACAGACTCTTCATATCGGTATTGTCCTCTAATCGCTTTCTCGTGCGAGGATGGACCGGAAACACAATCGGTAGGTCGGTGGCAATCTGGGCTAAAGCGCCCAATACGTTCCTCAGTGTTAGAGGGTCGTCCACATTTGAGGGACGATGTAACGTCACAACCCCATATTGTCTTTCTTCAAGACTCAGCTGTTGACGTATCAAGGATTGTCCCCATAAACGGCGAGAGGCTTCCAGTGAATCAATCATGACATTGCCGACAAAAAATATTTTGTCCTGACTGACACCTTCAATTTTCAGATTCGTGACCCCGCTTTCTTCGGTCACAAACAAGAAATCGGCGATGGCGTCTGTGAGCAGTCGGTTGATCTCTTCCGGCATCGTCCGATCGAAACTCCGAAGCCCGGCCTCAACATGCGCAACCTTGATGCGCAACTTTGATGCCGTCAACGCTGCCGCGATGGTGGAATTCACGTCT
>JAIQFL010000584.1 GCA_020073365.1 Terriglobia bacterium | reverse complement strand
CCGCAGATCCTGCGCACACACCGCGCAGTGCTTGTCCGCATCGGTTAAATCGTGCACGATCCGTTCCCGCTTGAGATGCGGGGACAGCGGCTGCCGGCCGCCGCCATTCTTCTGCTTCTTCTTGGGAGAGGAATCTGACTCTGGCTTGGGATCGTTATCCTGGTCTTTCGGATCCTCGTCAGGCTTCGGGGTTTCCGTCTTCTGGCTGGCCTCCCAGACAGCCGCGAACAGCGCCAGTTGATCCGCCGATAACTGCTCACTTTTGCGGTTGCGGCGCGCTTCCAGCAGCTCGCGCAGGATGGTCTCGATTTTGTGGCGTTCGGCGCTCTCGCGATCCAGTTGCGCCGTCAGATCCAGCACCATCTTCTGCAAGACCTTGGGATCTTCCGGGAGATGTTCTAAGTCGATGGCCACGTGAGTAAGTCTTCTCCACTAGTGTACTCACTTACTCACTATCCGGCAAGCAAAAACGAACAAATCTAGAAATGTTTTATGCGGGACTGGCGGGACGCTGGTATCGCTTGCGCCGCCTGGCTTGGCTCAGGTCGATTCCGCTTAACAGGGCGCCCAGTTCCTGCGCCGTAATCTCCCGCCGGTGTTCCCCGGCGCCGTCCGCCAGAGGCATCGCGTAGGTACCCTCCTCCAAGCGTTTGCTCCAGACTGCGAATCCGTCGCGATCCCAGTACAAGATCTTCAGCCGATCGCGCCGCCGGCTGGTGAACACGAACAAATGCCCCGCGAACGCATCTAGCGCCAGGTAATCCCGAACCAACTGGTGCAGCCCGTCGAAGCTCTTGCGCATATCGCACGCCGTCAAACACAGGTACACCCGCACGCTGGCTGGCAGGTGAATCATGCGCGCAACGCCTCCAGCACTTGCTGTAATGTCCTGGCATCCACGCCCGCGCTGATCCGGAGCCGTTCGCCAGTTGTCAGCACCAACTCCAAAGCTGCGTGCTCCGCCGGTCCCCGCCGGGGCTCTGCCTCCACCAAGGCAAACCGCATGGACGCCGGTGCTTGCAGACGTTTCCGCCAATAATAGAAGGACTGCTCGGTGAGGCCTTGTTGCGCGCAAAACTGTTTTACTGATACGCCGCTCTGCTTTTGCGCGGCGATCCGCGCGCGCCAAGCCTCGTCCCTCGGTCCCATCTTCCTTGCCACAGGCGATCTTGTCATGGATCCACTATGCCGCCTAGCGAACGGCGGTGGAAGAGGGGTTCATCGGACGCTTACTGCTTCGCGCCTTTTGGCGAAGCTGGTTGACGTCGCTCCCGCAGTGATCGCCATGCAATTTGGGCGTTGGTAGTTGGGCGGCTGGCCGGTTTACTCGTACCGGTACAGCTTAATTCTTAGCATGCCGACGTACGGGCCGCGAATCGACCCACGGCTGCCGCCCCCGCTCTCGTCGCCGTTGATCCGTCGGCCGGGGATCCACATGCCCTTTTCGTAGCGGTCCTCGTCGATACTTCCGAAGCCGGCGATCTTCGGGCCGGGAGTCTCCGGAGCGGCCGTCATGGAGAAACCTTGGCCCACCAGCAGGAACTCATCCGGCCCGGTGTTGATGATGAGGGCGAAACCCTGGTTCGGCTGCGGTGGGCGCGATGCCTGCGCCGCCAGAGCCGCCTGACCCTGAACTTGCGGCGGAACCGGCCCCCGCCCGCCGCCGAAACTGAAGTTCAGCTTGTAACCGCCCATCGAAATCGTCTCGTTCCGCTGGTCGGCCGTTTCCTGCGCCACCGCGACGACCTTGCCTTCGGCCTGGTACTTCGTGAGCACCGGCATCATACCTTCCAGCGTTTTGTAAGCTGAAGCGAGCGGGGTGTCGTCGGGCAGGTCCTAGAAGAAAGAACGCAACTCGCCGGATCAACAGATGGCGGCTGGGTGTATACTGAACAGGACCCGGAATTCCAAAATGGAAATTCCGGCTGAAGGCAAACGCTGGACGAAAAAGTATGTTTCACCTAATCTGGTATATTCTTATTGGGCTAATCTCGGGGGTTATCGCGAAATCGGTAATGCACGTGCACATAACGATCTTCTGGACGATCGTGCTCGGCATCATCGGATCGATCTTCGGCGGCGCCGTTACCCACATGTTTTCGCGCCCGACAAACGAACGGTATCATCCCGCCGGCCTCATTTTTTCCACACTGGGCGCGATCCTGGTTCTCTTCATTTGCTATAAGCTGAAGATTCATTTTCCCCAGGTCAACCCGTTCTAGAGATCACCGACGACTAAACCTCGTATTCGATAGGACGATCATGTGTCGGGCTTATGGAGCCGCTGGCCTGCCTTTTTCACGCCCTTTTCCCCCCAGAAAACGATAAGGCTTTGAAAGGGACCGACGTGCCGAGATCGCCCCTCCGGGAAAAATCTCGAATTTGACAGCTACCTAGTCGAAGTTTACCGTGCCGGTTTGCTTGGACATCACCGTTGACGCTATTTCCCACCTTCCCACGGGTCGCCGACTTCCGGCGGAACGGCGGCGCATCATGTTTACGTGCTGGGGCGGGAGCGGCGTTCGGCCGGCTCTGACCGGTTCGCATAGATGCGGCGGTCAAGGAACTGGTTGGATCGGTAGCTCAGATCCGCCACCAGCACCACCAAGAATGTCTTGAGACTTGGTCTGTTCCTGGCGAACCGCAGCATCCGCCACAGGATCTGCGGATAGGAGTAGTATCGATCAGTGAACAGATTCACCTCCTCCACCAGTTCTGTCCAAGTGAAATTCTTGTAGTCGGCCACCGGATGCGTCAGCGTGTAGTACCTCCAATCACCCGGGTAATCGTTCGCCCGGATCCTACCCTCGATCTCCAACTGTGCATACAGTTTGGTTCCGGGAAGTGGGGTAAGGATCAGCACATTCGCGCCGTCGAGGCCGTATTCCCTGGCTGCGCGAGCGATGCTTTCGCCAATCCCCCGCGTGTCTGTGTCGATACCCGTGATGAACGATCCCACAACGCTCATGCCGTGCCGTTGAATGCGGCGGACCGATGCACGAAGATCTCTCCCGTTCTGGAAATTGAACTTCTTGCCGACCGCCATGAGTCCTTCCACCGTCGGGGATTCGAATCCGATAAATACGCCTTGGCATCCCGTACGCCACGCGAGGCCGAGCAGTTCTTCATCGTCCGCGAAGTTGATGGTTGCCTGCCAGATCCAAGGCCGAGTCAGCCGCTCGTCAATCATGGCCTGGAGAAGTTCCTTGGCGCATGCGAGATGGTCGCGGCGGGTCCCGATGAAGTTGTCGTCCACGAACAAGACGACTTTCTCCCGGATCAGCCGCAGTTCCGCGATCACATCGGCGACTGACCGGTGGCGGTACGTGCCTCCATTGAAAGCGGTCACGCTGCAAAAGCTGCAATTCAACGGACAGCCGCGGGTGGTTTGCAGTGAGCCGAAGTAGTACCTTCCCCGCAGCAAGTCGTGGCGAGCCGGCGGGATTTCGGCCATCGAACTGATTCCACCCTCGTACACCCTCCGCAGTGCCTTGTTGCTCGCGTCCTCCAGGACCTGCTTCCACACCGATTCCGCCTCGCCCGTGACCACTGCATCCACATACTGCAGTGCCTCATCGCGGCAGAACGTGGCATGAATGCCTCCCATCACGACAGGCACCCCCATGGCGCGGAACGCCGGCGCGATCTCGTAAGCACGCGTTGCTTGGGATGTGAACGCCGTGATCCCAACGAGATCTGGCCTGGGCAGGAGTCCGTAATCGTAGTGATCGAGGTTCTCGTCGAGCAGCGTCACTTCCCACTCCGGCGGAGTCAATCCGGCCACGACGAGAAGGCCCAGCGGCTTCCACACCCGATAACGATTCAGGCGATTCGAGCGGACCTTGTTCAGGCTGACGATCGGGTTGTCGGGATTCACAAGATAGAGTCGCATTACCCTCTTGCGCTTTGTCGAACATCAACCATCTGCTGCGTGCGGGTCAAGTGCGAGAACGGAGTATTTCTACGGCCTGATACCAATCCTCGTCCGGCGATCCATCCGGACAACCCCGAGCCTGCCAGAGCTCGTAGGCAAGGGCGGCAATTTCCTCATCTCCAAGATCGGTGCCGAAGACAACGTCTTCCCGCTCGGCTTGGTCACGGGGGTCGATTGTCAGGGGTACAGACGAATTTGCATTCTTCCTTTCCTTCGACATGATATTTCCTCCTTTCGGTTAGCGAGCCTAGCGAGCCTTACTTCGCTCGACGAAAGGGTCCGAAGTCTGCTTCGATCAATTTTGGGGGTAACAGGATCTGGCGCTCTGTGTTGGCCTCGGCGGGACAACGCAAAAGGCACCACGGCTTCGAGATTGTCCGAAGCTGGGATCGAGGGGACCCAAGTAAAGCCTAAGCCGGATGACCGGCAAAATCAATCTCCGCATCTCCACGACCTCAGCGCTTTGTGGCGCACGCAATCTCCCGTGCCGCACGTGGCCGAGGCAGGCGTCACTAAAGGCCCGAATCTGAATACATATTCTCGCGTGTGAGCCGCCGCCGAGGCGCACCGCGCTTGCTCATCAGGACCTGATAAACGCTGCTGAAACCGTCCTCAAAACTCAACGCGGAGGCGGCCAGCCAAAGGCGCCATGCGCGGAAGGTTGGCTCATCTACAAGAAGCAGCCCCGTATCGCGGTTCGCCGCCAGGCGTTGTTCCCACCGGCGGCAGGTGAGCGCGTAATGCGGCCGCAGGTTTTCGACGTCAAGCACCTCGAAGCCACTGTCCTCGGCCGCGCGGATCGTTTCCCAAAGGTGGATCAGTTGGCCGCCCGGAAAGATGTGCCGCCGCACGAACAGGCTCGCCGCGTCATCCCGGACGCCCTGGGGGCGTGCAATAGCATGGTTGAGAAAAAGTCCGTTCGGAGCAAGCAAGTCCGCCATCTTGCGGAAGTACTCGTGCGCACGGCGTCGGCCCACATGTTCGAACATGCCGACGGAGGCGATCTTGTCATAGCAGCCGGCAAGATCCCGGTAGTGGCACTCAAGGACACGCGAGTGGCCGTATGGGAATGAACACCACATGGTATTTACACTCCCACTTCGTGTGGCTTAGGCTTCCGTACTCGTCCATCCTGGAACTCCCTTTCGTGTGCTTGGCGGCTC
>JAIQFL010000139.1 GCA_020073365.1 Terriglobia bacterium | reverse complement strand
TCATGCTTTTCTCGATTTTTCTGAAGGAAAATCGCTGCACGCCCATCTTGATTGGCGTTTCACCCGGTAATCCAACACGTCATCACCTTAGTTTAGGACTCACCCGATATCCCGCCGGAGTGTGGATATCCCCTCTCATCCGCGCAGCATGAAGACCCCGCATGCCAGCTATCGTATTGATAGATGGAGTCTTAGCCCAAAACGCAAAAGAGCCGCACCCAACGTGGGATCTTCCCTTCGGCAAGCGCCGGGCGTTTCTGAATCACAACAAATTGGTGGACGAAGTGCTAGGCGGCTGGACTCTGGGAACCATCATGACGTTTCAAACCGGTACGCCCGTGGTCTTGAATGGCGGCTACCAGACCATGAATCAGAACGATCCCGGAGTGGTGTTCCAGAACGGTCTCACCGTGTCGCAGGTCCAGTCCACTATGCACGTTTACCACACTGGGAATCCCTGGGCGTATTTCATCGATCCGAAATACATCGCCTCCAACGGACAGTCCGATTGGAGTGCCATCGCTCCCGAGAGCACCGCCGGCCAATACGGTTATCATCCCTACCTCTACGGACCGCACTGGTTTGGCATGGACCTCTCGTTAAACAAAGCGTTCCCGATTCGCGAGCGCCTCCGCATGACATTCCAGGCCGAGTGCCTCAACGTGCTGAACCACCCAACCTGGGGCCCTGTCACCACCGGTACCAGCGCCGTCAGCGTGCAGAGTCTGAGTTTCGGGCAGACGACCGGCGGCCCCACGGGTCCGCGGGTCATCGAATTTCGAGCCAATATCGACTTCTGAGACGAAGGCTCCGAGCCCGTTGTCAAAGGGAGGAGGCCGTCGTAAAGTGGGTTAAACGAGAGCGCCGGATCTGGCGGATGGACCCCCAAGTGGCGGCGCAGCGGGATGGAAAATCTTAGGACTCTGGAAAGGGGTGCGGGTAATGAACCGAAGACAGGCATTGAACACTCTGGCCTCGATGGGCATAGCACTCAGGGCCGCGCACGGCCAATCGGGCGGAATGATCTATCGCACGTTAGGCAAGACGGGCGAGAAGGTTTCCGCGATCGGTCTGGGCGGCGCTCACATCGGGCGGGCCGAGTCGGTGGAACTGGCGACGTCGATCATCCGTACGGCGATCGATCGCGGCATCACCTTCATGGACAACTGCTGGGACTACGTCGACGGCGAGGCGGAGCGGCGCATGGGAAATGCATTGCGCGACGGGTACCGGCAGAAAGTGTTTCTGATGACGAAATTCGACGGCCGTACGAAGCAATCGGCGGCGCAACAGATCGACGAGTCGCTGAAACGGCTGCAGACGGACCATATCGACCTCATGCAATATCACGAAAACATCCGGTTGGAAGACCCGGACCGCTTCTTCGCGCCGGGAGGACCGCTCGAAGCGCTGCTCGAGGCGAAACAGGCCGGCAAGATCCGCTACATCGGATTCACCGGGCACAAAGACCCGATCGTGCATCTACGGATGCTTGAGATGGCGTCCCAGCACCAGTTCCATTTCGACTCCTGCCAGATGCCGCTCAACGTGATGGACTATCACTTCCGCAGCTTCGCGCACCAGGTGGTTCCTAAACTGGTCGAGCAAGGCATTGCCGTGTTAGCCATGAAGACGATGGGCAGTGGGATCATCCTGCGCAGCGGCACGGTCACCGCCATCGAGTGCCTCCACTACGCCTTGAACCTGCCGACCTCGGTAGTGATCACCGGCATGGATTCGCTGGAGAGGGTGAATCAGGCAATCGAGGCGGCACGAACATTCAAGCCGATGAGCCAGCAGGAAGTTTCCAAACTGGTCTCCAAAACCAAAGAGGCGGCGATGACCGGCAAGTTCGAACTCTTCAAGACCGACATCCGGTTTGACGGCACTGCTAAGAACCCGCAGTGGATGGGTTGAGGACCTGTGACGGCGGCTGAGCGGATCTTCGGCATCCACGGCAAAGTGGCCCTGGTGACGGGCGGATATAGTGGGATCGGCGCTGCGGTGAGCCTTGGGCTTGCCGCGATGGGCGCAAAGATCGCCGTTACGGGCAACGAGGGCGAGAGAGCCATGGATTGGGCCAAGTCGCTCGAAGCGCGGGGTCACGAGGCGTGGGCCGCCACCTTCGATGTTCTTTCCGCCGGCGATACCCGCCGAATGATGGATGGTGTCGTCGATCGCTTCGGACAGGTGGATATCCTGGTCAACTCGGTGGGTGTGAATCGGGAACAGAGAGCCGATGAAATCACCGAAGACGTCTTCGATCATGTACTCGGCGTGAACCTGAGGGGAGCCATGCTGCAGGCACAAGCCGCAGCCCGCCACATGATCCGTCAGGGGTCGGGTGGCAAACAGGTGCACCTCGGCTCCGTGCGGACCCAACTGGCCCTGCGCGGGCGCGGCTACGCGGCTTACTGCGCGAGCAAGGGAGGGCTGGGGATGCTCTGTAAGCAGTTCGCCGCGGAGTGGGCGCCCCATCGGATCAACGTCAACGTGGTGGCGCCGACATTTGTCGAGACCGAAATGAGCGCTCCCATGCTGGCGGACGAGAACTTCTACCGCGGCCTGGTGGCGCGCATTCCCTTGGGGCGGATCGCCACGCCCGAGGATGTGATGCGGGCCGTGCTGTTTTTGGTTTCTCCCGCGGCAGACTACATCACGGGCCAGATTCTGTACGTCGATGGAGGAGTGACGGCGACGCAGTAGGCGCAGTTGTAATCGTTGGCGGGCTGGTGTAAACTCGCTGAGATACTGGTTGCGAATAGCGCAACGCTGTTTGCACGGATTCGGCATGCATGGTTGGGCTCGCAGCGCCCAGCCTTGCGGAGGCGAGGTGGCGATTTGATGAGAGGGACGCTTCTTTGCGTTGTCCTGATTTGCCGAACCGGATTGGCACAGGACGCAAAGACCATCGTCTTCGTCTCCGGTCCAAAGGACCACGGCCCCATGGGCAACGCCAGGCACGAGTATGAGAAGGATCTGGCGGTCCTGAAGGCTTGCATCGACAACTCCAATCTTAAGGACGTTCGCACGCGCGCATTCAACGGGAAAGCGCCCAACATGCGGGTGCTCGGCAACGCCGCGGCAATCGTGCTCGAAAGCTGCGGCGATCGAACCCCGGAAGAACCCACGCCCTCTTTCCCCAGGACGCCCTAACCGATCACAAGAGCTACGATCCTTACACCCTGGAGCACCTGAACCAGTTCGATCAGTTGATGAAGAAGGGCGTTGGCCTGGTGGCCCTGCACTACACGACCTGGGTCAACAACGAACTCGGCCGCCAGTACTGGCTCGATTGGCTGGGCGGCGTTGCGGACTACGGCCAGGACGATTCCAGGGTTCTGGTGACCAGGTGGTCGGCTGCGCCGATCAATACCGGGCATCCGATCCTGCGGGGGATCAAGCCCTGGACTTACGAACAGGAGGAGTTCTTCTTCAAGGAGCGGCTGCCAGAGGATCCTCGCCGCACGCCTCTCCTGACCGTTACGCGCCCTGAGGGCGGCGACGCGGAGACCGTTTCCTGGGCGGTGGAGCGCAAGGGCGGCGGACGGGGCTTCGTGTTTACCGGTTCTGATTTCCACAAGAATATGGCCATCGAGCAGCATCGCCGTCTCCTGGCCAACGCGATTCTGTGGGCTGCGAAAATCGAGGTCCCCAGCGCCGGCGTTTCCTGCGAGGTGCCGGCGGATTTATTGAAGTATCCGGGAGGTCCGGGGCAAAAACTTTGGAGGTGATGTGGATATTACCAGGCGCTCGTTGGTTGCAATGGTTGCCGGAGGGGCGTTCGTTCGCGCCCAGTCGAAGCCGCTCATTTTTGGTTTCAGCCTCTACGGGATGAAGACGCTCTCGTGGCGCGAGGGGCTCGGCCACGTCGCCCGCATTGGGTATAAGGCCACCGAACTGTCGCTCCGATCCGGTTGGGACACGGAGCCCAAACTGCTCACCCCGGCTGACCGCGCGGAGATTCGCAAGCGCATCGGCGATCTGGGACTGGCGCTTCCCTCTGTGATGGAGAATCTGGGCCTGGCTCGCCCCGGCGGCAGCCGGGAAGCCAACCTCGAGCGCCTGCGCGCCGCCGCGGAGATCTGTCACGAATGCTCTCCGGGTCCGCCGGCGCTCATTGAAACCACCGTCGGCGGCCGCCCCGATTCGTGGGACGAACTGAAGAATGCCATGGCCGATGAGCTGGGTGCATGGGCAAAGAAAGTGGAGGAGCTCAAGATCACACTGGCTATCAAAGCGCACTCCAAGACCGCCATGAGCCGCCCCGAGCGCGGGCTGTGGTTGGCCGACCAGGTGAAGAGCCCGCGCGTCAAACTGGTGTATGACTACAGCCATTACGCCGCATTCGGACTTGACCTGCGGAAGACCATGGAACAGGTGGTTCCACGTTCGGTGTTCGTCCATATTAAGGATACGATCGGAACGGCTCCGAACCACAGATTCGTGCTTCCCGGCGACGGCCCCGTGGACCTCAAGGCCTATGCCAAGAACCTGATCGAGCTCGGGTATAAAGGCCCGGTGGTGGTGGAAGTCAGTGTCGACGTATTCGGACAACCCGGCTACGACCCCGTGAAGGCTGCCGAGCATGTATGGGAAAAGGTTTCGCCGGCGTTTGCATAGCGACTTAGTTGGCGAGCGCCGGCATCCATGCCGCCGTCGAACCCCTCCGGTATAATCGTGGAAGCTTTTTCTCCGTCCATGAGCCAGCGTCTCACCCCTCGTCTCGTGCGGGCCGTGTTCGGTCTTTCGGCCCTGCCGCTCTTGCTCTGGCCGCAGGCCGGCCAATCGCTTTATCAATCCGCCGCGGCATACGTGCAGCAGGGCGACTTTGAGCGTGCTGTTCCGCTACTGCTCGAAATCCTGTCGGCATCCGCCGGCGATGTGAAGGCACATAACCTGCTGGCCATCGCGTACTCGGCGATGGGGCACAGAGAGCAGGCCAATGAGGAATTTCGCAAGATCCTCAAAATTCAGCCGGGCTTTCTGCCGGTAGTGAAGAACCTGGCGGTGAACGAGTTGTCTTTGGGGCAATTCGAGGATGCCGGGCTGCACTTCGAAGAAGTCCTGAAGACGGCGCCTCGCGATCCGGTGGCCAATTTCGGAATGGGCGAAGTGGACTATGCACGGAAGCGCTACCCGGAGGCGGTAGCGCACTACCAGTTGAGCGGAGACCTGTATCTGAAGGATCCGCAGGCCACGTTGCGCTTTGCGCGGAGTTGCCTGGCGAACCAGAAGCCGGATGACGCAGCGGGCGCGCTCGAGCGTCTGGCGCCGCAGGCGGATGCGCGCGCGCGCTTCGAGGCGGGTCTGTTGTTGGCGCGATTGGAGAAGTATGGCCCCGCAGCACGGGAGTTTGCCGCGGCGCGAGAGAAGTATCCCGACCCCTACGAGGTGGGTTACAACCTGACGCTGGCCTATGAGAAGGGCGACGATCACGCTCGCGCAATTACAACCGGCGAGGAACTGGTGGCCAAGGGCTACCGCAAGCCGGAGCTCTACAATCTGCTGTCGCAAGCATACGAGCACGCCGGCAGAACCAAGAATGCCTACGATGCTTTGCGCCTGGCTACGCAGGCGGATCCGCGCGACGAGTCCAACTATGTGGACTTGATGGTGCTGTGTCTCACGCATCAAAATTACGATTTGAGCTTGGAGATTTCCGATATTGCCATACGGCTGGTTCCCCAATCCCACCGGGTGCGACTGCAGCGGGGGGTGGTCATGGCGATGAAGGGACGCTTCGAGGATGCGGAGCAGGAGTTTCTGACCGCGTCGCGGCTGGGCGGCGAGGCGAGCCTGCCGTTTGTGGCGCTGGCGCTGGTACGTATGCAGATGAACAAGCTGCCGGAGGCGATAGAAGTGCTGCGACGCCGCCGGCAGTTGAATCGCGAGGACTATCTGGTGGACTGGTTTTTGGGCGAGGCATTGAGCCGCGATGGGGCGCCGCCGGGGTCGCCGGAGGAGCGCGAGGCCGTAGGCGCTCTGGAAGACGCCGTGCGCGTAAAACCGGACTCCAGCGCGCCGCGAACGCTGCTGGGAAAGTTCCTCGTGAAGCGTGGCGAACTGGAGCGCGCCGCGGAAAGCTTCGAGAAGGCGCTGAAGCTCGATCCGGACGATACGACCGCGGCCTATCAGCTCGCGCTGCTCTACCGCAAGAAGGGGAACGCTCAGCGGGCGCAAGAGCTTTTTGACAAAGTGAGCAAGGCGAAATCAGAAGACCACGACCAGTTCACCGAGCGCAACCTGGTTCGCCTCCTGCGCGAGGGTGCGCAGTAAGCGATGTTGCCCCAGACGTGGGCCCCTGATATTTACCCGCGAACATTGGTGCGGGGTATGCACCTTCAATGGTTGTTGGTGCTGGCGGGCGTGGTGGCTGCGCAGCCGCATTACGTAGGCGACCAGGCATGCCAGACATGCCACCCAGCAGAGGCGCGGGCGTTCGGCAGGACCGGCATGGCGCGATCCATGGCCGTTCCGAATGCGAATTCCGCGGAATTCTCGCGTACTGTCAAGGTGCAGGGACCTTCCGGCGTTTCGTATGTCAGCACCGCTCGCAACGGCAGGCCCTTTCACGAATCCGTGAGGGAAGGCGGCGCCGTAGAGACCCACGAGGTGGTGTACGCCATAGGGTCGGGGCAGCACGGGCGGAGCTACGTGGTGGCGCGCGGTGATGCTCTATTTCTTTCTCCGGTGTCCTACTATTCTGCGAAGGGGGCCTGGGATCTCTCGCCCGGATATGCGGCGGGCTCGTTTCGCGAGTTCACCCGGCCCGTCACCGCGGGCTGCCTCTTCTGTCACGCTGGGTTGCCACAGCCCGTGGCGGGCACGACCAATCGCTATCGGCAGCCACCTTTTCGCGCCCTGGCGATCGGGTGCGAGCGCTGTCACGGGCCGGGGGAGTCGCATGTGAAAGCACCGTCGGCGCAGACCATTGTGAATCCCGCCAGGTTGCAGGGGGCGGCGCGCGACGACGTCTGTGATCAATGCCATCTCGGAGGCGACATTCGTATCTTGCGGCCGAAAAAATCAGAGTTGGACTTTCGCCCGGGCCTGTCGTTGGCTGACGTGATGGCCGTGTTCGCCGTGCCGCCCAGCGCCAAGCCGGGGAGACTGGATGCGGTGGGACAGGCGGACCAACTCCGCATGAGCCGCTGTTGGAAAGCAAGTCAGGGACGATTGGGGTGCATCACATGCCACGATCCCCACGCGGAACCGAGCGGCGCTCAAGCTGCTGCCTACTATCGAAGCCGCTGCCTCGAATGCCACGAGACACGCCCGTGCATCGAACAGCCGATGCGTCGCCACGCTACGTCGCCCGTGGACGACTGTGTGTCGTGCCACATGCCGCTCAGCCAATTGAACCGGATCGCGCACATCGCCCACACCAACCATCGGATTCTGCGCCACAAGGAGGACGCGCTCGATCCGTCCGAGGCCGAGGCCCAGGGGTTCGATCTCATCTATCAGGGCCGCGGCCAAGCCGATTCGCGAAGCAAGGCCCTGGCCTATGCTCAAGCAGCCCAGGGACTGCCGGTATTCAGCGGACAGGCGCAGCGACTGCTCGGCGAGGTGGCGAAAGCCAATCCTGACGATGCTGAGGTGGCCGGCGCACTCGGGCTGTTGCTCCGGGATCCCAACCAGGCGGAGCCGTATCTGGAGCGTGCAGTTGCTCTGGGTTCGCCGTCGGCCGAGGTGAAGAGTGCGCTATCGGAACTGCTGGTGGGGCGCGGTGAAACGGAGCGAGCGGTGCGGTTGGGGCGCGAAGCCGTGGAATCCGCGCCCTATGATGCGGCAGTTTCCATGGCGCTGGCGCGAGTCTATTTGCAGTCTGGCGATCGTGACAGTGCCAGGGCGCTGCTCAATCGCGTGGGCAGCTTCGATCCCGCAAATCCGGCGCTCACGGAGCTCTTGCGCAAATTGGGAGGCGCACGGTGAAGTGGGTGCTACTGGCCTCGGCGATGGGTGCGTTGCTGGCGTGGGCCCCAGCGCAGGCTCCCCATTCGATCGGAGTCCGATTTGTGGATGTGACGGCGGCTGCGGGCATCCGGTTCAAACACGACAACGCCGCGTCGGCCGAAAAGTACCTCATCGAGACCATGGGCAGTGGCGCCGCGTGGCTCGATTTCGACAACGACGGATACATGGATCTCTACCTGGTCAACAGCGCCACCACCAAAGCGTACACGCCACCCCAGCCCCTGCACAGCGTGTTGTACCGGAATAACGGCGACGGAACTTTCAGTGATGTCACCGGGAAGGCCGCGGTCGGGGCCGAAGGGCTGTTCGGCATGGGAGCCGCGGTGGGCGACTTCGATAACGATGGCCTTCCCGATCTTTACATTGCCGGCTATGGGCGCTCGATTCTGTATCACAACAACGGTGACGGAACCTTCACCGACATTACGGCCAGGGCCGCTGTTGCGAACACCGGGAAATGGGGTTCGAGCGCGGCATGGTTCGATTACGATCGCGATGGATGGCTCGATCTGGTGGTGGTCAACTATCTGGACTTCACGCCCGAAAAAAACGCCGTGTGCGAATACCAGGGACAGCGCGGCTATTGCCATCCGAACAGGTATCCCCGCCAGACCGCAACGTTGTATCACAACAACCACGACGGCACGTTCAGCGACGTGAGCCGCGCCTCCAAAATCGGCATGAAGCCGGGCAACGGGCTGGGCGTGGTGTGCTTCGATTTCGATGGCGACGGATGGCCTGACGTGTTTGTAGCCAACGATTCGATGGCGAATTTCTTATATCGCAATCGCGGAAATGGCACCTTTGAAGAAGTGGCGTTGCAGTCGGGCGTGGCTCTGAGCGAAGACGGAAGGGCTGAGGCGGGAATGGGAGTGGATGCCGCCGATTTCGACGGCGACGGGCGGCTGGACCTTTTCGTAACGCATTTGGATCTCGAGTTCAACCGTCTGTACCGCAACCTGCGCGACGGCTCGTTCGAAGATGCCTCGTTCCACGCCAGGCTCGGCTACTCGACCTATCGCTTCAGCGGATTCGGGACGCGCTTCCTGGACTTCGACAACGATGGCTGGCGTGATCTCTTCATCGCCAACGGGCACGTCCTCGACAATGTGACGCGCTATCACGCCGGCACTACGTACGCCGAACCGAAAACGGTTTATCGGAACCTGGGTGGCACCTTTCGGGATGTGACACAAGAGCTTGGGCCGGACTTGTTGGAGCCGCGTGTGAGCCGGGCCGCGGCCGTGGCCGACTTCGATAACGATGGCGACCTGGATATCCTGATCACCAACAACGGCCAGGCGCCACAACTGTTGCGCAATGATGGTGGGAACCGGAAACACTGGCTGCAGGTGCGGCTGATCGGCACGCGGTCGAACCGCGACGGCGTCGGCGCCGCGGTGAAAATCACGGCAGGCGGCCGAGCCCAATTCGATCAGATGAAAGGCGGATCGAGCTACCAATCGGCCCATGACCCTCGGATACACTTCGGGTTAGGCGACACTGTAAAAGTCGATGCGATCGAAGTGAAGTGGCCGAGCGGCACGGTGGACCACCTGACCAACGTGGCCGCTGACCGCGTGGTCACGATCAAGGAAGGTAGCGGCGAGATAGAATCGCGCTATCCGCCACTGAGAACGAGATAAGGGTGGGGCAGGCGCTTCCGCGTGCCAATGCTTTCACCACACTGAATCCAGCGTCTCGCCAGACCCCGGTCACAACCGATATTCTCAATTCCCCCAACCACATACAAGCAACTGAGAACGTTTTCGCCAACTCGTATGCTATAACCAAAGCAGGAATGTGATCGCCGTCCCCGCCTGACGTTCCACCCGGCAGAACAACCTGGGAAACAAATTTCGCGGCCTCCCAGGCCGCCAGAGGAGAAGTCTCTCTATATGCCATCACAAGCCCAACTCGAAGCCAATCGTCGCAATGCTCAGAAGTCCACTGGACCTCGCACAGACGACGGCAAAGCCGCCGTTCGTCAAAACGCCCTGCGCCACGGCCTCTGTTCCGGCATTGCTCTGATGGCCGATGAATCCGGCGACGTTGCTCAGCAACTCCTCGCCGCCCTGATCGAAGATAACCAACCCGTCGGCGTCAATGAAGAAATCCTCGTCTACCAAATGGCCGAGCATTTCTTCTTTCAAAAGCGCGCCAGCTCCCTCCTGGCCGAGAAACTCGATTGGGCCGAAGGGGGCGATGATACGTCTCGCGAGGTCGGCCTTATGTTGCGCTACCACGCGGCCGCCGGCCGGGGTTTCTCCCGGGCCCTCCACGACCTTCGCAAGCTACAGAAAGAACGCAAGTCACAGGAAATTGGCTTTGTTTCGCAGGAACCCGAAGAGGCCCCTGCCGAAACTCCCGCGGCACCCCAACCACCACCCCCAACTCCTGCCGCCGAAGACCCTAAAACGGAGCCCGTTGCCTCAACTCAAATCGCCCCCACCCAACTTCGCATCGAACCCACCGCCACAGGCCCCGCAGAGACTCGAAAAAAGGGGGCCCAACCGTTCGCGGCGTGAATTGGGATGGCCCACAGAAAAGTCATGCACCCAATTCGTCTCATCACGATGCCCCCCGCGCCAGCCTGCAAAGCCGCGCCGTGGCGGCGAGAACGAACATCGCGGCAATGGCTTGAAAGCGCATGCAGCTTTTGACCTCCGGAACAAAGCATATAACTACGTGGGGCGGGATCCGGATGAAAGAACGCTGGACCAAACAAGCTTGTGGCAGAAAACTGAAAGCGCTTGTTGACTTCTGCGCTGGGCGCCTGATAGTATCCCATCGTCATTCGCATCGAGGAGGCATCATGCGGGTCTTCTTCCCGACCCTGATCGCGATCTGGGGCTTGTCTTCACCTATACTCCCCTCGGTTTCGGCTCAACGTCTCTCGGAGAGTACGGGCGTCAATCTCTTCTCCAACAACTGCACAACTTGCCACGGAGCCACCCCGGTGGAGCGTGCTCCGAGTGAAGCCGCCATCCGACAGATGCCGCCCGAACGGATCTACGAGGCCATGACGACGGGCGCCATGAAGACCATGGCACAGAAACTCACCGACGGCGAGAAGCGTCTGCTGGCGGAGTTCATGGGTGGGCGCAAACTCGATGCAGCCGACGTTGGCGATGCCCGGCACATGCCCAACGTTTGCGCCAGTCATCCTCCCGTGCGCGACCTGAGCGCCCCGGCGTGGAATGGATGGAGCGACCTGTCGAACACTCGCCTCCAGTCCGCCGAGGCGGCCGGTCTGTCGGCGGGGCAGGTATCGCGTCTCAAACTGAAATGGGCCTTCGGTTTCCCTGGCGCTACCGCACTCTATGGACAGACCGTGGTGGATGGACGCGTCTTCGTCAGTTCCAACGCCGGTTACGTGTATTCCCTGGACGCGGAAACCGGATGCATTCACTGGTCGCTCAAGACGCAGGCGGCCGTGCGGAGCGGCATTGTGATCGGCCCGCTCAAGCCGGCGTCGCCAAGGCTCGCGGCCTTCTTCGGGGATATTCGTGGAAACGCATACGCTGTGGACGCCACCACCGGCGAATTGCTCTGGCGGGTTCCCATTGACTCGCACCCGCTGTCTCGTGTGACCGGCGCGCCCAAACTCTATGAAGGCCGGCTTTACGTACCGCTGGCTTCGCTGGAGGAGGATGAATCGCGCAGCGTGAACTACGTGTGCTGTACGTTTCGCGGCGTCGTGGCTTCCCTGGATTCGGAAACGGGCCACCAGGTCTGGAAGACGTACACCATCCCGGAGAAACCCAAATTCATCAAGAAGAATTCCCTTGGCGTCGATTATATGGGTCCGTCGGGTGCGGGGGTCTGGACTTCACCAATCGTCGATCCCGCACGCAGGGCAATTTACTTCGGCACCGGGAACTCCTTTTCCGAGCCGGCCACCACGGCGGACTCGGTGATGGCAATGAGCATGGATACCGGCAAGATTCTCTGGTACGTGGTGGGCCTCGAAAACGACGTATGGCACGGCGGCTGCGTGCAGGCGATTCCGGGCCGCACCGCAAATCAGGGCCGGGCCGGTGCCCCGGGCGCTGGTGCCGCGGGCGCACGTGGAGGCCAGCCCCAATATCCCCCCGACAACTGCGCGGACCGCACGGGGCCGGACTGGGACTATTCCGCAACACCGAACCTGGCCACGCTGCCGGAGGGCCGCACGGTGATCGTCGCCGCCCAAAAACAGGGAGTAGTCCGGGCGCACGATCCGGACAAACAAGGCGCCGTGATCTGGGAGCAGGACGTGGCGCGCTTCATCACCGGAGGCGGCGGCGAGACGGTTTTCGGCGGCGCCGTGGACAAAGAGAACGCATACTTTGGATTGCACAGCGGCGGGTTGGTGGCCTTGGACCTGGCCACTGGACTGGAGAAGTGGTTTGTGCCCTTGACCGCGCCTGAACCCATGGCGCAACACCGCGGCATTGTAGCCGCCGTGAGCCTGATTCCGGGCGTATTGTTTTCGGGAGGACTGGACGGCATGCTGCGCGCCGTTTCACCCGGCAATGGGCACACGCTGTGGGAGTTCAATACCGCTCAGGAATTCCAGACGGTCAATGGCGTGCCGGCTAAAGGGGGGTCGATCGGCGCCGGCGGTCCGACTATCGCCAGGGGCATGCTGTTCGTGGGGTCCGGATACGTGGGGTTTACGAATGGCGTCCCCGGGAATGTGTTGCTCGCGTTCGCGCCGTAGGGCGAACCGTCACTTCGCGTCCGCCGGCAGCGTGTAATAGTCGTAAGTGATGTTCCACGTGAACTCGCTTCCCGGATCGACCGAGATCGCAATGAATGGTTCAATCGCCAGCACCGTGCGGATGGACCACAGAGACGCATTGGTGAGCGGATGATCGCCGGTGATCCGGACACCCGCGCCCGCACCCCGGTTCTCCACGCGGATGTCGTAATCCTTGGGGCTGTCGCCGAATCCCTGGATGGAAGCGGTGGCACGATCGCGGTCCGCCAGCGTCTTCAGGTAGACAATCTGGTTGCCGCGAATCGCCGCCAGGTCTTTGTTGGGCGCGCGGCGCGCCTGAATCTGAAAGGGAACCGTGATGGTGAAGTCCGGCCCTGGCGGCAGCTTATCGAGCACCAGGAAATTGTGATTGTACATACTGGTCTGAATCGGCCGCGTGCCGGTGTTTTTCAGTGAGTGCTCGATCAGCATCTGTGGCTTGCCCTTGATCAAACGCAGGGTCTTGCGATAGAGGTAGCCGTATTGGGAAGCAGGGTCGGAGACCGCTTGCGTGAACTCGACGGAGTCGGGACTTTTCTTGACCGACCACTTTCCTGGGTCCACAATCTCGTAGAGCTTGGAGTGATCGTAGTTCGCCTCATCCGGCCGGCGAAGCACACCCACGCCGACCTTGACGAAGGTGCCGCCCGGCTTGGCATCATCCCACCCCAAAGCCCGCCCGTTGGTCTGATACTCCTCGAGAGGACCGAGCCCGGCGGTGCACGGGTGCGAAATCACATCCGAACCTTCGTAGGAGAAATCGTAGACGTTCGGATCGATCTTCTGATACCAGGGTCCGTAGTAGTTGTGGCCCTTGTATTCCAGGCTGTAGACAAATCCCGACCAATCGAAACGCGTCGCCCGGTAATATCCGTTCTTCGCGTCCGGCAGGTACAGTTTGGCGCGGATCTGTCCATTGGCGATCTCTGCGGTAGGGAAGTCGGCTGCTTGCGCGACGGCAGCCAACGCCAGTACAGGCGGGATCAGAGCCTTCGGGATCATATCGTGGCGCCTCACTCCGGAAAATCGACATCCTCAAAAAACTTGTAGTTGTCCAGGTTGGTAGGGGGCGCGAAGAAGCAGGCCACCTTCATTTCTTCCGTGCCGGTATTGTGCAGCATGTGCACCTTGCCTTGCGGAAACAGTACCGCGGTGCCCGCTTCAACCCGGTCGACGGCGCCATCCACCATCACGCGGCCCGAGCCGCGAATAATGTAGATCACTTCCTCGCCGTGCGGGTGTGAGTGTGCCGGCCTCACTTTTTCTCCCGGCGCCACGCGAATCACGCACATCGACAAGTGCGTGGCATTGAGACGCTCGTTCGATACCAACCAGCGGAGATGCCGGCCCGGCAAATCGAGTTCTTCCACGTCGTTTTCCCGCACGAGGGGCACGCTCATTTCGATCCTCCCTGGACCCGGCTGCAGATCGCTTTGGCAAGCTGCGAGGGCGACAGCCCGAACGCGGGCAGAAGCTCCTCGTATGTGCCGGAATGAATGAAGTAGGGCCTGCCTTCCGCAGTCAGGGTATTGATGGTGACGATTCTTTCGTGGTTCTTGCGGTGGCGATACAACACTTTGAGCAGGTTCTGCCAGATATATCCGTTATTCTGCTCGGCCAGAAACAGCAGCTTGCAGGAATCGTGCAGTTGGAGTAGTAAGTCTTCATCGATGGACGGCATGTCCACCACGCCGACTTCCACCCCCCGGCTGGAGCACTGCTCCGCGGCGGCCAACGCTTCATGGACCTGGCGCCCGCTGCTCACAATGACGGCCCTCTCACCGGCGCCCTGCCGCAGGACGTGGCCCTTCCCGAACTCAAACGTGTAATCGTCCGCGTAGAGTACCGCCGACGGAGTGCGCATGACGCGCACGTAAACCAGGCCGCGGTTGCCCTGCATGATCCATTTCATGATCCCCAGCAGTTGTTGCGGGCAGGAAACATCGATGATCTTGAGGTGGGCCATCCCGTCGAAGATGGTGATATCGTCGTTGCCCATGTGGGTGGCGCCGTTGGTCCGCGTCTCGAAATTCGCCGCCGTGGCCAGGAGCGTCAGGTCCAGGCCGTGCCCCTCGCTCAACCACCCGTCTTTGGCCTGGATGGACTCCAGTCTCTCCTGATGGCCGACCGCAATACGGCGCAACACCTTCCAGTCGTAGAACGGGCAGAACGTACTAATCCAGGCGTTGTAGCCCAGCGCGGCGAATGCCTCGCCGATGGCCATCATGTTGGCTTCGGCCACGCCCACGTTTAACGCCCGCTTCTGATCCACTGCCGCAACGCCGGCCTCGAGGCCGCTGGTCGATGCGAGATCGGAATCGATGGAGACTACGGCCGCATCGTGCGCAAAGACCTTCATGGCGCCCGTGACAATTTCCGCAGCGCTGTATTGTTTCCCCGGGTCGATGCGCGGTAAGAGTCCGGGATCGTACTGGATTCGCTTGTTACGGTGGGGAGCGCGGCCGGTGGCAACCGGTCCCACCACCTCGGGCAGGGACATTTCTCCGGCGGCATTATTCCGCAGGTCGAGGTGCATCTGGCCGGCGATCTCGATCAGCGTATCCCGCGCGCCGCCGGCTTGGGAATCGTCCCCCAATCTGTCCAAATATGCCGCAAACTCGTTCACACGGGCTCGACGCCGATCGGCCTGCAGGGTCAATTCCTGCTGCATCAGGCTGTCGCCGACGACCACTTTGTGGCGGTTCATGAAATCGGAGAAGGCTCCGTACCCCTTGGTCGAGTGGCAGATGATCGCGGTGGGCTTGCCGTTTCGCGGCCCATACTTGAATCGCTCGAGCGCGGCGCACACGCCGTCGTATTGGGTGGCATCCACGCTCGCGACCTCCCAGCCGAAAGCGCTGAAGACGGATTCGAGATTCGGCATCGGGAAGACCATCCGGTCGGCGATGTCGAGCTGGCCATTGTTCTGGTCGACCATGACGCAAAGATTGTCCAGGTGCTTCTGGCCGGCGAACATCACCGCTTCCCAGATGGTCCCTTCCTGCAGTTCCCCGTCGCCCGTCATGCAATAGGAATCGAATCGCGGGCTGGTTCGTCCGGCAATGGCGAATCCCTGCGCCACGGAAAACCCTTGTCCCATGGGGCCCGTAGCGATGTGTACACCGGGCAGCAGCGGTCCTGGATGGCCGTTCAGGATGCTTTCATACGAGCGCGAATTGCGCAGAACGGACTCGCTGAAGTAGCCCAGTTCCGCGTATATCGATGCGAGCGCGGCCACTGCGTGACCCTTGCTGAGAACAAACAGGTCCTGGCCGCGGCGGGTCGGGTCGGCGATATCCACGTCGATGTAGCCGCCGTAGTACAACGCCACCAGCGGAATGACCGCGGAAAAGGCCCCGCCTGCGTGCAGCCCTTTGTCGACCGCGTCGCGGCACTGCTCGAGAGTCAGAATGCGGATGTCAGAGTCTTTGACGGCCAGGAGCAACAGAATACCGCGGCGCACCAGGCTCTCGGAATCGGGTATCCAGTCGTGCCGGAGAGAACGGCGCCGATATGCGATGGCTGGCTGCGGATTCATGGGTGTCAGTGAGCGGCTTCCTGAACGACAGCCAGGTGCCGGACGTAATTCGCGATTCCAAGATTAGGAAGGTTCGCCCAGATCGGCGTGCAATTGGGGAACTGTTCGGAGCTTCCCCAGTACTGCGCATTGGGAAACTTCTCCAACATCGTCTTGGCGCAATCTCCCACCACGATAACGTCGCCGTCCACCTCCGTGATGCGTTCTTCGAACTGCAAACCCGTAAAGACATACAGCGGGCGCTTCAGTTTCTTCAAGGTCCCATCCGCTTTGAGCTGATCCAACTGCATGCGCACAATCGCTTTGCAGCCGGCTTCGCAGGTGGATCCCATGATCAGGTTCACGTTGGGAAAGACGCCCTGGAGCATGGTGCTCTGGCGCCGGAACCGCCTTTTCACGCGCTCCACCGGCACACCCGCCAGTTCGATCTCCTCCATGTCATTGGTCCCCAAACCCTCGGCCGCCCCCAAAACGGTCGACGGCACGTTAGTGCCGGGGTCATCCCAATCCATCAGCGCTTCGCAGACGGTGTCCACCGCTACCGGGTCCGGGCCGCCGCAGATGGTATTGAAGTCCTTGATCAGGTCGTCCTGGTAGGCGCTGAAAGGGCCGTTACCCTGGCACGCGTACAGCGAATCCATGACAAACCATGTGGGGTTGGCGGCACGAGTGAGATTGACAATCTTCTGGTAGATATCGTCGCGATGGCAGCGGACCATCCAGTCATAATCCGGTAAGTTCCCGAACTGCAGCTTCATCGCGCCGGTGAAAGTGGTGTGGACGTGAACTTTCATCTTAGGGAGCCCGATATAGACGTCCGCCTCGCGAACCGGCCGGGGCACGGGAAATTCGTTGAAGCTGATCGGCCGATCGATTTTGTACATGTCGAATGGAACGTGGTCGAACGGGCATAACTCCACGCCCGTGCGTTCCGCGATCTCTACGATGCCGCATGCCGCCATTGCCTTGCTGGTATCGCCCCCCATGGCGCACCGCTCGCCGATCTGAATCCGGGAAGGCTTCTGCTCCTGGACGAGTTCGATTAGCGCTTCCAACATGCGCGGATCGGTAGTGAACCCGGCGTTGGCTGGGACGGGGATGACGGTATTGATCTTGATCAGGACCTTGTTGCCCGGTTTGACGATGTTCCGCATGCCGCCCATCGTCTGATCGGCAACGTCCCGGATCATTTGCTTGACGAGATCGAGCTGCGCCCTGGTGTACTCGGCGGGTTTACCGAGGTCAGCGTCGCTGTGCCCGATCCCTACCGTCGTTTTCTTGGCCATGTTCCCTCCGCGCTCCGTTGCAAATTCCGCTGCATATAGTGAAACACGTATTGCATTGGAAACGAGGCCATGCTATCAAGGCCTCGCGCCCGAAGTCAAGGCGAGCACGTTACGATCCGTTACGATCGCGTTGCAGATTTGACGTCTAGCTATAGCTAGCGGGTCTGCTTACCGAGAGCCTCGCTGACCAGACTGGCGACTCCCATCACGTCCTCGGCGCACCTGGCAAAGCGCTCCTTGGGAAATCGGGTCATCGGCGCCGAGATTCCGATGGACCCGACAATCGCTCCGTCCCGGTCGCGAATCGGTGACGCCACGCAGCGAATGCCCTCCTGGTACTCCGCCTCGTCCGTGGCAAAACCCTGGCGTTTGATTTCAGAACAGACCTTTGCCAGCCGATCCATCGAAGTGATGGTTTGTGCCGTGTAAGCGGGGAGCGATTTAGAGCCAAAGATGCCCTTCAGGTCGGCCGGGCCGCAATCGGCCAGCAAGGCTTTGCCGTGCGCGGTGCAATACAGCGGCACGGATTCGCCGGTCTGACCGGCCACCGCGATCATGTGGTTGACGGTCGCGTGATTGATGAAAAAGGCCTGTTTCCCCTCCCGCACCGCCAGGTGCGCGGTCTCGTTCGTCTTGCTCGCCAGTTTCTTGAGCGGTTCGTGACTGACCGTGATCAGCATGTTGTTCCAGTCATACTGGCGTGACAGACGCCAGATGGCAGGGCCCAGTATATAGTCCTTCCCACGGCTCGAAATGGTAAGAAACCCGCGCCGCTTCAAGGTATTGGCCAGACGGAAGACACTGCTGCGGTCAATCCCCATAAGTTCCGTCAAATCCGCCAGCGACACCGGATCGCTCGATTTGGCGACCGCCTCCAGTATGACCAGACCTCGGTCAAGGCTTTGAATGGATGGGGTTTCATGCGTGGCTTTCTTCATCGTTCGCGGCATCCCGGAGAGCCGAACGTATCTGTAACCAGTGTATCCAATCAAACAGTCGGCAGGCCACCGGCAATCATACTGGTGAGCGGGCCGCCTGAAAGGCGGCTGCAGCCAGGATTGGCTGCCCCACAGCCCAGCTCTTGACAACCGTCAGTGATTCCTGGAATGTATTAAATCTCCGGCAAAGGTTGATCTGCTGGCATGCGGTATCTCATGAAAACCCTCGCTGTCGTGGTCTTCTTCGTCCTCTGCCTCGATGCGGATGCCACCATCACACTGGTTGCTCACAAGATCACAAAGGATCTCACCGGGGCGGAGATCACCGCGCTGGCAACACCGGGGTACAATTCCACGGCGGGCAATCTCATTGTGGTTTGGGCGGTGTCCTACTCAGGCGCCCAGCCCGTCGGGTACGTAACCGACTCGGCCGGAGACACCTTCGTGGGAGCCACGCTGCAGAAGGGCACATGGTACGGGCAGTTCTTCTATGCCAAAAGCGTCAAAGGCGATCCCTTCAACGTGGTGACGATCCATCCGGCGACCACCGGACGAGCGACCTTCATCTACCCGGGCATGAATGTCCTCGAGTACAGCGGCGTCGATCAGGCAGCCCCTCTCGATCTGGACACGGCGGGAACGCAGGGCGCTCTTGCGGGCTCGTGGACTTCCGGCAGCTTCAATGCGCCGGCCGGTGAACTGGTGCTCCTTGGCATCGTAACCGCCAATGGAGGCTCCTATACGGCCGGCCCCGGATTTAAGATTGAAGACGCTTACCTGACCCCCACCAGCAGTAAGTTCAGCTTCGCGGCGCTGGAGCAGGTCTCTCCCAACGCGCGAACCGGCGTCACGGCGAGCGTCACCTGGACGGGCACCTTGCAGGCCACCGGCGCGGTGGTGTCGTTCAAGCCGGCCGCCGCTCACTGACGCCGTGAGAACCGGTCTCAGGCGCCTGTCAGGCCAGGTGCTTCATCACAAAAGCGAGATTCTTCCGCGTTTGTTCCACGCACAGCTCCGGCGTCGTGTGGGGAGTCTCAAAAGCCAGCCAGCCCTCGTAGCCGCTGGCCTTGATTGCGGGCAAAGCTCTGGTCCAGTCGATCAGGCCGGGTTCCTCCATCAGGGGATTTCGGCCATTCTTGAGATGCTGCTGGCAGATCAGGTTGCCCAACGTCTCGATCCCTTTGAGGCCCTCGGTAGGATGGGCCATGCTATCGACTCCGTGCGCATCCCAGTAGATGCGTACGGCGGGATGACCGACCAGGGGAATCAGCTTGCGATGTTCCTCCAGACTGAGCGAGAGCTCCAGCCCGAGGACGATCCCAGCATCGGCTGCAACGGGCGCCAGCCGCTTGAGCAACTGCACCACCGGACCATACGAGGCTTCGTCATCCATCTTGGGACAATCCTGACGAAAGGCGGGCACGAGAACCACACCGGCCCCCAGAATTTCGCCCGCGAGGATGGCCTTTCGGATTGGTTCCTCGGCCGTCTCGGGTTTGACCAGAGACGCGCCGGCCGGCATCACGCCGCCCATCGACACGGTCCGCATATTCCACCGGCTCGATTCGCGCTTGTAGGCCAACGCAACGTCGCGATCCCATAGCTTGGATCGCACTGTTTGCACTTCCACACCGGAGATGCCGCCGATGCTGGCAGCCAGCTCGTATACGCCGGGAGTGGACTCGCGCAGCATGTTCCCTTCGCGGTGCGCGATCTTGATGGGTGCGCGCGCCGCCCATGCGGCGGCAGCCGATGTGGCGGCGGACAGAGAGGCGAGAAGAAACTGACGACGGTCGGTCATATTCTGCTCATTAGAACACTATCGGCCCGCGCCGTCGAATCCAAACTGCGCGAGAGCCCCGATGCGTAATACGCAACATCAATTGGCAAGGGTGAAATCCGCGTTGACAACATCGAAAAGAGTGAGGGAGAATTTTAAGAGCGTTACACCCGGAGGAGGTATGTCTGTGGTCTGTTGCCGGCTCGCCGCCGCTCGCTTCGCAGCGTGCTTCTTCGTTGTGTTCTTGCCTGGCCTCCGCGCTGCCGACGACACCTCGGGTGCATATACTGTGCTTCAGAAGAACTGCTTCGGGTGCCATGGCGCGGCCAAGACTTCGGGTCTCGATTTGCGCACTTCGGATACCGCCCTGGCCGGCGGCGCGCACGGAGCGGTGATTGTTCCCTCCGATCCGGAGCAGAGCCGCCTGTACAAGCTCGTCACCCACGTGGCGGAGCCGGCGATGCCGCCGGGCAAGAGACTCTCCGACGATGACATCGAAACGTTGCGGATATGGATTGAGGCGGGTGCGCCTTATCCGAAAGTGGACGTGAAACAGGCGGATGCCGCGGAAAAGGCCGCGCTTGCCAAGCTCGAGGAGCGGCCGATTACCGCCGAAGAGCGCAACTACTGGGCCTTTCGGACGGTCAAGCCCGTGCCTCCCCCCAAGGTCTCCGAAGCCGCGTGGAATTCCAACCCGATCGATGCCTTCGTGCTGGGGGCGATGAAGGCCAAGGGACTCAAGCCGTCGCCGCCGGCCGACCGCCGCACGCTGATTCGCCGCGCCTATCTCGATCTGACGGGACTGGTGCCCTCGCCCGAGGAGGCCGATGCGTTTGTCAAGGACCACTCACCGGACGCCTGGTCGAAACTGGTCGACAAACTCCTGGCCTCCCCTCACTATGGTGAGCGGTGGGCGCGCCACTGGCTGGACCTCGCGCGATATGCGGATTCCGACGGGTTCGAATTCGATCGCGACCGTCCGGAAGCCTGGCGCTACCGCGACTACGTCGTCAAAGCATTCAACGACGACAAACCGTACGACCGGTTCATCAAAGATCAGCTCGCGGGCGACGAGTACGTGACACAAGACACCCCGCAGGATGCCGCGCGAGAGTCCATGATCGCCACCGGCTTCCTCCGGCTGGGTCCCTCGGGCGGAGGAGGAGGGGAACGCGGCAAGCAGGATTCGCTCGACGACATCATCACCACGAGTTCGATGACTTTTCTCGGGATGACGGTGGGGTGCGCGCGCTGTCACAATCACAAATTCGATCCCATTCCGCAAAAGGACTATTACCGCATTCAGGCGGTGTTCTATTCGACCAGGCCCAACACGTACCCGTTGGTTCCGCCGGAGGAGGTGTCCAAATACCGGGCCGAGGTCAACCGCATCACCGAGCTCGAGAGGCCCTACCGCAAGGCCAAAGCCGATCTGGAAGCGCCCTATCAGAAGCGCCTGGTGGAGGAGGCGATCGCGAGACTACCCGAATACATGCAGATCGCCTGGAACACTCCGCCCGACAAGCGTACAGAAGGCCAAAAACTGAACTTCCAGCAAATTCAGAAGACCCTCACCAACGACACGCTGGCGCACAAGATCGATGAGCCGATGATCGTCTCGCTGATGACCGAGGAGGAACGGAAAAAGCATCAGGAGCTAAACGACAAGATCGCCGAACTCGAAGGCCAGAAGCCGGAGATGTATCCCACAGCAGCGGCCATCACAGATTCCGGCTCCACACCGCAGCCTTCCTATTTCCTCCAACGCGGAATTCCGGATGCCAGGGGTTCGCTGATGACGCCTGGGGTCCTGTCGGTCGCCAGTCCCGCGGAATACGTTTTCCCCACACCTTCTGCGGGCGCGCAAACCACCTGGCGCCGTCGCGGCTTCGCCGAATGGGTGGCATCGCCCGAGAATCCTCTTACCGCGCGGGTGATGGTGAACCGCATCTGGCAGCACCATTTCGGAGAGGGCATCGTCCGCACGCCCAGCAATTTCGGCAAGATGGGCGAATCGCCGTCGCACCCGGAATTGCTCGATTGGCTGGCCGCCCGGTTCGTCGCGGAGGGCTGGAGCGTAAAGGCGATGCACCGGCTGATGATGAACTCCGAGGTCTACCGGATGGCGAGCAACGACAACATGGCGGACCTGGCCATCGATCCCGAGAATCGATATTTCTGGCGGATGCCGAGGGAACGCCTGGAAGCCGAGATCATCCGCGACGAGATCCTCGCCGTATCCGGTACGCTGGACCGTGCCCTGGGCGGCCCGTGCGTCTATCCGTACATCTCTCCCGATATCTTTCAGGGGAGTTCTCACCGCACCTGGCCCGGTAAACCGGATGACGATCCGTCCACCTGGCGGCGCAGTATTTACGTGTACTCCAAGCGCAGCATCCGCTACCCGCTGTTCGAGGCATACGACCAACCGAACCTGATCAATACGTGCGATCGCCGCAACCGCTCCACCATTGCGCCGCAGGCGCTGCTCCTGATGAACAACAACTTCGTGATCACCCAAGCCAGGCGGTTTGCGGAGCACCTGCGCAAAGAGGCCGGCAGCGATGTCAGCGCGCAAGTAGACAGGGCTTTCCTGTTGGCGTTGGGCCGCCCCCCGTCGCAAATGGAGAAAACCAATTCCGTGGGATTCGTAACGGGTGGCCCCGACCGGCTCGCCGAGTTCTGCCAGGCAATGTTCAACCTCAATGAGTTTGCGTACCGCCAATGAATAACTTCTGCTGTTCGCGACGAGAACTGCTTGGCAAACTGGGCGGCGGCATCGGCAGCCTGGCCCTCATGGATCTCTTTGGCCGGGAAGGCTTGCTCGCCGCGGAGAGAAACAAAAACCCGTTGGCTCCCCAGCCGCAGCAGATTCCAGCCAAGGCCAAAGCCGTCATCTCGATCTTTTGCTACGGCGGCGTCAGCCATGTGGATACGTTCGACCCCAAGCCGGAACTCCTGAAACGGCAGGGCGAGAAGATGACCGGCGTCGGAAATGTGGTAACCATCATGGGAACGCCCGGCGGGCTCATGCCCTCCCCGTGGTCCTTCAAAAAGTACGGGCAATGCGGCATGGAGATTTCCGAGCTATTCCCCCATGTCGCCCAACATGCCGACGATCTGGCGCTGATCCGCTCCATGAACGCCCTGAGCCCGGCGCACGGACCGGCTATCTTCCAGATGAACACCGGCACCATCCTGGCCGGCGCTCCCAGCGTAGGGAGCTGGGTCACTTACGGACTTGGAACCGAGAACGAGAACCTGCCCGGCTTCATCGTCTTCACAGACTACCGCGGCGGTCCCATCAATGGAGCTCCCAACTGGGGCAACGGCTATATGCCGGCTGCCTACCAGGGAACGCCCTTCCGTTCCAGCGGACCTCCGATCGTGGATTTGAAGCCGCCCGTGGAGCGCACTCCCGCGGAGCAGACGGCGTGGCTGAAGTTCCTCAACGAGCTCAACGAGCAGCACCTGGAGCGGAACCCGTTGGACAGCGAGCTCTCCGCTCGCATCTACTCTTACGAACTGGCGTACAAGATGCAATCGTACGCCATGGAGGCCATCGATATCAGCAAGGAGTCCGCGGCCACGCGCCAGTTGTACGGCGTGGACGAGGACGCTACCCAGTTCTTCGGAAGGCAGGCCCTGATGGCCCGCCGCCTGGTGGAACGCGGAGTCCGATTCGTGCAGATCTACTCCGGCGGGGGCAACTTCGAGCCGAGCTGGGACGCGCATTGGGATCTCAAAGGCAACCACGAACAGCACTGCGCCGAAACCGATAAGCCCATTGCGGCCCTGATCAAGGATCTCAAGAGCCGCGGCCTGTTTGAGTCGACGCTGCTCATCTGGCATGGCGAGTTCGGCCGGCTGCCCATTTCCGAGCGCATGGACGGCCGCGACCACAATGCCAGCGGATTCAGCGTGTGGCTGGCCGGCGGCGGCGTAAAGGGCGGCACCGTGGTCGGCGCAACCGATCAATACGGATATCGCGCGGTGGAGAATCCTAAGTCGGTTTACGACCTGCATGCCACAATCCTGCGCCTGGTGGGCCTCGACTTCGAGAAACTGACTTACCGCTTCAACGGCCGGGACATGCGTCTCACGGACGTCCATGGGCACCTGATCAACGAAGTGCTGGCCTGACGCTACCCTCGCAGGCGGCCCGCGTGCTTCTGGAATCACAGGCATTCACGAGATGCCCGGGCAAAGTTTCGGGGCCCAACATTCCTGTGCACATTATGCAATGCCCTGCGGACTATTGTGCACAAAAATCCTTGACAACCACGTATTTTCGATGATACGCTTGCCCCAATTTCCGTTTTCCTGTCTTGGGGAGGCTGTCGATGCAGTGTCGTTCGTTGCAAGTTGTTTCCTCCGCCGCAAGCGCTTGCAGCTTGTTTCTGGCTTTGCTGGTGCTGAGCCCCGCTCCGTTGCGCGCTCAATTCACGAGCGGCGTCGACGGCACCGTGACCGACGCGACGCAGGCCGTGGTTCCCGAGGTCAAACTGGAACTGATCAACACCGATACGGGCGTCACCTTGGCCACCCTCACCAACAGTTCCGGCCGATTCCACTTCATCGACCTGCCGCCCGGCCACTACACCCTGAAGGCTTCCAAGACCGGATTCCGCGTGTCGGTGCAGGAACGAATCACGCTCGAAAGCGGCCGCATCGCGGATATTCCCTTGAAGCTGGAAGTAGGCAGCATCAGCCAGGAAGTGGCCGTTCAGGCGGACGTTGCGCCCGTCGAAACCACCAACCCGACCATCTCGGCCGTGGTCACCAACGACTACGTCAACAACATCCCCACCGGCAACCGGAACGTATACAACCTCATCGGGCTGACCCCCGGAGTTACCGGAATCGTCAACCAGCCCGGCACGACCAATGACGCGTTCCAGATCATCAATGGAACCGCCCGCGCCAATGCCAATGGGGCGCGGGTCAATGCAAACGGCTACTATGTCGACGGTTCCTCCGTAAACGACATGGCCGATGGCGGCGGCGCCAAATTGACGCCCAATCCGGACGCCGTCGAAGAAGTGCGTTTCCGTTAACAATTATTCCGCGCAGTATGGCAAAAATGCCGGAATCCTCACCCAGGTAGTCACCAAATCGGGCACCAACCAGGTTCACGGCAGCATGTTCTGGTACCACCGCGACAACGCCCTGGCGGCTCGAACATTTCTTCAAAACACAATTAACCCGATCACCGGCAGAATCTTCCCCGCATACCGCCGCAACGAAGCCGGCTTTTCGTTGGGCGCCCCGGTGCGTAAGGACAAGACCTTCCTGTTCGGCACGTTCGACAAGTTGATCAGCTCCAATGCCGTTTCCAACCTGGTCACCGTGGAAACGCCGCAACTCTCGCAGTGGATGCAGGCCAACGTCCCCAAAAACATCTCCACTCTGTTGGTGTCCAAGTTTACGCCGTACGTCCCGGGATTCACGTCGACCAAGACGGTTTCCGACCTGACCGCCGGCGGCTGCACGGGCGTCAATTCCATCGGAATGCCCTGCTCCCTGCCGGTGGAAGGGACCGGCGTCTTCTCCGTCAACCAGATCCGCAACGGCCTGCAGTTCAATATCCGCGCCGACCAGTTCTTCAACGGCGGTAAAGACCGTCTCTACGGCAACGTTTTCCGCACGCACGCGCACACTTTCCTTCCCGGCGTTCGCGACTTCAACGCGGCGGGCGGCTTCAATGTTCCCGACGATTTCGGCTTGCAGAACTATTACGCGGTCAACGAGACTCACATCTTTACGCCCAACATGTCCAACGAAGCGGCGTTTTCCGTCTATCGCACTACGGACGGCTCGCCCTGCACCAACTGCAACGTTCCGAGCGTCAACGTGACGGGTATCAGCGGTTTCGGACCGAGCAGCCAGTGCTGCGGATCGTGGGCGCCCGCCGTCTTCATCATCAAAGACTGGAACTGGTCGGATATCGTGTCGCTCAACAAGGGCAGGCACATGTTCAAGGCCGGCATTCAATTCTCGGACGACCAGGAGACTCTGCAATTCACCGGTCCCCTGGAACGGCCGACGTTTAATTTCACGGGCACCACGGCCCTGTTTGACTTCATACAGGACAACCCGTTCTCGGAATCCGGCATTAATTTCGACCCGCGCAACGGAAGCACCAACATCAACAACAATCGCGATTTCCGTTTTGCGTATTGGGGCGCGTTTGTGCAGGACGACTGGAAGGCCAAATCCAACCTCACCATTAACCTGGGCCTGCGATGGGAAGCCAATACCAACCCCATCGACAAGACCGGGCAAATGACCAACATCATCTTTGGCCAAGGCTCCGACTTCTATGCACGCCTGCTGGGCGCCCGCATCGCCGAAACGCCCGCGCTGCTCGACGGGGTGGGCAGGTTGTACTTTGCGCCCCGCCTGGGAATCGCCTGGGACCCGACCAAGACCGGCAAGCTATCCATTCGCCTGGGCTCGGGCATCTTCTACGACACCTTCACCACCAAGACTACTTTTGACTCGAACCAGACCAATCCGCCGCTGTTTTCGGCAATCACGGCCCAGCGGGGAACCAACCCCGCACCCATCTTCGCTCTCGGACAGAGCACTTCGCCGCCCTTTAATTTCCCGCTGCCGGGTCTCGCCGCGGGTCTCAACCCGGGCGGCGGCCCCATCGGAGGCCGCGCCGGAATCGCCGCAGTGGCCCCCAATCTGAAGTTCCCGTACTCCATCAACACATTTCTGGGCGTGCAGTATGCCCTAACGCCGAAGTGGGTGGTGGAGGCGAATTATCACGTGGCGCGGGGCGTACATCTCTACATGCACATTAACGACAAGAACCGCTGCGATGGCTGCGGTGTCAACCGCATCAACCCCTACTTTGCCGGCGTGGGGTACATCGATAACTCGGGGTTCTCCCTCTACAACGGCGCCACCTTCCAGGTCCGGCACCTGGTGGGATCCGGACTTTCCACGCAACTGGCTTATACCATTGGCAAGGACATGTCGATCCAGGACAGCACCAGCGGCGGCACGGGAAGCACCACGGGAGCCATCATCGACGCGTGGAACTACCGCCGGCAGTACGGCATCTCGGAGATCGACGTTCCGCAGCGGCTGGCTGCGAGCTTTGTGTACAACATCCCCGGCGTGTCGAGATCCGGTTTTGCGGGTCAGTTGACGCGCGGATGGGAAGTGAGCGGTATTCTCACGCTCCAGAAGGGCTACCCGCAGACCGTGATCAACAGCGCCCTCGACTTTAACAACGATCTGACGTTCAACGATGTGCCCGACGCCCCGCTCACCAAGTTCGGCTCCTGGAACCGCTCTGACTACATCAATGGCACGACGCTGACCGCATCGGCGTTCCCCCTGCCTCCCAAGGACGCCAGCGGCAGTTATCTTCGGGAAGGCAACCTGGGCCGCGACACTTACCGCGGACCGGGGTTCGCCCAGACCGACCTGGCCATCCACCGGAATATGAAGCTTCCGTGGTTCTTCGGGGAAAAGGCTAACCTACAACTCCGCCTGCAGGCATACAACGCGTTCAATCGTGTAAATCCCACGGGCTGGGTTACGGATATCGCTCAGGCGACTTTCGGGAAAGCCACCGCCTCCTACATCCCGAGAACTCTGGAGATCACCGCGCGCTTCACGTTCTGAGGGATCGTCGCGTGCCAACTGCTCCTCCGTCTCAGCTCAGCATCAGATGCTGTGAAAGAGTTGGCAGGTAGAGTCGAGGTTGGGCGCAGGTACTGGCGTTGAAACGCCGCCCTGTTTCCCAACCCCGCTCATCAAACCGGACGTGCCGATTTCCGGCATCCGGCTTTCCGACTGGCTTCGTCGCAGACTCACGAACCGGCCTCACGTAACGGACCCCGGAGACGGAACACCCCTAATTCTCCAAAAATCCGCTTCATCGAAAACTGATGGGTGC
>JAIQFL010000583.1 GCA_020073365.1 Terriglobia bacterium | reverse complement strand
GACAGCGCCCGCAACGTGCTGTGGGTTCGTTCCGGCAAAGGGCGGAAAGACCGGCAAGCGCTGTTGCCGCCGAAGCTGCGCGAACTGCTGCGCTGCTACTGGCGAACCAGGCGGCCCACCGATTGGCTATTTCCCGGCGCCGATCCGAGCCAGCCCATCTCGGTGAAAACGATCTTCCGGGCTTGCCGGCAAGCGGCCCGCTCCGCCGGCATTGCGAAGTCCGTTCATCCGCACTTGCTGCGGCACGCCTTCGCCACCCACTTGCTCGAAGCCGGCGTTAATCTCCGCACCATTCAGATCCTGCTCGGCCATGCCAACCTCGAAACGACGGCACGCTACCTGCAAGTCGCCGACGTGAATGTGCGCGCGACCACCAGTCCGCTGGAATCGCTGGAGTCACTCCGCCTCATTCCACCTAAGTGATGAAAGAGCGTCGGCTGGAATTGGCCGATGTCTTCCGCACCCATCAACACGATTTTCTGGCTCGCTGGAACTCGGTGTTGTCACGCCAGCAGAGGAAAGCGCTGCGGGACATTCGTGACTGCCGAACCGCGGTCCTGGGTGGTCATCTGTACGAGTGCGATCGGTGCGGACATCGCGTCAAAGTATTCAACTCGTGTCGCAATCGCAGTTGCCCCAAGTGCCAGGCCACGGCCCGCGCCAAGTGGCTCGCCGAACGGGAGGCGGAGCTTTTGCCGGTCCCCTATTTCCACGTCGTGTTCACGCTTCCGCAGCAGATCGGTCGCCTGGCGCTTCAGAACCAGAAACAGATCTATTCCATCCTGTTTCAGACCGCTGCCGAAACTCTGCTCACCATCGCCGCCGATCCCAGACACCTCGGCGCTTCCATCGGCTTCCTCGCCGTGCTGCACACCTGGGGTCAGAACCTGCATCTCCATCCGCACCTGCATTGCGTCGTGCCCGGCGGCGGCTTCTCCCCCGACGGCTCCCGCTGGATCGCCTGCCGGAAGGATTCCTTCTTCCTTCCTTATAAAGTTCTCAGCCGCCTGTTCCGCAAACTTTTCCTGGTATCTCTGGGAAAGGCTTTTCGCAAAGGCCAGCTCCATCTCTCCGGCGAACTTCGCGATCTGGCGAAGCCGGCCGCGTTCCAGGCCTTGTGTGAAACAGCCGCTAACCTCGAATGGGTGGTTCACGTCAAACCTCCCTTCGGTGGACCCCGGCGCGTGCTCAAGTATCTGGCTCGCTACACTCACCGCGTCGCCATCTCCAACCACCGGCTTCGAACTTTGGAAAACGGCCGCGTCAGCTTCGACTGGAAAGACTATGCCGATCATTCTCGCAACAAGACCATGACCCTAGATGCGGTCGAGTTCATTCGCCGCTTCCTGCTCCACGTGCTGCCCTCCGGCTTGGTCCGCATTCGCCACTTCGGCTTCCTCGCCAATCGAGTCCGCAGAGAAAAACTGATTCAGTGCCGTGCTCTGCTCGCCGGCTCCCAACCACCGATTCCCATCGACTCTGACAGCACCAGCGTCGAAGATCCGCATTGTTGCCCAATCTGTAAGCTTGGCCGATTGATCATCATTGAACTTCTCGGCGCCGAGGCCGCCGCGATTCAGGACTCCTCGTGATCCCCGCGCCGCTCTCCGATCTCGGCGTCTGCACCCGTTTCAATCGGAGCCTCAGTAAAACTCTGTCTACGGTTGATCGTCTACATTCCCAGAGTTCCCACTCAACCCCTCGGCTCTCCCAGCTTCGATCTTGGAAGTCCCTCCCCCACCTTCCAGCGTGCCAGTTCTTCCCCCGTATTCCTCACCGTAAGCTGCAAAAAGCCATTCAATACCCAGGGACTCGTTCCGGCTCCGTTCAATGAATTCTATCGGAAGTACTCCGGCCCGACCATTCCGTTGCTCCACACCATTTTTCCGCCGGAGCACTCCCGATAGAATCCGTTTCAATAACGGAAACTATTCAGCGCCATCCCGCCTAGACTACCAGTCGAGGCTCGTGAAATTCCGGGCGCGTAGCTGGTGCGAAAGTGGATGAGGTCTATTCATTCAACGGGCAAGCCCGGCACTTCTCAGGGCGAAGAATCTGCCCGTCGGACCTCTAACGTTAACCCGTTCGTAGTGTCACGCCCCCGACGGTGACTTCGTCGCCAGGCGAAGCCCCTCGAAGGCAAGATAGCCCATGATGATGGCAATCCCACTTGCCCGGCTACCCAAGATTTTCAGCCCGGAGGAAGTCGCGCGGTTGATCGATTCGGCGACGACTCCGTTCTATCGCACGATCCTGATGACGCGCTACGCGACCGGAGTGCGCCGGGCTGAGCTGGCGCATTTGAAGGTCAGCAACATCGACAGCCAGCGCATGGTCCTTCACGTACAGGGTGGAAAGGGCCGCAAGGACCGTGACATCATGCTCAGCCCCAAGTTACTGGAAGCCCTGCGGGAGCACTGGCGCAGTTTGAAACGAAAACCCAAGGTGTGGCTGTTTCCCGGATCTTTCCGGAATTCAAAATACATAGCTCGAAGATTCCACAACGGCTTCCTTCAAGTCGCTGTATCGAAAACGCTCCGCCTCCGGCATCCAGCGTTGCCCGAGACTCTCCGCGCCGGATCGTTCCCGATACAGCACTAAGACTTCACAGGAGCAATGTCAGGGAACGCCGTTTGGCGCCAGACTGACGCCGAAGATGAACAGATGGGACTCTCCAGAAACTCTCCGGAGACTCTCGTTTGCTTCTGTGGAAATGGGACTCTGGCGCGTGTTGTTTTGGGGATTGTGGGGTGTAGAATTGCGTGCAGGATGTCTATCTGGGTTCCGGGTGAGTACACTACAACCTTGCGCGTCTAAGACGCGATTTCCATGGCGACGATCAAAGGGCGGCGAACTTAGCTGGTTGCGGTAATCGGAACCAGCTGGAATCCTTTCGCCAGGGCTTTGGCGGTGAGACTCCTCAGCTCGGATTCGGTGCGCCTTTGCTCGAATTTCGCGGCGCCGCGATCCACCCAGGCTTCGCCGTGGGTGAGCACGCGGTAGACTAGCACCGCCAGGTAGCGGGCCATGGCCTTGATAGCCGCCGCATACGAGGGCAGTCGCTGGCGCAGGTGCCGATAGCGAGCTCCCAGGTAAGTCTTGCTTTCTAGCAGCGTGGTGGCCGCCATGCGCAAGGCCCCGGCCACCCGGTTTTGCACTTTCCTCCGCCCGCTCCCGATGATTTTTCCTCCGGTGATATCCTTGGCCGGAGTCAGGCCCAGCCACGAAGCGAAGTGGTCCTCGGTCTTAAATTTGCTGATATCGGTACCGATCTCGGAGATGATCGTCTGCGCCGTAATGACGTCGATCCCATCGATCGAGGTCAGGTCCACGCCGCAAATCCGTTTCAGTGCCGTCGTCAGGTCCACGGTCGGTTCGTTGCGCCGGGCTTTCTTTGGTTTCCGCGTCTTCTTTGCCTTTTTGGCGGTAGCCGCCGGCGCGCCCTCTGGCTGGTGGGGCCTCTCCAGGATTCGGGTCGGCAGGCTGGCCAGAAAACTCTCCAGCTGTCGGTCGCATGCGCGCATCTGCTGGTGCACAAAATGGTAACTGTCCACCGCCTGCCGGAGTTCAAACAACAGGTCATCGCGCCAGTTCCCCTCCAGGCAGCGTGCCACCTCTTCCCGGCTAGCCTTGACCATCTCGTGTTTCAGATCCGCCAGTTTCCAGGGGTCTCGTTCACCTTCGAGGATCGCGGCAATGATCGCCTGACCGCTGACCCCCGTAATATCGCTGAGCACGTTGGCTAACTGGATGTTCATTTTCGTCAAGGCTTTTTGCATGTGCTGCACGGCTCGGCTGGCGTCTTTCACGTGGCGGTCGCGCAACCGCCAGACGGTGCGCACGCCCTCCATCCGCTCCTCCAGATGGAACGAGTCGCGCAGTAGTCCATAGGTGTGTAACTTCATGAGCCATTGACATTCCTGCACATCGCTCTTGCGGCCGGGCACGTTCTTGCTGTGCTGGGCGTTCACCAGAACCACCTGAATGCCATGCCCGGTCAGAATATCGTAGAGCGGGATGGAGTAGACTCCGGTGGCCTGCATGGCCACGGTATCGATACGGCAGGCCTTTAACCACTCCGCCATCCGTTTCAGATCCGCGGTCCAGCAGCCGAACTCCTGTACCGGATTCGCGTCCCGGTCCGGAGGCACGGCCACGAAGTGACTCTCATTGCCCACGTCAATACCGCCGGCATTGGAATGAATGATCGTCAGCCCGGGGTCGTTGCCGGCCAGGCGCCGCGCCAGACACCTACGCTGATTCCGATTCAGCTCCCCCCGGCGCAATCGCTCGAAAGTAGACTTCTTCCTCTTTGTCTTCGCCATGTCTTACTCCTGTCGTCTGAAATCAGACCCAGGCTCGGCTCGGCTGGCGAAAACCTACAGACTCTCCAACGGGGTCGGGCCGGGCCTTTTGCAAGGCCGGACCGCCACCAATCCATGCATCGCGGCAGCCGAGGTCATGCTGTTCGGCGGGCACTGAGGCACCAATCCCAAATCGACCATAGCTTGCCGCCCGGGTCTAGAAACAATTAGAAACGCCGCAGCGCGCCACTCCAAGTTTCTGGTTCCATACATCGCGCGCAAGCGCGTGAGAACGCTGTTCGCGGGAAATGCGTCACGAGATGCCGCAACATCCGCAAAAAAACCGCGGTCGTTCGGCCGCCACTTCGCCCGCAGAGCATCCAGTTAATCCCGCCTCCACCCGTCAGGCTGAAACGATTTGTAGACGTTCGATAGCCTTGGCGCGTTAACTTCTTATGTATTGTACAGAGACGTTCTACCAGCCAGACTAGTCTTCGAGTGCCCTTCCCTGGCAAAGGGGACGCCAGCCATTACCGCTACGCCTTGCCAGACACGTTGCAGCCCGAGACACGTACAATGACGTACTCACTCAGACCAAGCCTGGCATCCGCGATCCATGAAATGCGGCTCGTTACCGTTTGGATGCTAACTCTGGTTGCCTTCGCGGCAAGCTCCGCGTTGTACGGGTTCCAGTCTTCTCCCGCCGTTGGTACTCCTCCGATTCTCACCCGAACGCAGCAGGTGAGAGAACTGTCCGCGCAACAGGCCAACCGCGGTTATCCAGTGCACCTTCGAGGCGTCGTCACGTT
>JAIQFL010000138.1 GCA_020073365.1 Terriglobia bacterium | reverse complement strand
GGATACCAAGCACGCGTGGTCATCCACGGCTCACGATCCTGTCGACGGCGCGGAGGGTAGCCCGATGTTCTGAAAAGGATGCCTTGACCTGATCGCACCTCGCCGCGCTCACGCGCGCCGGCGCCGACGTGTGCCTGCGCCTGCTCAAAGACGTGCGTGGCGCATCGCCAAACCGGCCAACTTGGTGCACTCTCTGACCGGCGCTCACAGCCGTTCATCATGTACCAGGATGCGAACGTAACCTGCTTTCATTTCGCCCCCGTGGCCCCGTGGCCCCGCGCGCGCCCCATGCCCCCCGCGCCACTCCCCATTGCCTTCCGCCGCGCCAGCGATTAAGATCTCTGTATCCCGTACTTCCGGAGGTCCAAACATGATTCGAAGAGTTCTGCTTATGGTTGTCGCGTTGCTTCTGCCGGCCCTCGCTCAGGCACAGGTGAAGCTGCTCCGCTACCCCACCTACTCCAAAGGCAAGGTGGCCTTTAGCTACCTGGGCGACATCTGGATCGCCAACGAGAATGGCGCCGACGTCCAACGGCTCACCGTCAATAAGGCGCGCGACCAGTACCCGCGCTTCTCTCCCGATGGGCAATGGATCGCGTTTTCCTCGAATCGCGGAGGCAATTACGACGTCTACCTGGTCCCGGTAACGGGCGGTGAACCGCGCCAGCTCACGTTCCATAGCGCGGACGACAATGTGGTGGGCTGGACGCCGGACGGCAAGAAGATCGTCTTCTCGTCCACCCGCGGCAACGGCGCGTTCCCCTCCGTCGCCACTCTCTGGGAAGTGCCGGTGGATGGCGGGATCGAGCGGGCTGTGGATACCGACTGGGGCGCCTACGCCAGCTATTCGCCCGATGGAAAGAAGCTCGCCTTCACCCGCCACCCCAGCGTATGGTCGCGCAAGCACTACCGCGGCAGCTATGCGGCGGACCTGTGGGTGGAGGATCTGGCGGCGGGAAAGTTCACCCGCCTCGGCGACGAAGACTACAAGGGCAACATGTTCTGGCCCATGTACGGCCACAATGGTGAGATCTATTTCGTCTCCAACGAACTGCCCAATGAGAAGGCCATCAAGTTCGGCTCGCCGGAAGTGATGAAGAGCGTCAACAATATCTGGAAGATCTCCGATAAGGGCGGCAAGCCGGTCCAGGTGACGCATCACCTCGACGGCAATCTGTTCTTCCCCAGCATCTCGGCCGACGGCAAGACCGTCGTCTACGAAGACAACTTCGGCATCTGGAAACTGGATACGGCCAGCGGGAAGAGCACCGAGATCCGCATCGACGTCAAGAGCGACCTGAAAGACAACAAGACCGAGCTCGTCACCATCAACAACGAGGTCGAGGGTTTCCATATCTCCCCTTCGAACCGCCGCGCGGCCGTGGTGGTGCACGGCGAGATCTTCACCATCGCCACCGATCGCGGCGAGATCCAGCGGGTAAGCGAAACTCCCTGGAAGGAGCAGAATCCGCGCTGGTCGCCGAACGGCAAGTGGATCGCGTACATTTCCGACCGCACCGGGCGCGAGGAGATCTTCATCTCCGACGAGCTCGGCAAGAATGTCAAGAAGCTCACTGATGTGGATTGCGACAAGCAAGCCATTGTGTGGGCCGCGGATTCCAAGTCTCTGCTGTGGACGGGTACGGACCACAAGCTGCGCCGCGTCGAAATCGATTCCGGCAAGGAAGAGGTGCTGGCCTCCAGCAACGCCGGCAATATCGGGGAGCCGCAATTCTCGCCCGATGGCAAGTGGATCTCCTACTCCAAGCAGGACAACCTGCTGCGCGCGCACGTGTGGGTCAAGGATCTGGCGAGCGGCCAGGAGCAGATGATCGCCTCCGACCAGTTCATGAACTCTCGCGGCGCCAAGTGGACGCCCGATGGCAAGAAGCTGCTGCTTCTGGGGGGCAACGGCGGCGGCGGGGGCATCGCCTCCACCGGTGGGCGTGGCTCCTCGCAGCTCTACAGCGTGGCGCTGAATCCCATCGAGAAGGATCCCAACGACCGCGACATCGATACCGAAGCGCAGGCCGAGGCCGCGCCGGATGTGGCTGCGGGCGGGCGCGGAGGGCGCGGAGCGGGGGCGGCCGTCCCGTTGAACGTGCAGGTGAAGATTGTGTGGGACGGCATCGATCGCCGGATCGTCCAGCTCAGCCATGTGACCGGCTCGGTTTCGGCCGTAGTGCCCTCACCGGATGGACGGACCTATCTGTTCATGGCCCAGGGAGGCGGCGCCCCCGGGGAAGATCCCGCAGCGGCTGCGGCCACCGGGCCGGCGATGTACACCATGGCCGACGATGGCTCTCGCGTCACGCGCCTTAACACGACGCCCACGGATGCTGCGCCTGCCGGCGGACGAGGGCGCGGTGGGCGGGGCGGCGGCGGTGGCTTCGGCGGGGTTGCCGAACCGCAGTGGGCCCGGGATGGCCGCGGGGTCTACTTCATGCTGGGCGGCAGCATCTACAACCTCGCCATCAGCGCCCCGGCGGCCGATAGCGCCGCGGCGCCGGCCACTGGCAGTGGCGGCCGCGGAGGCCGTGGCGGGGGCGCCGGCGCGGCTGCGGCTACAGCTACGCAAACGGCGAGCGGCGCCGGGCCCCGGCGCATCAACGCTACGGTGCGGATGGAGATCGATATTGCCGCCGAGCGCCGGCAAGTCTTCGAAGAAGCCTGGCGCGTGATGAAGAACCGGTTCTACGATCCCAAAATGCACGGCGCCAACTGGGCCGCCGCGAAGGACACCTACGAGCCGCTGCTGGGCTATATGGCCGACACCGAGGAGCTGCACAACGTGATCATGGAGATGATCGGCGATATGAACGCTTCGCACACCGGCATTTCGGCCGGCGGCCGGCTGCCTGGACAAACACAACCGGAGGAGCGCGTCCAGACCCGCTATCCGGGCTTCCAACTGGAACCCGACACCTCCGGTCACTACAAGGTTTCTCACATCTACAGGAAGGGGCCGGCCGACCACGATTACGTCAAGCTGGCGGTCGGCAACTACGTGTTGGCCGTTAACGACAAGGAGATGAAGACCAGCGAGAATTACTGGAAGCTCTTCAACATTCTGCCGGGCCGCAAGTTCGAATTCCTGGTGAATTCCAAGGCGTCCACCGATGGCGCTTGGACGGTCAGCCTGGAGCCGCTCACCTCGGCCGCGCAGGCCAACCTGGAGTATGACCGCTGGGTGGCGGATCGCAAGGCCATGGTGGCGAAGATCTCCGACGGCAAGGTCGGCTACCTGCATATCAAGGCGATGGACGCGCCGTCGCTCGCGAAATTCCAGTTGGACCTGGCGGAGAACCAGGACAAACAGGCGCTCATCATCGACGAACGCTTCAACGGCGGCGGTGGAATCGACCAGGAGCTGCTGGAGATCCTGAATCAGCGGAAGGCCTATCAAACCACGCGCAACCGCGATTCGCTGGATGTGAAGCGTCCCGCGCAAGCCTTCTTCGGTCCCATGGTTGTCTTGCAGAACGAGCGCTCCGCCAGCGACGCCGAGATGTTCCCGGATGGCTTCCGCCGTTTGGGGCTGGGGAAAGTGGTGGGCGTGCCGACCATGGGCGCGGTCATCGGGACCGGCTCCTTCACCCTGATGGATGGCTCCGTGCTGCGCACACCCGGCGCCGGCGTATTCACGTCGGCCGGTGAGAACCTCGAGAACTTCGGCGTGCCCCCGGATGTTCTGGTGGACAATACGCCCGCCGATTTCCTGTCGCACCATGACCGCCAGGTGGAAAAAGCGATTGAAGTGCTGAGATCGCAGATGTGACACGGGCATTCTTGCCTGTGTTGATTTTGCCTGTGCTGCTACACTCGCTTCGCATCTTCCGGCGCAGCCCCGGATTCGCTATCGCGGTGGTAGCTGCCCTGGCCCTGGGTATCGGGGCCAATACCGCAATCTTTTCGGTGGTCGACGCAGTTCTCCTGAAGCCACTGGCCTATCCCGACCCCGACCGCATCGTGGAATTCCTGCTCACTTCTCCCGCGGGAGTAACCGCCGGAAGCTCCGCTACCAGGTTCAATGTGTGGCGCCGGCTAACCACGGCGTTCCAAGACGTCGCCGCGTATGAGTACAGCAGCCGCGGCCTCAACCTGACCGACAGCGCTTACCCGGAGCAGGGCCGGGCGATTCACGCCACGGCCGATTACTTCCGGCTTCTCGGCGCGCCTGTCGCCGCCGGCCGCACCTTCCGTGCCGGAGAGGATCGCCCCAATGGCCCTCGCGTTGCCGTTCTCAGCTACGGACTCTGGCAACGCCGTTTCGCCGGCGATCCTCAAATGGTCGGGAAGACCCTCACCCTGAGCGGCAACCCGTATGAGGTGGTCGGAATCCTCGGTCCCAGCTTCAACACCGAGCTCGATTCGCCTCCCGAGGTCTGGCTTCCGTTTCAAATCGACCCCAACAGCAGCGACCACGCTCAGTACTTCGTCACGCTGGCCCGGCTCAAGCCCGGTGTGACGCTCGGCATGGCGAACGCCCAACTGCGGCTCGCGGCGGATGAGTTCCGCCGCAAGTTCCCCAACATCATGGGCCCCCGGGACAGCTTTGTCGTCGAGCCGTTCCCGGAAGCCATCGTGAGCGACGTCCGTCCGTCTCTTCTAGTTCTCGCCGGCGCCGTCAGCCTGGTGCTGCTCATCGCCTGCGCCAATGTCGCCAACCTTTTGCTGGTTCACGCGACGGGCCGCCAGCGGGAGATCGCCATCCGGGCGGCCGTAGGTGTGCCAGCCGCGGCCGCATCGTCCGTCAACTGCTTACCGAGAGCCTCGTCCTCTCCCTGTCGGGCGGCGCGTTGGGGCTGGTAGTCGGACTGGCCGGCGTGCGCGCGCTTCTCGCCGTGAATCCCGGCGATATTCCGCGCATCGGCGAACACGGTTCTGCGGTGGGCATGGACTGGCGCGTTCTCGCCTTCACGGTTTTCGTCTCGCTTCTGACTGGCGTGCTGTTTGGACTCGTCCCCGCTCTCGAGGTCTCCCGCGCCGATCTCGCCACCGCCCTCAAAGAAGGAGGCGGCCGCTCCGGCACCGGCCCTCGCCAGAACAGGACCCGCTCGCTGCTGGTGGTGAGCGAGATGGCCCTGGCGCTGGTGCTGGTGGTGGGGGCGGCCCTGCTCATCCGGACGTTCCTGGCCTTGCGCGCGGTCGATCCCGGCTTTGACGCGCACAACGTCCTGACCATGCGAATGTCGCTCGACGGCTCGCGCTTCGGGAACACGGCCGCCGTGGATCGACTCATCCGTGAGGCGGTTCAGCGGATCGAGAGGGTGCCTGGAGTAGTCGGCGCCAGCGCCAGTTTCTGCCTGCCGCTGGAGGGCGGTTTCGGGATCCCCTTCAACATCGTAGGAAGGCCGGCCGCCAGTGGCCGCTATGATGGCCGCGGCTGGATTCCCGCCTCCACGGGTTATTTCGAGGTCTTCCGCATCCCCGTCGCGCGCGGCCGCGCGTTCAACGATCGCGACGACGCGGGAGCGCTGCGCGTGGCGATGATCAACCAGGCCATGGCCCGCCGGTTCTGGCCGGATTACCCGCAGGGCCGCGATCCCCTGGACGATCGCGTGATTCTTGGCAAGGGCTACGGCCCCGAGTTCGAAGAGCCCGCCCGGCAGATTGTCGGCATTGTGGGCGACGTGCACGATGCCGGACTCAATCGCAACCCCGCGCCCATGGTGTATGTTCCGATGGCGCAGGTCACCGACGGCATCACGGCGCTCGCCGCGCAGGTCTCCTCGGTGGCCTGGATCGTCCGCACCCGCGCGACCCCGCATCCGCTGCGCTCCGCGATCGAGAATCAAGTGCAGCAGGCGAGCGGCGGTCTGCCGGTGGAGCGGGTCCGTTCCATGGAGGAAATCCGCGCGCAATCCACCGCCCGCGAAGATTTCAATATGTCGCTCCTGACGATCTTCGGAGGCGCGGCGCTCCTGCTTGCCGCCATCGGCATTTACGGGCTGATGGCCTACTCCGTTCAGCAGCGCACACCGGAAATCGGCATCCGCATGGCCTTGGGCGCCGAGCCGGGCGGTGTGCGCGCGATGGTGGTTTTCCAGGGCATGCGCCTGGCAATGGCCGGAATCGCCATCGGGATCGCCGCGGCTTTCGGACTGACGCGCCTCATGGCCACGTTCCTGTTCGGCGTCAAACCGTGGGATCCCCTGGTCTTCGCGACCGTGCCGGTTCTGCTGAGCGCGGTGGCTCTCCCGGCCGTCTGGCTCCCCGCCCGTCGCGCGAGCCGCATCGACCCCGTCCGCACTTTAACCGGGGACAGACGGAACGTTTCCCGGTTTCGCGTTTGTCGGTAACGTTCCGTCTGTCCCCGCGTTCGGGTACATTAAGACTGAGGCGCGTACATGTTTACGTGGATCTGCCCGCAATGCGGGCGCGAAGTCCCCCCTGCCTATAACGACTGTCCCGACTGCCACCCCCGGACTGCACCAGGTGAGAATCCCGCTCCACCGCAGCCCGCGGCGCAGAGCCCCGCGGCGGCGGCTCCGCCGCCGCCGTCCCCTCCGGAGTACAGTCCGCCTGTCTATATACCGGCGCAACCGCCCCAGCCTCCGCCGGAGCCGGTATCTCCGCAGCAGCCCTATCCCGCGCCCCCCCGATCGTTCTTAGGCCAGTTGCAAGTTTCTCCGTCCGCCGCGACTCCGCCTCCGCCTCCGCCTCCGTCCCCGCGCATCGGCCTGCCGATCTGGCTGATGACCATCTTGTTCGCCCTGGCATTCTTCGGGTTGGTAGCCGGTGTCTCTTTGACTGTAGGGTACTTCCGCGGCAGGGGCTCGCCGTCGCCATCCATCACCGTGGAAAGTCCGGCGGCCAAGCCCGGGGTCAAGACCAGCCCGCTGCAAAAGTACATTGAAATTGCCGGCGTGCGGTTCATAGAAGATGCCAAGAAGAGGCCGGCCGTGACGTTTGTGATTGTCAACCATTCGGAGGCAGTGATTGAGGAACTGGCAGGCAACGTGACCATCTGGGGGCGCACACGGACATCGGAAGAGGAGGCTGCCGGCACCTTCACGTTCAAAACCAGCCTGGGACCCAATGAGTCCAAGGAGCTGACGTCCCCTCTCAGCACCAAGTTGAAGTTCTACGAATTGCCAGACTGGCAAAACGTGAGCACGGACATCCAGATCACCGCGCCCACACCTGCGGGAGGTTCTGCCGCGTCTTTGATCAGACCGGGATGGATGCGGAGGTCGATGGTCCTTGATGTGAAAGGCCGTTCTCGACCAGGCCTGGCGCGGTGGGTGAAACTCCTCTCGCCCGCGCCGCGTACAATTGGGTAGTGCGATCCCTCATTCTGATCGTTTGCCTTCCGGCGGTCCTGGCGGCGCAAGATGCCCGCCAGATCGTGGTGCGCGCCGTGGAGATGGATCGCAAGGACGCCGAAATCGCCCGCAATTACACCTTTCTGCAGCGCGAAGTGGATAGCGACCTGGACAGTTCGGGCAAGCCCAAGAAGACCCAGATCCGGACCTTCGATGTCACCTTGCAGGAGGGCTCTCCCTACCGCCGCCTGGTGGCGCGCAACGACCAGCCGCTTTCCCCCGCGGAGCAGAAGCAGGAAGAGGAGAAGCTGCAGAAGGGCATCGAGCAGCGCCGTAAGGAAACCCAGGCGCAGCGGGACAGCCGCATTGCGGACTGGCGACGCCGGCAAGAACGGCAACGCGAGCCGCTCAGAGAACTTCCCGACGCGTTCGATTTCCGACTGAACGGAGAGGAAGCGCTCAACGGCGGTGAGGTCTACGTAATCGATGGCACACCCAAGCCCGGCTACAAGCCCAGGTCCGTCTCCACGTCCTTCCTTCCGAAGGTGAAGCTGCGGCTGTGGATCGACAAGCGCGATTACCAGTGGGTAAAGGTGGAGATGGAAAGCCTGGATACCATCACGTTCGGCGGGTTCCTGGTGCGGTTGGCCAAAGGCGGCCATTTGATGATGGAGCAGACCCGGGTCAATGGCGAAGTCTGGCTGCCCAAGCATGTGACCCTGGAAGCCTCCGCGCGGCTCATTCTGGTGAAGGGTTTCCATAAGTCGCTCGACTTCACATTCAGCGACTACAAGAAATTCCAGACCGATTCGCGCATCGTCTCGACGGAACCCATCGCCAAGTAGGCGGCTCGGCTACGGGCTGACTCGGCGTGAGTTGCGGAGCCGCGACCGTTAGGGAGCCGGTTGTTGTGTGCCGGCGCCGCTGAGCCCCCCCTCAACTAAGGATAAAAAGGTGTGAATATGTTGTGATTTATCAAAGGAGCGTTCAGAATGGGAGAGACGGCAATTTCTATGGACACGTCACGGACCCGGCGCAGACACCGCCGCCCAGCACCAACTGCTCCGCCCGGCGCACCGCCGGTCGACTCCGTGCTCGTTGAAGAAGGGGGTTTTGATCTATGAGCGACGTGGTCGAACTGTCTGCCGGGCACTTACGGCGTGTTTGCGATCCAGCCAGCCTCGGTTTCGAGACTACGGCCGACCTCCCGCGGTTGAACGAGGTGCTCGGGCAGCCACGCGCTGTCTCCGCCTTAGCCTTTGGAACCAGTATCGCCAGTCAGGGCTTCAATCTGTTCGCACTGGGCCAACCCGGGTCGGGGAAAACGACGCTGATTCGAGACTACCTCGAGCACCGCTCGGAAACTCAACCGGTGCCTCCGGACCTTTGCTATGTGTACAACTTCAACAATCTGCGGCGGCCCCTGCCATTGCGCCTGCCTCCGGGCCGTGGCGCCCAGTTCAAAAAGGACACCGAGGCCTTTGTGGACGAGCTCAAGACGAAGATCCCCAGGGCGTTTGAAAGCGAGGAATATACCCGTCATCGTGACAAGGTGATCCAGGACCTGGACAACCAGCGCCGGGAAGAGATCATGCGTATGGAGCAGAAGGTAGCCCAAGCCGGCTTCCAACTGCTCAAGGGGCCTGGAGGTCTGGTGCTGGTGCCGTTCGTCGGCGGCAAGCCCGTCAAGGAAGAAGACCTGGAACAATTGGGGCCCGAAGAGCGCGCCAAGATCGAGCGGGCCCGCCTGCCACTGCAACACGAGATTGAAGAGAAACTCCGCGCGATCCGCGAACTCGAGAAGGGCGCCCGTGACGCGCTGCACTCCCTGGACGCAGACACCGCCGCCTATGCGACCCGCCACGTGATGGAGGACCTGCGTGCGCGGTACAGTCAACAACCGGACGTCCTGGGTTATCTGGATGCGCTGCAGACCGATGTGACGGCGCATGCCGACGACTTTCGGAAGGATAAAGAAGCGGAAGCGGTCCCGCCTCAGCTTGCTGCGTTTATGCCGGACCCGGACAAAGGCCTCGTCCGTTACCAGGTAAACGTGCTGGTGGATAACTCCGATTTGAAGGGAGCGCCGGTAGTGGTCGAGACCAATCCGACGTATCACAACCTTACCGGACGCATCGAACACCAAACCACCTGGGGCGGGACCGTCACCGATCACACCATGATCAAATCCGGCGCGCTGCACCGTGCCAACGGGGGCTACCTGATTGTCCCGGCCCGCGAGTGCCTGATGAATCCATTCGCGTGGGAAGGTCTTAAACGCGCCTTGAAGGACGGCGTTCTCCGGGTGGAGGAACTCGGCGCGCAACTCAGTCTCATCAGCACCGTCACCCTGGATCCGGAGCCGCTTCCTCTTGACGTGAAGGTGGTCCTGATTGGCAGTCCGGCGATCTACTACCTTCTGTACGCATACGACGAGGATTTCCAGAAACTGTTCAAGGTCAAGGCCGATTTCACCACGCGAATGCCGCGCGACCCCGAGGCGGAGCGGGCCTACGCGCTGTTCATTAGTACCATTGCGCGACTGGAGAAGACCCTGCCATTCGATGGCACGGCGGTGGCGCGCGTCGTCGAGTATGGTTCGCGCGCGGTGGAAGACCAGGATCAACTTTCCACGCGCTTCGGCGATATCGCGGACCTGCTCCGTGAAGCCGCCCACCTCGCCGGTCGAAACTCACACCAGACGGTGACGGCCGCGGACATTCGTGCCGCTGAAGAGGCGCGGCGCTACCGGCAGAACCTGATGGAGGAGCGGCTGCAGGAAATGCTGGTCAAAGGCACGGTCCTGATTGAGACTGAGGGATCGGTGGCCGGTCGCATCAACGGATTGTCGGTCCTGAGCCTCGGGGACTACGCTTTTGGCCATCCGGCGCGCATTACCGCCACCGTCGCGCCGGGACGCCGCGGCGCCGTCAGCATCGAGCGTGAAGTCGAGTTGAGCGGTCCTATCCACGGCAAAGGAGTCCTGATCCTCAACGGGTATCTCTTGCGCAAGTATGGCCAGGCGAGCCCGCTCAGCCTTTCCGCCAGCCTGGTGTTCGAGCAGTCGTACAGCATGGTGGACGGCGACAGCGCCTCGCTGGCCGAACTAAGCGTACTCCTCTCGGCAGTCGCAGATGTGCCCCTGCGCCAGGATATAGCCGTGACCGGCTCGGTCAATCAGCACGGGCAGGTCCAGGCGATCGGAGGAGCCACCCATAAGATCGAAGGCTTTTTCGACCTCTGCCGGGCGAAAGGGCTCACCGGTTCCCAGGGCGTCCTCATTCCGGCCTCGAATCGCCTCCACCTGATGTTACGAGATGATGTTGTGGAGGCCGTCGGCACGGGCCAGTTTCACGTTTGGTTGGCGGAAAGCGTTGACCAGGCCCTTGGGTTGCTTACCGGGTTACCATCAGGCGAGCCGGATAGCGCCGGCATATATCCGGAAGGCACTCTGCATCGTGCGGTTGCGGATCGCCTGGCTAAGTATGCAGAGACGCTCCGCGCGCTGGCCGTCGAGGACAAAGACCACAAACCACCGCGCCCCGGCGTAAACTAACACCGGATTGCGCAGCATTCCTTGACAGCGCCGCGGTTGTCCCCAAACGTGACGCTTGTTTCCCGCGTCCTCCGCTTACCCCACGTACCGGGCATACAGGCTCCGCGCCACGCCCGTGTCGCTGGTCCCTTTTACAATCGCCCGACCGTCCGGAAACACCGTCATCTCGTACGGCGGCACGAAAAACCGTAAGGCGAACTGGTTGGCCCGGACCTCCCCCAGTGGTTCCAGGCGAGCCTGCAATTTCATCAAGTCAATGGGCCTCTCGCGCTCGTGAATCTGCACCGCATTGCGGCCGCAGAGACTGACCGGCGGGCGGCTCCGCTCCTCCAGGTAGGGAAATTCCCGGCGCGCGCACGCGGGACACTCCGGGTCACGTACGGGCATTTCGATCTGCCGGATGCCGCCGTTCCAAACGTCCATCGTCGTGATGCGCGGCTGAACCGCGTCCGTCCGCCCGCAGAGGATCTTCAGCGCATCCGCCACCTGAAGCGACGCCACTGCGGAAACGATCACGTTGACTACTCCCGCGGTTTCGCACGTCGGCTGCACGCCCGCGGGCGGGTCCGGGTAAACGCACCGCAGGCACGCCGTGCGCCCCGGGATCACCGGCATGGTCAATCCGTAACTCCCCACCGCGGCGCCATAGATCCAGGGAATTCCGCGGCTCACCGCGAAATCGTTGATCAGGTAGCGGGTGTCGAAGTTGTCCGTCCCATCCAGGATCACCCCGGCGTCGCCCAGCAATTCGGAGACATTGCCGGGAGTCAGATCGGCCACCACTCCGCGCGCCAGCACTCCGGAGTTGATGCGGGCGATGTGGCGCTCGGCGGCGGCGGCTTTGGGCAGCGCCTCGGCGGCATCGGCCTCGTCGAACAGCCACTGGCGGTGCAGGTTGCTGGGCTCCACGTAATCGCGGTCGATCAGCGTAATCCGGCCCACTCCAGCCCGCGCCAGCGCCGCGGCGTGAAAGCTCCCCAGCGCGCCCACGCCCACCACCACCGCGTGCGACCGCGCGAGCGCCTCCTGGCCTCTCTCTCCAATCCCCGGAAACAGGATTTGCCGGGAATACCGCTGCCGCTCGGCCGCATCCATGACTCCGATGGTAACAGGGTGCTTCCACTCTTTCGGGAAGCACAGCCTGCACAGGCTTGGCACCAATCCTGGCCGGATTTGGTCCAGCCCAATACCGTTCACGGGATGGCGGCACAAGTGACGCTTCCCAAATCGCCGTGTCACGGACGTTTGCGCATTACCCGGCAGTTCGACGAGTCGACAACCCAGCCAAGTGCCCTTCTGTGAACGGCGTCTCGTGTGACTGAATCAGATCGTTAGGCCCGAAGGTGGCGGGTGTTGGCGCCAGGCATCACCCGTGGCGCCTTGCGAGTGCATTTCTCAAACGCTGCACGATCGCCGTGAGAGGAGTCTGGCCTTGCTCGAGGCGGGCAATGTTAACACGTGCTACGAGCGAATGGGGATGATTGGGTCCCAGCACCCGCTCGGCATCGGGCAGAAGTTCCCGGTAAAGACGGATCGCCCCCTCCACGTCGCCCGTCAGCCTGGTCCAGTGGGCGATGTTACTGCGGGTCCCGAGCGTGTCGGGATGGTCGGGACCCAGCACTCGCGTCTGGTCTGGCAGCAGTTCCCGGAATAGGCGCAGTGCCTCGCAGGGTTCCGTGGTGCACCACCCAATATTGTTTCGAGCTAGAAGCGTGTCGGGATGATCGGGGCCCAGAACCCGCTCCAGGTCTGGCAGCAGTTCTCGGAAAAGCCGCAGCGCCTCATCAGCCTTGCCCAGCTGCCCGGTCCAGAGGCCGATATTATTGCGGGTTCTGAGCGTCTCAGGATGGTTGGGACCGAGCACTCGCGTCTGGTCTGGCAGCAGTTCCCGGAACAGGTGCAGGGCCTCGCCCGCGTTGCCCGTCTCGCCGGTCCAGAGCGCGATGTTGTTGCGAGTTCTGAGCGTCTCAAGAAGGTTGGGACCCAACACTCGCATCTGATCGGGTAGCAGTTCCCGGAACAGGCGCAGGGCATCACCGGGCTGGCCCGCCGTTCCCGTCCAGTGAGCGATGTTGTTGCGGGTTCTGAGCGTCTCAGGATGGTTGGGACCCAGCACTCGCGTCTGGTCTGGCAGCAGTTCCCGGAATAGGCGCAGGGCCTCGCCCGCGTTGCCCGTCTCGCCGGTAGAGGCGGCGATGTTGTTGCGGTTGGTAAGCGTATTGGGATGGTCGGGACCCAGGACGCGCAGTTGGTCGGGCAGCAACTCTTGGGCGAGGCGCAGCCCCTCACCTGCCTCGCCGATCTCGACGGTCCAGCAGACGTTGTTATTGCGGGTTCTGAGCGTGTCGGGGTGGTCGCGGCCGAGCACCCTCTCCTGAATCGGCAGTACTCGCCTGCCAATAGCCAGTGCTTCGCGGTAATTGCCGCGTACGTCTTCGAATCGCGCAAGCACCAGCAACAGCCGCGCCTCGTCGGCGGTGCGCGGTTGCAGCACGAGGTGCTTAGCGTGGGACACCTCCAACGCCAACCGCGCGTGTTTACCGATATCGACTACATCCTGCAGGAGGTCGGCAAGCGCGGAGACCGCCATTTCGTGCAGCCTCTGCCGAAGTACGGGCGCCTCGCCCTGGGCTGGGTCAGCGTGCAGCAGGGTGTAGCGCACCAGAGAATGAACTGAGAAGGCATCGCCTTCCGGACCACCTAAGGAGACGTTCGCCAGCGAGTGCATCTCCGATTGGTTCACCGCCAGCGCATAGTAATCCTCCGCGGCCCCCTCTTCCAGCGCAAACGCACGTGTCAAAACTTCCCGGGCCAGCCGCTTTGGAATAGTCGTACCTCCGTGCAGTTCGCAGGCAAGTCGCAGGAGATTCAAACCGTGCTCGCCGAGGACCCGCAAACTCGCCGCCAGGGTCGCGACGATGCTCTTTTCATGCCCGCCGGGAAGTTGTCCACTCAGGCCCGCAGCCAACTCGCCCAGCGGATCACCTCCACCTGCGTCCAGCCCTCGCGTGAGTTCCTCATGCAGTGTCGCAAAGTCCCTGGTCTTTAAGAGAAAATGGCCGGCCACGTCGAGCGCCAAGGCGTGTCGCCCGAGATCCTCAGCTAGCGCTTCTGCCTCCTCCCGTTCGCACTCCGACCGCGGCTTGCGCTCCTGAGTCAACAACTGCAGCGCGGGCTGCGGCGCCAGAGTGTCGACGACTATACTCGAGCCGATTCCCTCGTAGTCCTTCGAGCGCGTAGTCATGAGCGTACTGCCGTTGGAGGTTGGTGCGCACCATTCCCTGAATCCACGCTCCTGGTCCAGACCTCCAGGCAGATCGTCAACCACCCAAAGATACGGACTACCCAAGGCGAGTTCCCGGCCAAGATCCCGGCTGATTTCGCGGAAGTCCCTGTCGCGGATTGGCACATCGTACCGTAGTGCCAGGTCTTCGAGTTGTGTCCGGCGCTCCCGCTCGCGTGTCCCGGTGTCCATGGGCCTATTCGGATCGAAACCATAGGCACGCAACCAATGTATCCCTCCGGGATAAACCGCCCCGAAGCGCTCGGCATACTCTATCGCCAGGAGGGTCTTGCCAACGCCGCCCAAGCCCCGTAGTTGCATCACCGCGTTGGCGCTTTCGTGCTCCGAGATGCCGATAGGGTTGAGTCCAGTATGGATAGCCCAGAGCTCCTCCAAACGACCAACGAACCGGGCTGAGCTTTGTTGCTGATTAGGAAACCACTGCGGCCGCCTGAAATTGCGCACCCCGGAGAAATCATCGGAGAGGACGCTCAGCTTTTTGCGAATTAACTCGACGCACGCAGATCTGGAGGCTCGATCCTCGGGAACCGCCAGGTAATTCTCTCGCCCCACGTCGCCCAGACAGATGTGCGAAACGTCCCCTCCAGGGTTGACGACAAAGACACGCGAGAGGATGTCGCGTGTCAGTCCCTGCGCGCACATCCATGCTGCGATCAGCTCTTTCTGGCAGTAGGTCGACCGCGGGTATTCCGGAGAGTACCAAGCCAGCAGAGCCTGGCATTGAGCCAGACCGTCGCGAATACGCGCCGGGAAATCGTCGAGCGGAGCGATCTCTTCGCGATCGATCCAGATTTGGATGCCGGCATCAGTAAGGGTTTCGGCGAAGGGATAGACTTGTGCTTTGTTTGCGCGACTATAGCTGATGAACAGCCTGCCTCGGGGTTTCTCTTCGTCCGGCATGACTGACCGTCCTTCAGCAGCGTGTACGCAACGCTGCCCAGCACGGTCTCCTGACATGGAGAGCTACTGGTCCGACTGGAACTAACGATATCTCTAGTTCGCCCGAAAGTCCATCCATACCAATCGGAGCGCGGGCGCGCCGTCCGACCTCCCGACTGGGGCCGACCGCTGCTCATCCGGCTCTACGCCCACGATAGAGATTGGTTCCGTGCACTCTGCGTAAGTCAACCTGACGGGAAACGCCCATACCGCGGAAGTGGAAGCCAAGATTCCCCAAATCACATTCCAGAAAACCTACGCCAGGCTGCCGCCACGAAGACAGCCCCCCTCATTCCAACTATTATCATAATCGAACGGCATTTGGCTTAAGCCGCTGATGGCGCCGCCCGTCTCCCAGACCACTCGCCGCAAAACGCCCTTATTGCGGCCAATCTTCACTCGCATTGGCGTGTTAATTCCTTTTGAATGTTCGCACTATCTCGCTTCCCCAAGATCGCGCCCTCATAAGTGTCCGAGAGGCCGCCAAGCGCATTTGTTCTCAATCGCTTACTCTGAATCTGCCGGTGCACTGCGATTGGCCGCTTTTCGATGACCGCATCTCAAACTATATTTGCTCCCTCATTTCAGGAGTTTACGGCCTCAAACAGCCTGTAGCATCATCCTCGTGTGCCACCATTTAGGCAGGTAGGATATCGAAACTACCGTAGGCCTGGCCTCACCTGACCGGCATTTTTCGTCCGGTGAGCGACCCGGCCTTTTCTATTTGGAAGGTACATCTGATGACTCCCCCACAACCCAGCGCCCATCGCGCCCATCCCAACCGTTCCACAGGTCCGCGCTCCGCTGCCGGCAAAGCCCGTTCCTCGATGAATGCCCTCAAAACCGGCCTCTATGCCAACTCACTCATCATTCCCGGCGAAGATCCCGCCCATCTCAAAACCCTCAGCGACGAGTACTTCCAGCGCTACCGCCCCGCAGCCCCGGAGCAGCGCGACCAGGTCGATATCCTGGTCCGCTCCACATGGACCCTCCGCCGCCTCGCCACAGCCGAAGCCCAGGTCTGGGTCTACCAAATCGAGGGCGCGGACAACCTCAGCCCCAACGCCCCTCTCGGCCAAGCCTTCCACAACTGCGACCGCACCCTCACCCGCCTCCAGCGCATAGTCAATGGTACCCAGCGCAACTACCGCGACGCCCTCCACGAGCTCGAACGCCTCCAGGCGCTCCCCCTCGCTCCCGATCCCCCTTCCTCCCTCCAGATCTCCCCCGTGGACCCAGTTCCCAAACCCGCCCTGCTCCTGCCCTAACTCCGCAACCATCTGAAACCGAGCCAGTTAACCCAGCCCCCCAGTTCGTTCCGTCATCTTTCCCTCCGCCCCCTCCCGCCACCCAAACGGCACCCGAAAAACCGCTCTCCTTCCACAAGCCCGGGAGCCGCTGCCCCTTTAACCCCATCGATCCTCTGAAATTCAAGCGGTGTCCCGTCTGCTTTCCCCACGATTGCTACGCCGATCCCCAAAAATAACCCCCATCTGGAAGCAGACTGTGGGGCGGGCGCTTTCGCCCGCCAACCTTTGCAAGCACCCCGAATTCGTTTGCGCACCCTGGTAACAAAGTTGCTATGAAGGACTTTCGCTATCATGATGGTGGTGCGCCTGCTGCTCGCCTACTGCTTCTGCGTGGCTCTTCCGATGGCGGCTGCGCAACCCTCAGCCCTCCAGGCGCCAGGCCAGAAGTACGAGGGGATGGTGATCCGGAATATTCAGTTCGTCCCCCAGGAGCAGCCTCTCGAGGCCTCTGAGCTGCACGATCTCCTGCCGCTGAAGATGAACCAGCCGCTGCGCATGAGCGACGTACGGGCGAGCATCGAGAAGCTGTTCGCCACCGGCACGTACGCGGATATCCAGGTGGACGCCCAACTCTACCGCGACGGCGTGGCGATCAGCTTCGTGACCAAGAACAGTTGGTTCGTGGGCGCCGTTTCCGCCAGCGGGCGCATCTCCAGCCCTCCCAACAGCGGGCAATTGGAGAACGCCGCCGATCTCAACCTCGGCCAGCCGTATCGCGACGCCACGTTGCAGCAGGGGCTGGCCGACCAACAACGGGCGCTGGAAAACAATGGGCTGTACCGGGGCGCAATCCATCCGGTCTTAGACTGGGAGACGGGCCGGGATCACCAGCAGGTCAACATCCGCTTTGAAATCGACAGCGGACCCCGTGCCCGCTTCACCACACCTGTGCTTACCGGCGACTTGAAGATGGATGCGCAGAAAATCTCCACCGCTACGAAGTTTCAACGGTGGCTCATCCACACCTGGAAGCCCATGACGCAGACTCGGGTGCGGCAGGCACTCGATGGCGTGCGTTTGCTCTACCAGCGAGAGAACCGGCTGGAAGCCAAGGTCGCGCTCGACTCCATGCGGTACGACCCCGCGGCCAACCGCGCCATCCCCACCTTGCGGATCGATGCGGGTCCGCGCATCGAGGTGCGCACCATTGGCGTCAACCTCTCGCAGAAGAAGCTCCGGCGATACATCCCCGTGTTTGAGGAGCACGCGGTGGATCACGATCTTCTGGTGGAGGGGGCCCGCAACCTGCGCGACTATTTCCAGTCGGCGGGCTATTTCGACGCCGAAATCGAATTCAAAGAGCAGCGCGTAATCAACGATAAGGCCGCCATCGATTTTCTGGTCAATACCGGCACGCGCCACAAGCTGGTGGCCATCGAAATCGGCGGGAACCAGTACTTCAAGACCGAAGCCATCCGCGAGCGCATGTTCCTGCAGCCCGCATCGTTTCTGCAGTTTCCCCACGGGCGCTACAGCGGGAACCTGCTCGCCCGAGACGAGGAATCCATCCGGAATCTGTACCAGTCCAACGGCTTCCGGGACGTGCAGGTGACGCACAGGCTGGAGGACGACTACCGCGGAAAGGTCGGCGACATCGCGGTATTCATCGTAATCCAGGAAGGGCCGCAGTATCTCATCGCCAGCCTCCAGGTAGAAGGCATCGAGCGAATGAACCAGGCCGAGATCCTTTCCAGGCTCAGCTCCGTGGTAGGTCAGCCTTTCAGCGAATTCAGCGTGGCGGTGGACCGCGATACCATTCTGGCGCAGTATTTCGAAAGCGGATTTCCCAATGCCACCTTCGAGTGGAATTCCTCGCCCGCGGCCGAGGCGCACCGCGTGGCACTGCGCTTCGTGATCCATGAAGGCGAACAGCAGTTTGTCCGCCAGGTACTCGTGACCGGGAACAAGGTCACGAAGGAGCAGTTGATCGATCGGAACCTGAAGCTGAATCCGGGCGATCCGCTCTCCCCTGCCGCGATCACCGAAACCCAGCGGCGGCTGTACGATCTCGGCGTGTTCGCAAAAGTCGACGCGGCTATCCAGAACCCGGATGGCGAGACCAATCGTAAGTACGTACTCTACAACCTGGATGAAGCGCGGCGCTACTCGCTGGCTACCGGTTTCGGGGCGGAGTTGGGGCGGATCGGAGGATGCCAAACCTGCTTCGAGGCTCCCGCCGGTACCACTGGCTTTTCGCCGCGCGTTTCGATTGACCTCACGCGCAACAACCTGTGGGGCGACACCCACAGCATCAGCCTGCGCACGCGTGTGTCGACGCTCGACCAGCGCGCGCTCCTGAACTACTCCTGGCCGCGCTTCCGCAACCAGGACAACCTCACCGTGTCGTTCACTGGCCTGTACGAGGCTTCGCGCGACGTACGCACCTTCAACTTCAAACGAGAAGAAGGTTCGGCGCAATTGACGCAAAAGCTTACTAAGGCGACTACCCTGTTTTACCGGATGGCCTACCGCCGGGTAAGCGTCAGCGACCTGAAGATCACGCCCTTTCTGGTTCCGCAACTCTCGCAACCGGTGCGTGTGGGCATTACGTCGATCAATCTGGTGCAGGACCGGCGCGACGATCCCGTGGAGCCGCACAAGGGCGTCTACACCACGGTCGACCTGGGCCTCGCCGGGAAGTTCTTAGGTTCGCAGGTGAATTTCATGCGTTTTCTGGTTCGCAATGCCAGCTACTACCCCATCGGCAAGAAGCTCGTGCTGGCGCGGAGCACCCAGTTTGGAGACATTCGCGCCTTCAATTTCTCGGGCGACCCGCTCGAGGCGATTCCCCTGCCGGAGCGCTTCTTCGGCGGTGGAGGCACATCTCACCGCGGCTTTCCGGAGTATCAGGCAGGGCCCCGCGATACCTCCACCGGCTTTCCGTTGGGGGGCACGGCCCTGTTTTTCAACCAGACCGAAATACGCTTCCCGCTGATCGGAGACAATATCGGCGGTGTCCTGTACCACGACATGGGCAATGTGTATTCCACTCTGAGCAACCTGTCATTCCGCGTTCACCAGCATGACCTGCAGGATTTCGACTACATGGTGCATGCCGCGGGCTTCGGGATTCGCTATCGTACCCCGGTCGGCCCGTTGCGTGTGGACCTCGGCTACAGCATCAATCCACCATATTTTTTCGGCTTCAAAGGCACGCAACAAGATCTGATCAACGCGGGCGTGAATCCGTGCTCACCCGGGTCTCCGGTTGTGAGTCAATGCGTGGCACAGAACGTGAGCCATTTCCAATTCTTCTTTTCGATAGGACAAACGTTTTGAGAGGAATACCCACAGGGCGGCGAGTGGGACAGACGATCGTTTTCTGTCGTCTGTCAGCCGGCACGAGCCGGCTAAAGCCGGTCGACAGACGACGAAAAACGATCGTCTGTCCCACAGGGGTTGTCTTGTTCGCCCTTACGCTGCTTGCCGCGCCCTATGCTTTCCCCGACATCATCGATCGCATCGCGGTCTCGGTAGGCAACCGTGTGATCGCGGTGAGCGATCTCGATCGCGAAATACGGGTCACCGCCTTTCTGAACGGAGTACAGCCGGATTTCAGCCCAGCCGGCAAGCGCGCTACCGCGGAGCGGATGGTCGAACAGAAGCTCGTCCGGCATGAGTTGGAAACCAGCCGTTACCCGGTGCCCGACGCCGCGGAAGTGGAGCCGGTCCTGGCCCAGTTTAAGGAAAACCGCTATCCCAATGACGCAGAATATCGCCGCGCGTTGTCCGAGCGCGGCATCACGGAACAGGACGTCAGGGACGAGCTGCTCTGGCAGCGCACTCTATTGCGCTTCATCGAAGTACGCTTCCGGCCGGCTGTCCAGGTGAGCGATCGGGAGATTCAGGACTACTTCGAGAACGTGGTGGCCCCGGCCGCGCGGGCCGCCCAGCCCAGCCAGCCGGTGGTGCTGGAAGACTATCGCGACCTGATCGAAGAAAAGCTCGCCGGCCAGCGCGTGGATCGCGAGGTGGATGCCTGGCTCAGCGAGGCCCGCAAACGCAACGAGATCGTCTTTCACGAGGAGGCACTCCAGTGAGCCGCAAACGGATCGTGCTCACCATTGCCGGTTCGGTCGCCGGCCTGCTGCTCCTCACCCTGATGGCCGGCATTCTGGTGGTACGCAGCCAGTGGTTTTACGATCAGGTGCGCCAGCGCGTGGTGAGCACGGTCGAGACCGCCACCGGCGGCCGTGTGGAGGCCCGATCGTTCCAGTTCGATTGGAAGCAGCTCAAGGCCGAGGTGAAAGACTTCGCCATTCATGGGACCGAGCCGGCGGACAAGCCTGCCCTCTTCCGCGCCTCTTCCGTCGCCGTGGGTTTGAAGATCGTCTCGCTGCTCAAGCGCGATGTCGATATACAGTACCTGGACGTCGCCGATCCGCGCATCTACCTGATCGTCTATCCCGACGGCCACACCAATGTGCCCGAGCCCAAGATCCGTCCGAACAACCCGCGCAGCCCCGTAGAGACCATCCTCAACCTGGCCATCGGCAGCTTCAACATCCGGAACGGCGTGTTCGCAGTCGAGGCGCGCGGCGAGACCCCCTTTGACGCGCGGGGCCAAAAATTAGACGCCAGGTTCCTGTATGAGTTGCCCACACCGGGGACGGCGCCACGGTATCGCGCCGACATTTCGATCCACCCGCTGGATGTCCATTGGCCCGGTTATCCCGTGCCGCCGTTGGGCGTGACCGTAGCACTGACCCTGGAGAAGAACCGGATCGATCTCACCTCCATGAAGCTGACGAGCGGCGAGTCCCGCATCGATTTCTCCGGCGCCATCGAAGATTTGGCGTCGCCACACGGCGCGTTTCAGTATGACGCGCGCGTATCCGTGGCCGAGGCGGCCCCCATTCTACACCTCGAGGAACTGAAGGGCGGCACGGTCGAAGTGGGCGGTAACGCTACTTGGAAGGGATCGTCGGACTTGTCCGCTACCGGCAACCTGCACGCGTACAGCGTGGAATTCCGGGATTCCCTGCTTCGGCTCGCAGACAGCCGCGTCGATGGCGCCCTCACCGCCAACCTGAAAGGCATCGACCTGAGCGGCATCCGGCTTTCAACCACCTTCAGTGGCACCGGTCCGTGCGCTCGGCCCAGTGGGACAGACGATCGTCTTCCGTCGTCTGTCAGCCGGACCGCTACATTATGGCCCTGCCCCACCGCCCACCTCACGGTGGAGGGACGCATCGCCAACGCCACCCAGCGCGGCAAGGACCTCGAGTTCCACAACGTCGCCCTGGCGTTCCTGGGCGGCGGCTTCCAGGGTGAAATCCGCCTTCGCGACCTGGTCCGCTACAACGTGAATGGCGAGATTGCGGGCATTGACGCCAGGCGCGTGATGGCCTTCTTCAGCGCGGAGCCGCTGCCCTGGGACGCAACGGCCTCCGGGCCGGTTAGTCTCGACGGCGCGCTCGGCCGCAAGACGGAACTGCGCGTTGCCGCCAATCTCACCGTAGGACCCGCTGCCGAAGGGGCTCCGGTCCACGGCCAGATCACGGCCGCGTATGAGGCCCGCAACGACCTTCTCGATTTGGGCCGCTCCACTCTCTCGCTGCCCTCGTCGCGCGCCGATTTCTCCGGGGCGGTGCCTCCCGTGGCGGGGCGCGAGTTGCGCGTTCACTTCGAGACGCGCGACCTCAACGATGTGCTGCCGGTCTTCGGCCAGAGCGCCGCCGCGGTGCCAGTAAAACTCGAGAACGGCACCGTGATTTTCGATGGCATGGTCACCGGCAAGTTGGATAGCCCGCAGATCGCCGGCCACCTGGGAGTCACGCGGTTCTCCTATGCCGGGCAAGCCTTCGATTCCCTGGAGGGAGGCGTCAGCGCCTCGCCCGGCAACGTTGAGTTGCAGAACGCCACGTTGGTCCGCGGCGCCGTGCGCGCTCAGTTCCAGGCGGCAGTCGGCCTGCGCCAGTGGAAGGCGGACGACAACAGCCCGATCTCCGGCAACGGAACCATGCGCAACGCCAACCTGGCCGATGTTGCTCCCGTCGGCGCGGTTTTTCCTACCGGCACTATCAGTGGCAACGCGCAGGTGGCCGGCACCGTGGGAAGCCCCACCGTCAGCGCCGATATCGACGTGGCCAAAGGCACATTCCAGGAGGAACCGTTCGATCGCTTCACGGGGCACGTCAGTTATAGCGGCCGCAGGGTCGAGGTCGCCTCCGGGCAAATCGCCGCGGGCGCCAAGCAGGTGCAGGTGACCGCCACCTTCGATCACGCACCCGATCGTTTCGACGCCGGCCGCCTCCGCTTCCAGGTGGCCACCAACGCGATGCCCCTGGACCAGATCCGCAGGTTGGAGAAGGAGCGCCCGGGCGTGAAAGGGACGGTTCAGCTTTCCGCCAGCGGCGAGGTGGACATCACTCCACCCGCCAAGGGTCAAACCGGTTTTCGGATCGCCGATCTGCATGCGGACATCTCCGGTAAGGGCCTGCAACTGAGCGGGCAATCGTTCGGGGATGCGCATCTCACCGCCACCTCGCAAGACCAGGTGCTGAACGCGCACCTGGAATCGGATTTCGCCAATTCGGCCGTGCAGGGTGACGGCCAGTGGCGGTTGGAGGGCGATTATCCCGGCAGCGCCACCATCCGATTCTCGAAGCTCGACTTCGCCCAGTTGCGCGCCTGGATTTCGCCATCGGAATCCGCCGCGGCGGATCGGGTTGCAGGCTCCGCCGAAGGCGAGCTTCGCATCGATGGTCCCGCTCTGAAGCCGGCCACCATGAAGGCCGAGCTGCGGATTCCCAAACTGGAGATCGGGCCCGCCCCGGGCACCGTTCCGCCCGCCGGCGCGATAACGCTGACTAACTCCGGCCCTATCGTGGCTTCCCTGGCGAACTCCGTGGTCACGGTGGAAAGCGCCCACCTGGTGGGCCGCTCCACCGATCTCAACGTCACCGGCAAGGTGCTGCTCGATCAGAAGAATCCGCTCGATCTGCGCGTCAACGGCCACGTGGACCTGGCCCTTGTGCACGACTTCGACCCCGACCTGGTCTCCTCCGGCACGATCACCGCGGATGCCACCGTGCGGGGCGCCATCGCCGCGCCGCAGCTCAACGGGCGCGTGCAGTTCCAGAACGCCGCGTTCAGCCTCGCCGATTTTCCGAACGGTATCTCCAACGCCAACGGCGTGATCCTGTTGACTGCGGAACGCGCCACCATCCAGAGCTTCAGCGGCGAGACCGGCGGCGGTAAGATCGAACTTTCGGGATCGGCAGGCTACAGCGGCGGCGCCACCATCTTCCAATTGCAGGCGCACGCGCAACAGGTTCGCGTGCGCTATCCCGAAGGCGTGAGCACGGTGGCGAGCGCCAGCCTCAATCTGACCGGCACGCCGGACCGCAGCATGCTGGACGGCACCGTCACGATTCTGCGCACCGGCTTCAATCTGCAATCGGATTTCAGCTCCGTGATTGCGAAATCCGCCGAACCCGTCCGCACGCCGGCCGCCCATGGGGGCCTTCTCGGCGGCCTGAACTTCGATATCCAGATCAATACGGACCCCGATATCCAACTGCAAAGCGCACTGACGGAGGACCTCCAGGCCGAGGCCAGCCTGCGATTGCGCGGCACCGTCAGCAACCCCGCCATGGTCGGCCGTATCCTGATTACGCAAGGGCAGGTGGTATTCTACGGGACCAAGTACAACATCAGCCAGGGCACCATCGCTTTCTATAACGCCCTGAAAGTGGAACCCATCCTGGATGTCGATCTGGAGACCAAGGCCCACGGGATCGACATCACGCTCACGGTGGCCGGCCCCTTGAACAAGCTCCACCTGACCCCGCGTTCCGATCCCCCGCTGCAATTCAGCGAAATCGTGGCTCTGCTCGCTACCGGCCGCACCCCGACCTCCGACCCTACCCTGCTGGTGCAACAGAGCACCGCCCCACAATCCTGGCAACAGATGGGGGCCACGGCGCTGTTGGGCCAAGCCATCGCCAACCCCGTGGCCGGCCGGCTGCAACGCTTTTTCGGAGTGAGCAAGCTGCGCATCGACCCCACCCTGCCCGGAGTGGAAAACAACCCGCAGGCGCGCCTCACGCTGGAGCAGCAGGTGACCCCCGACATCACCTTCACCTACATTACCAACGTGACTAACAGCAACCCGCAAGTGGTCCGCATGGAATGGTCCTTCAGCAAGCAGTGGTCGGTAGTGGCCCTCCGCGACGAAAACGGAACCTTCGGCCTGGACTTCTTCTTCAAAAAGCGGTTCTAGCTTAGCTTAATTGGCGCCTACACCCCTGAGAACGATTCGCACCAAATCCTCACGCAGGTTTGACGAACTGCCACCAACGGCTAGACCGGGCGAAACGACCGCAGTCTCGACCATCGGTGGCGTGCGAAGAAACAGCAGTGGTTCCAATAGCCGCCGGGACTGGAGTTGGTAGTGTTCGAACCGACGATGTGCGAGGTTTAATAGGCCGGTCAATCACTTATCAAGGTGACCCAAGACTTAGTTGCCGCCCTTGGATGGTTGCCTCATTATTCCCAACTGGCTCGGTTTCAGGTGATCACTGAGGAGTCGTTGGCGTTAACATCAATAATATTCCTTATCTCGGAGCTGCTTGCCGCAATTGCGACAGCGGCGAAGCGGGGTGTGTTCGTTCATGTGACTCTTGAAACTGCTATCGGAACGAAATCCGTTCGGGCACACTGCGGAGCGGAAGCCGTTTGTACGTGAATCGTCGGGCATATTCTTTTCCTGGAGAGAGTTTGAAAGTCTATGCGGGAAGGATTCCCGGCCTGGCGCTGAAATTCAACTGATCTGCTCCCTCCCTACCAGATCCCGGACTTCATCCTGGATATTACTAATGGCCTCATCTCGGCACTGCCCATGCGAAACCACGCCAAGCTCAGGCGAGCGAACGCAGTGCAGGCCTTCGGCTTTCAGCGTCAGGGTGATCAAGAGGTACGCTGAGCAACCCCTGCAGAAGCTGTCAAGACTGAGTCTAGCGACAAGCAGAGATGTCGAATAGCCAATCCCCCCTTTCTAGGCGGCATACCTATCGACCGCCCGTCATCTTTTTCTACCACCCATTCTATCAATTGCTGTGTTCCATCTCCTCTTTGCTTCTGGTAAACTCACCAAGTCCAATATCAACATTATGGCCCAATATCCATTCCACGCAGATTCTCTCCGCCTCATCGTCGATCGGTACCAAACGCCCTAAACGACCTTCGACTTTCCTCAAGAGCGAACTCACCAATGCCGCCTTTGGCGGTGCTACCTGCCGCCATCGACGCGCTGCGGCCAAAAGAAATACATAACCCAGCATGAGCTCCTCTCGACCAATAAGTAACTCGCCGATCCACGTACGGATGTAACCCTGGTTAAGGACATGTTCGGTCACCGGGTTACGTTCGATAATAAGTGCAGACTTCTGGTAACAGACTAGAGCCGTTTCAATCTGGCCCATCAGATGCAGGCAGCGGCCCACGTTTCCGTAATGTTGTTCGCTCCTACTCTGATCAAATTCCTCTGGGTCAACGACGTCTGCAAGCGACCGACCTTCGAGAAACGTCGGTAGTGCCGATGCCGGATGCCCGGCATCGCGCTCAGCGAGAGCAAGTGTATAAATCACATTGTGAGAAAACTTCGAATCCACGTCGGACACCTTGACGAGGTGCGCCCCGGTCTTGCCCCACTCGATAGCTGATTGGAAGTCGCCTCTGACCCAACTAGAAAGTGATCGCATATAGCAATAGTTTATGTATCGTGCATCGCGATGAGGGACCGTCTGCTCGTATCGACTCAATAGATAATCCACCTCCGCAGTTTCGCCGAGGTAAGAAAGAATTTCAATGTGAGAGCTAAATACGAAGTCAAAAGGTTTAAATTTCTCATGTTCCGACACCCAATCGATACTAGACAGCAGCAGCCGAGTAGCCCTAACGAGTTCCCTCGGGTATGCACTCGCCTTGAACACGCCGGCGACTTCGTGTAGAGTGAAGAACGCATCTTCAAAGTTGCCGACAGCGACGTCCAATTCAGCATTTTGCGTCCAATACTGTAAGAGTGATAGAGGTGGCCGCTCCGTTAAGGCCGGATCGATGCCTGCCCATAAACTGTTTGTAGACTCGAATGATTCCCGCTATGTATGAGACCCTATCAGACTTGGCAGTCGTCTGCCAAATAAGATGTCTCACGAGCGGATGCAGTTCAAGGAGGTCGAGGCCACTTGGGCGACGTTTGATTACAATGAGGTTTAGGGAGCGCAGAACCCGAAGTGCCTTACTTACCTTGTTAAAGGTGAAGCGCCCACTGAGATATTCAGCAATCTCGACTTCAGTTTCTGGCTTGACAGTTTCGGCCATGCCGTGTAGTACGGCCTGTTCCCTGTCTTTCAAGGTTGACCAAATTGACTGCAAGGTGGTCGCAGGAAGCGGACCCTCGCCGGTCCGAATTTGATCAAGTAAGGTAGGCAGCTCTCTCCCCTTGACTCGTTGGGCAACTTGAACTGCAAGCAGGTCCAACCAGAAAGTGTGACCTTCAGTTAGGCGGTGAGCTGTCGCGATGTCACTCGGCTTCGATACCGCACTGCGTTCAACAAAGAGGCGGTGAGCAGCTTCTAGGCCTATGCCTTCGAGCCGGATACTCAGGGCGTCTGGGTACGCGATCACAGGCCTGCAGGTGAAGATTACCCGCGAGGGTGAGCCTGACGTCAATAGCGCCGCGAGAAATAGATCGGCACTTCTAGTCATCCGCTGAGCTTCAATATCGACGTAGTGGTCAGCATTATCAAAAATGAACAAAACATCAACATGTAGGATAAGTGTGATAAGGATCGTAACAATAGACTCGGCAGTCTGCTGTGCTAGATCTTTACCTCTCAGCCTCCCTTCCGAGAGGTGCTCGATCACGGACGCAAGCTGGTTTTCAAAGCGCTCGCTTTCCTCCTTACAATCTCGCCACACGAAATATGAAAACCCAGATCCGCCACTCTGGCACCCCGAATAATATTTAGCAGCCACGGTTGATTTTCCTTGGCCGCCAATTCCTGTAATAAAAACGACTCTAGCCGAAGAGCTTTTTAGGGTTTGTAGCTCTTTGTCGCGGCCGACACATATTTCAATAACTGGCGGCCGGTCCTCATCGTCACCCTCTAGGACGGTTGTTCGAAGCGGTTTCGCTAAGACAGCCTCGGCGACGGCGGCCGCCACAGTCACGGGGTTGGACCGAATGCGACTAGCCAAATACGTCTGCGGTTCAAGAGTCGTCCAGACATCGTGCAGGCTCGGAAACAGGGTATTGCAGTCGACGCCGGCGTATATGGAGATTCGCCCCCGATCTATTCCGGGCGCAAGCCTTTTGGAGAGAGCATCGTTGAGGGCAGGCGGGCTGTACAAGGTCCAGAGGATCTCGGGGTAGGCTGTATCATCGCGGACCACATCCACAAGGGCCTCAGTGAAAATGTCGTCCCACCCGCCATACCCGCATACGATTACCAACTTGTCTCTAAGTAGGGCGCTGAGCGAGGCTCGCAGACGAGGTCGCGCCTGACCGAGCTGGCGGCTGGTGTGGAGCGTATCCGACCCATACCAATACCCATGCAGATGAATTACGTGACAACCTGTTCCTTCCGTTTGCGAGAGGTTACCGTCGGAGTGAAGCGTGGTCCTGAAGTAGTGGCCCGCTGCACGACGAATAGACACCTCTAACAGCGGATCAAAATTGGTCGTCAGCACGGATTTACCAAACCGTTTTCACTGCTGTCCAAAACAGCCACAAAAATAGCGGCCCGTGTTGAGAACGGGGGCTTTGCTTCGCGGGAAGGAGGATTTTGAGGTTGAGGTCTATCCCTGTATGTTAGCCGCCTCCTGTCCAAAAGCGTGACCGTTCGAGTAGGACGGGGTTGGTGCTGCAAACAGTGTTGAGGCGGGCCGGCAGCCAATTCAGTGCTTTTGACCCTACCC
>JAIQFL010000137.1 GCA_020073365.1 Terriglobia bacterium | reverse complement strand
CCGCGGAAGGTGTTGCGTCCCGTGTTGCCGAAGTCGCCGGCGATCGGGAAACTGAAGTTGGTGACGAATGTGTCCTGCGGGTAGAACCAGACGCCGTTGCCCTGGCGGGTAACACTGCCGACGTTGCGGCTGCCGGTATAGTTGGCCCAGGTGTTCACGGCGCCATAGGTGGTAGTGCGGCCGGACCCGATGGTGAAGGGGCCGCCGCTCTGCCAGATGACCAGCGAACCGACTTCCCAGCCGCCGATGAGCGTATCCATGATGTGCGGCATCGAGCTGCCGAACTTCTTGCCCTTGCCGACCGGGAGAGTATAGGCAAACGAGCCATTGAAAGAGTGGGGCCGGTCGAAATCACTGCGAGCGCGGCTGAGCCTTAGATTGAAGCTATCGTCTGGGTTGGCGAAGCCGTTCCCTTCCACCGAACTGTTGTCGATGCTCTTCGCCCAGGTGTAGTTGGTGAAAACCTTCAGATCGCCGAACTGTTTCCGCAGGCTGACCTGCAGCGAGTTGTAATAGGAGCGGCCCGAATTGGTCCCCTGGAGGACGTTGATGTACTGCGGGTAATTGCGGAGGTAAGTGTCGGGCACGCCGGCGGCGACATACTTGGTGTAGTTGGTGCGATCCACGGTGGTCGCAGCAGCGCCGACCTGGCCTTGCGAGACGGTGGTCGCGCCGATCGCGCTGATGGCGGCGGCGGGGGTGCCGAAGATTTTCACGAGCGTGTTGCCCGCCGACGGCAGAGCCGCGCTGTTCGCCTGGAAGGCCTGGAGTTCCTGGAACGACTTCAGAAAATCACCAAAGATCTTCTGTTGATTCAGGTTCTGGGCCATGAACAACTTGATGCCGCGGCTACCCACGTAACCCACTTCCAACACCATCCGGAGCGGAAGTTCCCGCTGGACGTTCAAGGTGTACTGGGTCACATACGGCGTGCGCAGGTTCGGATTGAAGACGTCGATGGTGGTGGACCGCGTGTTCGGCAGCGTCAGGACCGGGGCGGGCGGTTGGGGCGTGGCCGGGATGCCGTCGCCAAGGCGAACATCAGTGCCGTTTGCGTTGGGATAGACGAACACGTCCTGCCCGAAGCCGGGAGTGGCGCCGTCCACGGCGCTGATGGTGGCGCCGATCATGCGATCATAGAACACGCCGATGCTGCCGCGGATGGCCGTCTTGCCATCCCCTTTCAGGTCATAGGCAAAGCCGATGCGTGGGGCGAAGTTATTCCAATCGTTGTTGTACCACTGCCCGCCTTTTTTCACCGTCAAATTGCTGCTGGTGTACCCCGTGCTCAGTGAAGCTGCCTGATCGATGGTGCCGACCAGACCGTTCGCCTCGCTGGGAATGCCGGAGAACTCCCAGCGCATACCCAGATTGAAGGTTAGCCTGGGGCGGACCCTCCAATCGTCCTGCGCGAAGAACCCGGCCTCCTTGACGTTGAAATCGCGGACGCGCGATGTGCCGGCGGCCTGGAACGTGTTCAGGTCGCTGAAGTAGGACTGCACCACCTGGTTCATGCGGCCTAGTACGTCGTTGTAGAGGCTTTCGAACGTGGTACGGTTGGCCGACGAAATGACGCTGCCCGTGGGGCCGACTGTGGCCGGCACGTTGTTGCCGAGAGTGGTTGCCGTGCTGACGTTGGGGTAGATACCGCCCGATGTTCCGGCCAGGTTGTACCCCCACTGTTCGGTCAACCGAACGTTAGCCCCAAACTTGAAGGTGTGGTTTCCCCTCACCTTCGTCAGGTAGTCGGTGACTTCGTTGACTGGGGAGTTGCGGCCCTGGGCGAAAGCGGCATTGTAAGGATTGGTAAACAGGTTGGAGAGCACAGTCGGCCCCTGCAACCGGCCTGGGCGATTGAAATCCACACCGGCGCTCTGATGTCCCACGCGCAGCTCATTGATCAGAGTGGGAGTGAAAGTCCAGTCAGCACCGGCCGAAAAGCCCCAGCGAACGCCGCCCTGGTTGCCCTGCGGGAAACCCGGGAAGGTGGCATCCGCGTTGTTCAGGCCGTCAATCGAGTACGTGCGGAACCAGCTATAGCGGAAGAACAAGTGGATTTTATCAGTAAGGTTTTGGTCGGCCTTTCCGGTGTACGAGTTGTTCCAGCTTCCGTTAGGATTGTTGAACTGGAACCCGGCCGTGTTCAGCGTGTCGATTCCGTTCAAGCTCGTATTGTTGGCATCGGGCAGTACTTTGAAGATGGCCGCCATCACGGGGTCGATGCCCTTGTGCAGCGGATCGTTGGCGACGATGTCGTAGGTTGACAGGACGCCCGCCGGGGTCTTCCAGGTAAAGATGCCGCGCTTGGCATCGGGGGTCAGCACGGTGCGGTTGCGCGTGACGTCCTGCGCGATACGGCTGCCCTGGTAGTTGAAGAAGAAAAAGGTCTTGTTCTTTCTCACCGGACCGCTGGCGGACCCGCCGAAGAGGTTTTGGCGGTACTTTGCCACCGGGACTGACGGGATTGCGGCATTGTTGAAAAAGCTATTGGCGTTCAAGGCGTCGTTGCGGAGGTAGTCAAACAGATTGCCGTGGAACAGGTTGTTGCCTGAGCGAGTGATCAACTCGACCTGACCACCGGCATTGCGGCCATACTCGGCCTTGGCGCCGCTGGTAACGATGTGGACTTCACCCACCGAGTCCATGTTGTTGGCCGTCATCGACAGCCCGAGGCGCGGGACAACGGCGTCGTTCACGTCGACGCCATCCAAAGTCGCGTTACTGGCGCCCTGGCGCTGGCCATTGACGTTGCTGAAGGTCACGTCGCCGGGATTCGACATCTGAATTCCGGGACTGAATGTGATCAGATTGATCGGGGCGCGGCCCAGGACCGGTAGCGTGTCGATGTCCCTCATGGTGACAGTGCGGCCCAACTGCGCCTCGGTAGACTGGACGCGAGTCGCCTCGGCCTCCACCTGGACGTGCTCCGCTAACTCGCCGACCTCGAGTTTGAACTTCTGCGTGACCGAGGTGGCCATGTTGACTTCCACGCCACTAACCACGGCGGTGCGGAAACCCCGGGCCTCCACAGAGATTGTGTAGAAGCCGGGTTGCAGCGACGGGAATACGAAATTCCCATCGGTGTTGGTGGTTGCTTCGGTTTTCGACTGATTCGCCTGGTTGGTGGCGGTAACCTTGCAGCCCGGCATTACTCCGCCTGTTGCGTCAACAACCCCACCGTCTAAACGCCCGGTTCCCACCTGCGCGAAGCAGATGGAAACGGCGAGCATGGCGAGAATCAGCCAGAGCGCTGTTCTGTGAAGAATGAAAGTGCGCATTTTGATCTCCCTGATCGACCAACCCGAACGCCCCGCTGGCACGATAAAACTGCCGTACCGGTTACTTCCCATATTCAACCTTCCTGGGCCAGAAATTTTGCAAAAATCGAGCATGCCACTCACCCCGGAACAAGGGGAGCAGTGTCCTCGGCGAGTTCCCCGGCTCTGGCTGCCGGGAAGTGATTGACACTCACGCGGACACTGAAACGCTAACTTCTAAATCCACCTGAAGTTGAAAACAGTGTAAGTCCATTAAGCAACAAAATACAAGCCTTTCAGGTCTTTTTCTACAAACTGTTGGTAAACTCAACATTCTACAGGGAAGGAAATTGCCGAAGCTGCGACGAAGGTCATGGGGGCTCTCCGCGTGGATCCATTCGGGATTTTGCGAGTTAACCCGCTTCTTTTCAACAACGAACGCCCCAAGTCGCGAATGGAGCCCTTCGGAATACATCATTATCTATTGATACCAAGGTGTGCGGCGCCCCGCCAGCGGAATTGGGTTTTGCAGCAGGCCGCAAAGCCAGCGGGACCGGTCAACGCCGCAAGTTGACGATCGTCTCCCGCATCCGGGCCGCTTGCGGCCAATCGGGATGGTGCTTGAGAAAGTCCTCCAGATCGTCGGCCGTCTCACGGCGCTGCCCACGGCGCAGGTGGATCTCGGCTAAAAACAGTTGCGGATGCGAGAAGTGGGCCGGGTCGATCGCTCGCGCCTGCATAAAATGCTTCTCGGCCAAATCCATCTGGCCCTGCTCGAAATAGGTCATCCCGAGCTGCGCATTGGCCAGGGCGTCGTTGGGCCGGGTGAGCACCGCGTAGACATTGTATTTCCACGCCTCATCCAGCTTGTGCAAGTTGACCAGCACGCCTCCCAGGTTGACCAGCGGCTCGAAGGCCCCGGGGTCCGCGTCCAACGCCGCCCGGAAGCACTCCTCGGCACGCGGGAACTGCCTCGTCTGGTAGGCGATGGTGCCCAGGTTGTTCCATGCCGAGGAGAATTCCGGCGCGATCTCCACCGCATGCTCCAGTCGCTTCACGGCGGAATCCACGTCCCGCCTCGCCAGGTCCTTCTGCGCGTCCTCGTATTCGCGCACGGCCTTCTGTGGAACGGCAAGCTGCCTGGCGGGAATGGAGTGTTGCCGGCGCAAAGCGTCGCCCACTACGAAATCGGACTCCTTCAGCGCGAGGGTGACGGCGATGCGCTGGTGGGAATCGGCGTTGCTGGGGCCCACCTCCACAGTCTGCCGCGCTTCGCCCCGTCCCGGGATGAACACCGAGATGGTGTACGCGCCCGGTTCCAGTTTCTTGAAGCTGAAACGGCCGTCCTCGCTCAACGTGGTGGCCACGAACGGGCTGGCAACGCCGAACAGCGAAACCGACGCCCGATCCTCCAGCGTAAACCTGCCGGAGAGTTCGTATTGGGGCTCGCCGGCCAGTGCCGCCACCACCGCAACGGCAAGCAACAGGGAACGAAGCATGCGCCGTTTCGATTGTACTCCCGTGAAGCGGCGCGTGGCGGCGGATGGTCCGTCTCCCGTTTCGTCTCCGGTGTAGAATAGCAGCCTGTGCCTACTAAACCGGCAGTGAGCCGAACCGCCCTGTCGGGGCAGGAGTGGCGCGTCCTCGCACTGCTGGTTATCTCGGGCTTCCTCAACTATGTGGACCGCGCCAACCTCTCCGTCGGCGCTACCAACATTCAGGCCGAGCTGCACCTCTCGGATTACCATCTGGGACGGCTCCTCTCCGCGTTCTTCTGGACCTACGCCACCTTTCAACTGTTCGTCATCGCCGGCTGGTTGGTAGACCGGTTCAACGTCTGCTGGGTGTTCGCCATCGGTTTCTTCGTGTGGTCGGGCGCCACGGCCGTTACCGGGATGGCCAGGACCTTCGATGTGATGTTCGCCCTGCGACTGCTGCTCGGCATGGGCGAGTCCGTGGCGTACCCATCCTATTCGCGCATCCTGGCGAACAACTTCCCTGAGCACCACCGCGGCTTCGCCAATGCCCTGATCGATGCGGGAACCAAGGGCGGTCCCGCGCTGGGCACCCTGTTGGGCGGCCTGCTGATGGCCCGATTCGGATGGCGCGCCTTCTTCCTGGCGCTCGGCTGGGGCAGCCTGCTGTGGCTGATCCCCTGGTTCTACTGGATGCCGCGAGGCCAGGGCGTGGCGGCCCAGGAAGATCGCGGCGACGTCCCCGGCATGGGCTCGATACTTCGCCAGCGGGCCGTCTGGTTTACTGCGTTGGGCCTGTTCTGCTCGAACTACTTCTGGTATTTCCTGATCACCTGGCTCCCGCCGTACCTGGAGAAGGAGCGCCATTTTCCCAAAGACAAGATGGCCGTGGTGGGGTCCCTGGCGTTCCTGGCAATCTCCCTTTCGGCGGTGGTGTCCGGCTGGTTCTGCGACCGATGGATCGCCTGGGGCGGCACGCCCACGCGCGTGCGCAAGACTTTCGCTGGAGCCGGCCTGGTGCTTTCCACGATCATTCTGCCCGTCTGCGTGGTCCACGACGAACGCCTGTCCGTGGCGCTCCTGATGCTGGCCTGCCTTTCGTTCGGATTGTACACCGCCAATGTTTTCGCCATCACCCAGACGCTGGCCGGCCCGCGGGCCGCGGGGAAGTGGACCGGCCTGCAGAACGGCGTGGCCAATCTGGCGGGCATCGCGGCGCCCTGGCTTACGGGGTGGGTGGTCGAGGTTACCGGGCAATTCTATCTGGCCTTCGTAGTAGCCGCGGCCTTCGTGCTGGCGTCCGCCGCCATGTTCGTGTTCGGCATCGGGCTCGTCGAACAGGTGGAGTTCCAGTAACACGGGCATTCCTGGCTGTGTTGGTTCGCCGGAAGGCTGTACGCAAGCGATCTGGGCGCGCGGGCTGCATGACGCGAATGGTCAATTTCGTTGAGATTTGACAAGCTAAGCATTGTATGAAGTGTCGAAATCCGGAATGTCCTGCCACGATTCCTCCTTCGGTTCGTTTGTGCCTCACGTGCAGTTGGGACAACGGATATCCGAATGTGCGTCAGGCCCTGTCCGAGGAGATGGCTCTATCCGGCGGCTTCCGCGAAGACGGAGGCGCAAACCGTCATGGCCATCGAGGCCGCGCTCGCCGAGCGGTCCCTCACGATGGTCAACAAGCGCGATCCTTACAAGCTGTTTCACAAGGTCACGCGCGCTCAACTGCTGAGCCAGACGCCTTCCTTCGGTTGGGCGCTCTACTGGAAGGGCGTGGGACTGGCGGCGCCGGCGCACATCAACGTCACCGAACCGGCGTTCTTCCAGGAGGTGGAACGGCAACTCAAGACGCGCGCGATCGCCGACTGGAAAACGTATCTTCGCTGGCACCTGGTGCACAACAAGGCGCCCTATCTCTCGTCCCCGTTCGTCCAGGCAAACTTCGACTTCTACAGCAAGTACCTGCGCGGTGTGACCGAAATGCAGCCCCGCTGGAAACGCTGCGTGCGCTATGTGGACCGCGATCTCGGCGAAGCTCTGGGGCAGGTGTTCGTGGAAAAGACCTTCATCGGCGATACGAAAAGCCGCGCGTTGAGCATGACCAAAGAGATTGAGAAGGCCATGGAAGCCGACCTCCGCCAGCTTGCTTGGATGGGGGACGAAACCAAACAGCAGCCCTGCTGAAGCTCCACGGAATGGTAAACAAGATCGGCTATCCCGACAAGTGGCGGGACTACGGTCCGGTGCGGGTGGAGCGCGGCGATTTCCTGGGCGACGTCGACCGGGCGACCGAGTTCGAGTCCCAGCGCCAGTTGAACAAGATCGGCAAGCCGGTGGACCGGACCGAATGGCAAATGACGCCGCCCACCGTGAATGCCTACTACGACCCGCAGATGAACGACATCAACTTCCCGGCCGGCGTTCTGCAGCCGCCGCTGTTCGACCCGAAGTTGGACGACGCGCCGAACTATGGCAATACCGGCGCAACTATCGGACATGAACTGACGCACGGATTCGACGATGAGGGACGCCAGTTCGACGCCCATGGCAACCTGCGCGACTGGTGGACCAAAAAGGACGCCGGCGAGTTCCTCCAGCGGGCCACGTGCGTCTCGGATCAGTACGCGCAGTACACCGTGGTGGACGATATCAAGATCAACAGCAAGCTGACCCTGGGCGAGGATGTGGCGGACCTGGGCGGGACTCTGCTGGCCTACCTGGCCTGGAAAGACGCCACGCGCGGCCAGGACCTGAAACCGGTTGGCGGCTTTACACCCGACCAGCGGTTCTTCATCGGGATGGCGCAATGGGCCTGTGGCGATGAGCGGCCGGAGAACAAGCGGCTCAACGCCATCACTAATCCGCACTCTCCGGATGAGTACCGGATCAACGGAGTGGTTTCCAACATGCCGGAGCTTTCCAAGGCCTTCGCATGCAAGGCCGGCCAGCCGATGGTGCGGGCTCAGGCGTGCCGGGTCTGGAGAAAATGGTCTCGATCGTACGTAGGGTCTGAAACTCTGGGGGACGGCCGGCACTAGTGGCGAAGTCCGCGCCGGCACATTGCGCGCCATCCACACCGTGCCTGCTCCGCATTTCGGGGCGATCACATTTCCTTCACAGAATCCGCACGATCAGTTAACAGTTCTTCTTGCCACTTCCGGGCAGACTGTCGCGTCAGTTAGTTAGGTTTACTACACGACTTATAGGAGATATATGAAGCTACAGTTCACGCTCTTCATGTTGGCTGCCCTATGTTCCGGCTTCGCACAAACCAGCGCGATCGTGACGGGGGCCGGGTACTCAGCACCGGCGCCGTTTCAGGCAGCCCCCGGCCAGGTGGTCACGCTCTTCCTGCACGGCGTGCCGGCGGCCGCCGATGGAACACTGCGATCGGGGCAGGCTGCCGGCACACCATTACCGACGGCACTGGCCGGGATTTCCCTGAGAGTCACACAAGGACAGGCTTCGCCCATGGTGGCGCCCATTTTTGCCGTCCGCCAGGAGAATGAGTGCGGGCAGTCCGACGCGAGCGATCCCGCCTGTCTCCTAACGGCCGTGAAAATAGAGGTCCCCTTCGAGCTCTTCGGGGACATCACACCTACCGACACGTTCCACTATACCCTTGCGCCGGCCGCTATGGTCAGGGTCGAAGTGGATGGCCGCACGGGCCGCGCATTTCCGTTCCAGCCGATTCCCGACAACGCGCACGTTCTCACCGATTGCGATGTCACCTGGGACACGAAAAGCTCGAGTGTGTGTAATCGCCACATTTACCACGCCGACGGCAGAATCGTCGATGAGCAGTCGCCCGTAAAGGCGAGTGAGGCTGTTTCCGTGTACCTCTACGGCCTGGGCCAGACTTCGCCGGCCGCCCAAACAGGGCTGGAGTCACCCGTGGGAGCAGCCGTGACGGACCTCCTGGGCCATTCCCGTGTAGCTGCCTGGCTCCAGAAGGACTTTTACAACGCCCTTAGTTCCTCGCCGCGCGCGTATCCGGGCCCGGGCAGCTCGCCCGACTCTGTACCGGTTCTCATTACATCCGCCGGACTATTTCGCGGCCAGGTCGGCGTGTATCAAGTGAATCTAACTCTTCCCGACGTGTTGACATCCGCTTTCCCCTGCGGCGGCACCGTGCACTCCAACGCCCTCCTCACCATCGCAACGTCTCAGGGGTCCGAGGGAATTGCTCTGTGCGTCGAACAGTAGCTTCTGCTCACATAGTTTGATAAAAAACACTGGCCTCGCACCCACTTAGCTACTCGTGTTAGTGGGGCGCCTAATATCTGTAGATACATATTCATGAGGACGCACATGACTGACAAACAGACTAACATGATCAATGCCCCCCGGATCGCTGTACTTATCGCAGCCCTGCTTGGCTGCGGAACGGTGTATGCCTACAGCAGCGGGCCGCCTCCACGCTATTCCGGCGCGCCGGGCGACAACCTCGGATCCTGCACATCCTGCCATCGCGGCACGGCGTTAAATGCGGGCCCGGGAAGTGTAGAAATCGTGCTGCCCAATGGCAACTCCTACACGCCGGGAGTCGCGCAGCACATCACGGTTCGGGTGTCAGACCCGCAGCAGCGGCGCTGGGGCTTCCAGATGTCGGCCCGGTTGAAGAACAGCCCGACAACCGGCCAGGCCGGCGACTTTCATCCGTCCGACGGCTTCACTCAGGTGATTTGCGACAACGGGGGCCCGCAACCATGCACCATGGATGCGGCGGTGGAGTTCATCGAGCATACCTCCGCTGGAACGCGGCCGGGCACGTCCGGCGGCGCCACCTTCGAGTTCGACTGGACGCCTCCCGCGGCGGACGCCGGCAACATCGTGTTCTACGTCGCTGCCAATGCCGCCAATGGGGACGGGAACCTGACCGGTGACCACATCTACACCTCGAGCGTTGAGATCGCGTCGGCCAATCCGCCGGCCAGCAGCCCGCTTCCAGCCAGCACATACGTACTCCACAATCTGACTTCCGACGTCGCGGGCCTGGCGGACCAAACCGACCAGAACCTGGTGAATCCCTGGGGCATGGCCCTGAGCCCAACCGGTGGGTTCTGGATCGCCAACAATCATTCCGGCACGAGCACGGTCTACGACGGCAACGGTCGCGCGTTCCCTACGGCGAATCCGGTCGTTGTGAACACGGGTTCGCCGGGCAGTTCGCCAACCGGAGTGGCCGTCAACGGCACACCGGCGTTCGAGCTCATGCCCGGAAACCCGGCAATGTTTCTCTTCGCGAGCGAGTCGGGGACGATTTCCGGCTGGAATCCCGCCGTGGATCCGGCGAATGCGAAGCTGATGGTGGACCAATCCGCGGCCGGCGCCGTTTACAAAGGGCTCGCTGTAGGTGCGAACGCCGCGGGACCACTCCTGTACGCGGCAAACTTCAGCGCGGGCACGGTCGATGTGTACGACGGACATTATCAGCCCGCCAGCCTATCGGGTGGGTTCAAAGATCCCAATCTGCCCCAAGGCTATGCGCCCTTCAACATTCAGAAGATCGGGCGCCGGCTGTACGTTTCGTATGCCATCGAGGACAGCGCGAAGCACGATGACGTGCCCGGCGCCGGAAACGGCGTGATCGACGTCTTCGATATGGACGGGAATCTCATTCAACGGCTAGCGGCCAACGGTCCCCTCAACTCTCCGTGGGGCATCGCTCTGGCCCCCGACTTCTTCGGCGATTACAGCGACACGCTGCTGGTGGGAAACTTCGGCGATGGTACGATCAACGCCTTCGATCCGTTCAGCGGCAACTTTCTGGGCGCCCTCGAAGACAGCAGCGGCAACCCGATTCAGATCCCCGGACTGTGGGCCTTGCGGTTTGGCAATGGTCATATTGGCGGCGACGCAAATACGCTGTACTTCACTGCGGGCATCGCCAACGGCGGCAAAGTGGAAGACCATGGCCTATTCGGATCGATTCGTGTCGCGCAGTAGCTCGGGACGTGTCCTCGAGATGCCACGCCGCGGGTTTCTCCTGGCGCTGCGGGTTGCTCCACAAGACTACACGCATCGGCCGCTCCCACGTTGCTGCCGACGCGTCGGGAGCGACGCTGAACGACCTGGTCCGTTATCCCGGCATTGGAACGGATGCCCGCAACTTCGCGGCGCTGGCGGCTAACCGCGCCCCCTAACCGCCGTGGCGTAGACGGATCAACCCCAGTTCCAGGATGTGCGGATTGGCGGCGCGAATCGCGTCCAGAAGAGGCGCGGCGGGTTCGCTCTCCAGGTGGATACGCGCCACGGCGGCCTGCGCTCCCTCGAACACGATGTTCTCCATCTCCTGCACGTTGATGTGGGCCGCGCTGATGGCGTCCAATACGCTCGCCAGGACCCCCGGCCGGTCCAGATGCCGCACTACCAGGGCGCAGACCGCGGGTGTCGCCTTCGCCAGGTTCACCACGTTGGGCACCTTGCCGGTCTCCTGGAAGGCCCGCACAATTCGTACCGTCTCGGCGGCGATGGCCTCTTGCGCCTGGTCCGTGGAAGCCCCCACGTGATGCGTGCCGTAAACCAATCCCGCCTTCACGATCTCATCCGAGAACTCGCCCGTTCCCCCGGATGGCTCCTTGTGAAACACATCCAGACCCGCGCGGATGCCCCGATCGCGAATGGCGCGGCTCAAGGCCTCCTGGTCGGCGACCTCGGCCCGCGAGGTATTGATGAAGTACGCGCCAGGCGCCATCGCCTCGAAGAAAACCCCATCGATCAGCCCGTGCGTCTCGGCATTCAACGCCAGGTGCACGCTCACGATATCGGCAGCCGCCGCTACCTCCACCGGCGAGGCCTTGCCTTCGATCCCGAGCGCGGCAGCCGCGTCCGCGGTCAGGCGGCGGCTCCAGCCCACCACCCGCATGCCGAATCCTCTGGCGCGCGGGATCATCTCGCGGCCGATCTGCCCCAGGCCGATCAGCCCCAATGTGCGGCCGTACAGCCCGCGTGCCTTGGAGTACTCCGCCTTGTTCCAGCGGCCCTCCCGTAGGGAAAGCACGCTCTCGGCAATCCTGCGGTCCAGCGCGAGCATCAGCCCGAATGCCAGTTCGGCCACCGCCACGGAATTCTTCCCGGGGCAGTTCGAGACGTAGATGCCGCGCCTGGACGCCGCCGACACGTCGATGGTGTTGTAGCCCGCACCCGCGCGAACCACCAGCTTCAACGGGCCGGCGCCGAGAATGGCTTCCGTGACCTTGGTCGATCGCACCACCAGAACATCCGGCTGGATGCGCTCCACCTCCCGCGCCAATGCCTCGTCTTTCAGGCCGGGTTGATAGAAGACCTCGCACCCGGCGGCCTTGAATCCCTCCTGGCCGGACTTCTCAAAAGAATCTGCAATCAGAACGCGCACGACTTCTACTTTACCTGGGTTAGGGTTAGTGGGACAGACGATCTCAAAGTGGGACAGACGATCGGTTTTTGTCGTCTGTCAGTTTCCCACCTGTGCAGCCCTGTCCATCCTGCGCTACTGCGTATCCGGCCTGGGCAGCGATCCCGCTACGAACTCACTGAAGTCGTGCTTCAGCTTGGCGTGGGAACTGCCGTCGATGTACAGCATGTGACCCGCCTCGTAGAAGTCCCAGGTGATCCGCTTGCGCATTTCCGGATGCAGCCCCATGTGGTTGAACGTGTGCTCCACTGCGTAATAGGGCGTCGCGAGGTCGTAGTAGCCCGCTGCGATCATGACCTTCATGTAGGGGTTCTTCGTCAGCGCGTTGCGCAGCAGGGCGGTGGTGTCGCCGAAACCGTTCTGAACGCCGTAGTCCCAAGGCTGCACGCCCCCGTTCGGGTAATAGTACATGTCGGTCTTGTATCCCAGTTCGCTCCGCAGGTAGTTCGTCAGGATGGCCGTGAAAGGCGGAGTGATCAGCGAGCTCGACGGGTCGAATTCGCTAGTCTCCCCGACGTTCAACCCGGAGGGTGCCACCAGGCGTCCATCGTAACGCCCGATGGTCTGGTGCTTGTCGCGCAGCAACTGCCGGGTGAAGTGCGAGACATCCCAGCGCAGGTTGCTCTCATCGACGTAGTGGCTGTCGAGGCCGGTGTAGCGCACCAGTTTATCGATGACTGCCTTGCGCTCGGCCGCCGGCAGATCGTCCCCCTTGTTCAGGGCCGTGGCATATTCACCGAGGGCGAAGCCCTCCACTTCCTTGAGGAACGATTTCAGATCCTTGCGTTGCAGGTCCGCCGCGATCTTCTTGTGGTACCACGCATCCGCCGCATAGGTCGGCAGCTCCAACTGGTAAACCAGGTCGTCGCTCCTGCTCCAGATGGTCTCCAGATTGAGAGTCGTTCCGATCAGCACCACCCCGTTGAACGCGATTCCGCGGTCGATCAGGTAGCCCGCCAGGCCCGCTGCCCGAAAGGTCCCGTAACTCTCGCCGGCGATAAACAATGGTGTCAGCTCACGGTTGTTGCGCACCACGTACAGCCGGATAAACTCGCCCACCGATTGGATGTCCCCCTGCACGCCGTTCATGCGGCGCGCCACCTCCACCGTCTTGGCCCGGCTGTATCCCGTGCCCACCGGATCGATAAACACCAGGTCGGTCTGGTCGAGCCAGGTGTCCTGGTTGTCTTTCATCTGGTACGGCGGCGGCGGCATGCCGCCATCGGGTAGAAGCCTGGGACTGCGCGGCCCCATCCCTCCCATGTGCACCCACATCGAGGCGGAACCCGGACCGCCATTGAAACAGAACGTGAGGGGACGCCTGGCGGGATCGGTCACGCCGTCCAGTGTGTATGCCATATAGAAGATATGGGCTTCGGTTTCGCCCGCCGCGTCCTTCAGCGGCATCTGCGCGGCGGTGGCCGTGTAGTTCAGGGTCTTGCCGTTGACGGTCACCGAGTGATGGGTCACCACCGGAGTCTCATCGACCTCCCCTCCGACGGCAGGTCCGGGACCAGCCAGTCCGCCGCGGCCGCGTCCTCCCGGCGTCGCCGGTGGCTGGGTGGGAGTCGCTGGCGTTTGAGTTTGCGCCGCCCGCCCTTGGGCCCTCGCCCGCGGTGGTTCGAGCCCGGGCAACAACAGCAACAGGGCGATTATAGTTGGTGTACCTCTGAGATGGGATTTGGACATTAGGTAAATGATAGTTCAAAGAACCGGAACCCGCCACGTGGGTGGTGCCCTTAAAAGATGGGCCGCCATGCCGTGCTCGCGCTGCTGCGGGAGTACCGTCCTGCCGCGTCAGAAGCATCTCGGGTGGGACAGGCCGTTTGGGCCTGTCTTCGACACCCCACAGGAGTGCCGCGAACCCCGGCAGAACCAGGCACGGATGCCCCCCTTCGGTCGAACCGGTAACATCATTGATGGGCCCATTATGCCTAAAGAATCCTTCAAACGTGCCAGCACACTCGCGACCTGGATCGTCGCCACTTTGCTCTGCGCCATCCCGGCGGCCGCGCAGCTCTCGCAGAACATGCAGGATTGGATGCGCCGGCTCAGCTCGCCGGAGTTCAGCGGAGGACCCGGCGGACGCGGCGGCCGTGGCGGACGCGGTGGGGGCGCCGGTGCAGGTCAGTGGATCGAGGGCGGCAGAGCTTACACCGTGGCCGAACCCGCAGCCAACGGCGTCACCGAGCTGGCTCGCTACGACACCGCCACCGGCAAGCGCGGTGTGCTGGCCGCCGACCCTCCCTACACCCCTCCTCAACTCGGCAGGCCGCTCGCAGGCGGTCAGTCATCGGCCGACGGCAAGAAGCTGCTGTTCAGCACTAACTCGCACACCCTCATGATCCGGAAGACCGCCAGCGACTATTGGGTGCTCGACAAGACCGATAACTCGTGGCACAAGCTCGGTGGCAAGTCTGCCGCGGGCTTGATGTTTGCGAAGTTCTCCCCCGATGGCGCGCGTGTCGCCTACCTGGGCGATCTGAACCAGCCGCCGGGCGCGCAGCCGAAGTATAACCTCTACGTTGAAGAGGTGAGCAACGGCGCGATCGTGCAACTGACCACGGATGCGAGCGAGGACATGATCGATGGCACCTCGGACTGGAACAACAACGAGGAGTTTGGCCTGGCCGACTGCTTCCTGTGGAGCCCGGACGGCAGCAAGATTGCCTACTACCAGTTCGACCAGAGCGGCGTACCGGAGTTCACGCTCATCAACAACACCGACGCGCTGTACCCCGTGATTACCAGGTACAAGTACCCCAAGCCGGGGCAGACCAACTCCGCGGTGAGGGTGGGAGTGGTGAGCACGACGGGCGGGCCCACGCGCTGGCTCGAGACTCCCGGCGAGCCCCGCAACACCTACATCCCGCACATGGAGTGGCTGGGCGCGGGCGAGATCATTTTGCAGCACATGAACCGGCTGCAGAACACCAACACGGTGTTCCTGGCCAATTCGGCTACGGGCGACTTGCGCCAGATGTTCCAGGATAAGAACGATAGTTGGGTGGAGGTAAACCGCAACCTGAAGTGGATCGAAAACGGCAAACGGCTGTTGTTCACCAGCGAGCGGGATGGCTGGCGGCATCTGTATGCCATCTCCCGCGAGGGCGATGCCCGGCTCATCACCAACGCGCCGTTCGACATGGTCTCCATCGCCGCTGTGGACGAGCCCGGCGGATGGCTTTACTATATTGCGTCGCCGGAGGTTGCCACCCAGCGGTATCTCTACCGCTCGCGCCTGGATGGCAGCAAGACGGAACGCGTGACTCCGAAGGACCAGCCGGGGACCCACACCTACAACCTCTCCCCGGACTGCCGCTGGGCGTTCCACAGCGTTTCGACCTTCGATTCGCCGGGACAGTCGGACCTGATCAGCCTGCCGGATCACAAGGTCGTGCGGGTCCTCAACGACAACGCCGCGCTGAAGGCCAAAGTGGGCCCGATTCTGGCGGGCCGGACCGAGATGGTGCACATCCCGGTGGGCCATAGCACGACAATCGACGGATGGCTGATCCGGCCGAGTAAGTTCGATCCAACGAGGAAGTACCCGATCATCGTCAGCGTCTACGGCGAACCAGCCGCTACCACCGTGAATGACAGTTGGGGCGGCACCGGCAGACTGCTGTTGGCGGGTCTGGCCGCCGACGGGTACCTGATCGCCAGCTTCGACAACAGCGGCACTCCGGCGCCCAAGGGGACCAGATGGCGCAAGATCATCTATGGCTCCGTGGGCGTGCTGGCTTCCGAGGAGCAGGCCGCGGCGCTGCGCGGGCTGGCGGCTACACACCCGTACGTGGACCTGACTCGCGTGGGCGTTTTCGGATGGAGTGGCGGCGGGTCTATGACGCTCAACCTGATGTTCCGTCATCCGGATCTCTACCACGTCGGTGTGGCCGGAGCGCCGGTGTCAGACCAGACGCTGTACGATTCGATCTACCAGGAGCGCTACATGGGCCTGCCGTCGGACAACGCCAAGGGGTATCACGATGGGTCACCCCTGAACTACGCCGAAGGCCTCCAAGGCAAGCTTCTCATCATCCATGGCACCGGCGATGACAATGTTCATTTCCAGGGCACCCAGCGCCTGCTAAACCGACTCATCGATCTCAACAAGCAATTCCACTTCATGGAGTATCCCAATCGGCGGCACGGCATCGTCGGCACGCACCTCGATACTCTGCGCTACGGTTTCCTGGAGGAGTACCTGCCGGCGGGACCGCGATAGTAAACCGTGGGGCAGGCGCTTTCGCGTGGCCGAACCGCCTGCCCCACCATGACAGCCATGGCAGACACAGCCACAGCAGCAACCGGCTGACTTCTTGGTGGTGTCAGTCCTGACTCAACAACACCTACTTCACTTCAGACGCAGGTTTGGCGAACTTGGCATCTTCCACCGGAACGTTTGCCTTGGCTTCCGCGATCTGAATCGTGAAGCGCCCGTTGGGGCGCGCCAGGGTCCAACGGAATGCAACCTTTACGCCATCGACGTCCCGATAATCGGCATAGTCGATCTGCGTCGGGATCCGGCCGAGCGGCGTTTCGGCATAGCGCACCATGCGCACCAGCAGCCCGGACTTGCTGTCAAAGTACAGCCGAACCGCGGGGCGGCCCGGCCCCGAGCCGTTCAGCGTGTCACACTGGACGCCGCCGATCTCTTCGGGACGGCCGCGGCGCAGTTGGGGGAAAATCTCCTTCAGGCGCAACGCCAGCGCAAACTCGGCGTCCAGCGAAGATGCGCCCGATTCGGCGGGCGACATATCTCGCGCCGGCCGTCCCGTGCTGCCCATCCAACCCGCGGTCCCGTCGAACGCCGTGAAACTCTCGCCCGAGGCATTATGGGTGATGGAAACGCGCTTGTTGGGAGCCTTAGTGATCACCTCGATCGGCGTCTCGTTGCCACCCGCCACGATCGAGCCCTTCATGACGCGGCTGGTAACCCTTTTGATCGCGTCGGCGCCGCCCACTGCTGTCACGTACTTTTCGACAATGGAATCCACCGTCGAGGCCGCGCCCGCAGGCGGGGCGGTTGCCGGCGCAGCATGCGCGGGCGCGTCGGACTCGAGGACCGGTGGCATGTTCACGGGACGCGCCGATCCGCGGTGGCAGGAATAGCAGGTCACCTGCCGCTGGCCCCGGAAGCTGTCCTTATTGATGGACGCCTGCATGGCCATCATGTCGCGGGCGGTCTTCTTCTGGGGCTTGTCATCGGCTTCCGGCTTGCCTTGCACGTGACAGAACCCGCACTCCACACCGAGAGAGGACGCGATGAACTGCATCGCCGGCGTCAACTGGTCGGCGGGCGTCCCCTTGAGCTGGGTGATGTTCTTGAAGACCTGCTCCGCGGTCTTCACCTCCGCGGCCTGTCCTTGCGCTGCCTGCGGTGCGACGGCGACGGACCCGACTACTACCGCCGCGGCGAAAATCGTCCCGAAAAGTCTCCGGATCGAGGTCCGGCGTGGGGTGCGCTTTTGCATTCGAATTCCCTCCTGGTTCTCTGGATTGTACCGAATCCCGCACCTGTACTATGTGGGCAGGCCGCGGTCCTCCGACAGTTACGCGATCAGCTTTTCGAGGCGAGATCCGCGACGAATGATGGTCTGGGTCCGCTCCGGCCCCGTAGAAATGCAGCCGATCTCCACACCCGTGCGGTCTTCCAGAAACTCAAGATACTCCTGGGCCTTTATTGGCAGATCGTCAAACGAAGAGATGCCGAAGGTGGAGGCGTTCCAGCCGGGCACACACTCGTATACCGGCTCCAGCTTCTCTATTTGCCGCACCGTGGGCGGCATTTCGGCCACTTCCTGCTTGCCGCACTGGTATCCCACGCAGACCGGGATGTTGTCGAACTCATCCAGCACGTCGAGTTTCGTCACCACGAGGCTGTCGAACCCGTTGATCTCCGCGGTGTAACGCAGCAGCGGGACGTCGAACCATCCGCAGCGCCGGGGACGTCCGGTGACGGCTCCAAACTCGTTCCCGCGCTGGCGAATCCGTTCCCCCACGCCATTCACCGCTTCGGTGGGAAACGGTCCTCCACCAACGCGCGTGATGTATGCCTTCGAAACCCCGATCACTCCCTGGATGCGCGTGGGCGGCACTCCCGTGCCGGTCGAAGCCCCGCCGGCGCTGGCGCTCGAGGAGGTGACGAACGGGTACGTGCCGTGATCCACATCCAGCATGGTTCCCTGGGCGCCCTCGAAGAGCACGGTCTTTCCGCCGCGGATAGCGCGGTTGAGCAGGAGGGCGGTGTCGCAAACCATGGGCCGGATACGCTCGGCGAGCGCCTCGTATTCCTCCCGGATCCGCCCCAGGTCCAGCTCTTCGTAAATGCCGAAAGCCTTGGCAAGGGTGACCTTCTCCTGCATCACCGAGTCGTACTGTGAGCGGAAGAAAGCGGTATCCAGCAAGTCGGCGACACGCACGCCGCGCCGCCCCATCTTGTCCTCATAGCACGGGCCTATCCCGCGCGATGTGGTCCCGATGGAGACCCGGCCCGGCCGGGCTTCGGACATTTTCTCGAGCATGCGATGCGACGGGAACAACACGTGCGCCCGGTTGCTGATCGACAGATTGCCGGTAACCTCGACCCCCGCCGATTCCAGGGCCTCGATTTCGGAAAGCAGTGCGGCGGGATCGATCACCAGGCCGTTGCCGATTACCGCCTTCTTGCCCGGGCGCAGAATGCCGCTCGGAATGAGCTTCAAGACGAACTTCTTGTCGCCGATAAAGACCGTGTGGCCGGCGTTGTGTCCGCCCTGATACCGCGCTACGATATCGAACCGCTCGGAGAAGAGATCGACAATCTTCCCCTTGCCCTCGTCCCCCCACTGGGATCCCAGGATGATTACGTTTCCCATTTTGAACAAACCTACTTATTCTACCGTAGTCGGCGGCTGCGGGTTTTACTCTTGCCGCAGGGCTGACGCGGGCTGAACGCGGGTGGCTCGCGCGGCGGGAACGGCAGTTGCCGCGGCGGATACCAGCGCCACCAACAAAGCCGCCAGCGCCAGCGACACGGGGTCCGACGGCGCCACGCCGTAGAGCAGCGCGCGCACCCATCGGCCTGCCAACAGGGCGCCGCCCAATCCCAGAATCACTCCAGCCGCGACCATGGCGCCGGCCTGGAGCCCGAGCATCTCACCGATATCCGACGGCCGTGCGCCCAGCGCCATGCGGATGCCGATTTCGCGGCGCCGCTGCTCCACCGCGAATGCCAGCAGGCCGTAGATTCCCACGGCCGCCAGCAGCGTCGCGAAGAAGCCGAAGATCGAGGCCAGCGCGGCTGTCAGCCGCTCCGGCGCGGCGCTCGCATCCACCTCTTCCGCCAGGGTATGGATCTCGGTGAACGGCAGCGCGGGGTCGAGCGCCGCCAGCGCCCTCCGCACCGGTTGGATTAACGCCTCGGGAGCGGTCCGCGTGCGCACCGACAGTACGGACAAGTTGGTTTCCGAAGCCGTGTAGAACGTCGGGGTCATGGGCTCGCGCAGCGAACGGTACTTGGCGTCGCTGACCACTCCGGCGATCTCGTACGTGGCGGGAGCCGCGACGTCCAGGCCATTGCCGAACCGTCGCCCTACCGCGTTCCCCTCGGGGAAGAAACGCCGCACGAATGCCTCATTTACCACCACGGGCGTCGGCTTCGTTACGCCCAAGTCGGTGGCGGCGAACGCGCGGCCTTCGAGCACGCGCATTCCCATGGTGTCGAAATATTCCGGCGAGACCCAGTTGAGGCTGGTGTTCAGGAAATCGGCGCGCGTGGCCTTTTGGCCCGCCGGCGCTACCGTGCTCTTGATGCCGCTGCCGCGCATCACGGGGCGGGAGGCCGTAGCCACCGACACCACACCCGGAAGGTCGCGAACGCGCGCGGTAAGCGCCCGCCAGAATGACTTGGCCTGCGCGTCGGTGTATGCGGAGAGGCTCGGGTCGGCCGTGAAGGTCACGACGTGGGCGGGGTCGAACCCCGGATCCAGATTGTGCAACTGCCGGAAAGTCCGGACGAGCAGGCCGGCGCCCGCCAGCAGCAAGGTGCACAGCGCCACCTGAAAAACCACCAGCGCCTTTCGCCCGCCCCATCCGCGGCTGGCACGGACGCCGCGCAACACGCTATCCAGGCTGGTGCGCGAGGCCGAGAGTGCGGGCACCAGACCGAACAGCCCGGCCGTCAGAATCGCGGCGGCGAGGGAGACCAGGATCACGCGCCCGTCCGGAGTGAGATCGAGCGAGAGAGCCATCCGCGCCGTAGCGAGATCGCGAATCGGCGGCAGCGCGCGAACCAGGAGCGGCGCCGAGATCCACGCCAACAGCCAGCCGCCCGCGGAGCCTATGGCGGTGAGCAACAGGCTCTCTGTGAGCATCTGGCGCACCAGGCGCAGCCGCGTCGCGCCCAGGGCCAGCCGCACCACGATCTCACCCCGCCGTGCCGCCGCACCCGCCAGCAGCAGGCCCGCCACGTTGGCACATACCATCAACAGCAGCAGCCCCACGGAGATGGTGAGCAGCCGCAGTGCGCCGCCGAACTTGTCGCGCAAGACGGATACACCGCGCTCTAGCGGATCGAGTTCCATGCCGCGGCTCAGCTCCGTTTGCGCGTATCCGGGGCCATAGTCCGGCTGGTGAGCGTACCACTCTTCGATGGTGGGGCGCCAGATGGCGATCGATTCGGCCAGTGCACGCTGGCGCGTAACCCCAGGCTTGAGCCGCCCGGCCAGGTCGAGCTCCGTGCCGTCCAGGCGCTTGGAAACATAGTCGCGCACCAGTAAAGGGAGCGCGCGCAGAGGCACGCGGACATCAGGGGTGCTATCGACGGAGATGCCGTTGAATTCGCGCGGCATCACTCCGACGATGGTAAAGCGGTGGCCGAACAGTACGACGGTCCGGCCCACGGCGGCGCGGTCGCCGTTGAAACGGCGCTGCCAGAACCCGTAGCTCAAGACGGCCGGGGCGCCGCCGCGGTCATCCTTCGCGTCATCGGGCGTGAGCGGACGGCCGTAGAGCGCATGCGCGCCCAGCGCTTCGAAGAATTCCGGGGTAGCGAGATGCACGCGGATCTGTTCGGCCGGCGCGGGTTCATTCATGGCCACCAACAACTCCGCTTCTCCGAAGACGCGGGCCAGCGTGGTAGAGCGCTCGGCCAGCGCGCGATAGTACACGTAGGGAAAATAGCTGCGGGTGCCGAGCTGCGGAACCTTCTGCACCATGCGGACCAGTTCTTCGGGATGACTCACCGGCAGCGGTCGCAGCCAGACCGATTCGAACGCGCTGAACATGAGCGAGCTGGCGCCGATGCCGATGGCCAGCAGTCCGGCCGTCACCACGGTGAACCCAGGGCTCTTGCGAAGCATTCGGGCGGCATAGCGGAGGTCGGTCATGGAGCCATGTTAGCGCGCCGCTTTGTCCGAGGTCTTTCGCCACATGCGGTGAACCTCAGGGAGGGACGGGCGTTTGGGCCTGATTCGCTTCCCCACAGACAGGCCAAACGACCGGACGCCTGGTCTGTCCAAGTCAGGAGTGGAACTCAACCGCGGAGGCGTTCGCAGACCTTCGTGAGACGGCGGACGGCGTAGTCGGCGATGCCGGCCAGGGTGGCTTTTTCGTCGAGGTCGAGAGGCAGTTCGCTAATGCGCGAAAGCTCGGAGACGCCCTCCTCCACCAGCCGGTTCACGCTGCCGATGCGGCAACTCGCGGGCAGCACGCGCTTTTTCGCATCCTGCAACTGGGTGCGCATGCGTTGGACGGCGGAGCGGATGCGGGCGGCGTTTTCCGGAACGATGGGCACCATTTTACCCTCGATTTCGATCTCCTCGCCTTCGACCTTGCCCGCGATCTGGCGGTACGTCTCGGGCGAGATGCGAACGATCTCGGACAAATGGAAGTAAGTAGCGCCGAACTCCTCGAGGTTGTGGATGAGGTCGTCCACGTGCTTCCTGGAAATGCCGGCGCACTGGGGGCAGAACTCGTCCCATGTCAGGTCGAGGGTCTTGTAGGCGGCGGTGTCTCGGATCTGCCGCAAGCATTCTGCCTCCGCGGCCATGGCCTGGTTGGCGATCACGCCGAACGCCTGTCCCCTGCCAATCCACGTTCCGAGGTCCAGAAATTTCGCGATGTCTTGGTTCATGCCGGTTCCTCCTCAAAAAACGGAACGATCGTTCCGGTCGCTTTGTTGACAACAGGACGGTTGATTCCTGTCTTGGTCCGACTTCCGGAACGACTCTTCCCTTTTTCAGGCTGGCATGGCGGTTTGGGTGGCCTGAACGGATCTGGGGTTAAGAGTCTTAAAATCAGGGAAAAGAAATTTGCGAGAGGCCGTGACTCGCGCGGTGAGCGGGGAACGGGGCAGGCGGGATTCCCTTTGCGCGGGCTGGAGAGCGGGCCTGTTATGGAGGAACGGGAAGACGCACGGCGGCGTTGCCGCCGGTTGACAGGCCAAAGGGCCTGTCCCACCGCACTTTTGACAGGCCAAAGGGCCTGTCCCACCATGGAATGACATGCAGGCCCCATATTGAGGTATAGTCGCTTGCATGAAGATCCCTTGGTGTCTTGCTTCCGCTTTTCTCGCGCTGCCCCTCTTCGGCCAGCCCAGCACGGCCATCCTGCCGAAGCCCGGGCGCGATGCCGGGCAGGCCGTTGACGAGGAGTACACCAAGAAGATCCGCGAGTATACTACCGAGACCTTCTTCAACTCGCCGCTCACCGATTACCTGCCGGCCTCCAAGACCGTGCCTACTCCCAAAGCGGTGCTCGGCGATGTCGCGGGAGCGCCCGGCATCCTGCCCTACTCGTACGAAGTCTACAGCTACATGCGGATGCTGGAGAAGGCCAGTCCGCGCGTAAAAGTCTTCAGCATCGGCAAGTCCGAGGAAGGCCGCGAAATGATCGCCGTAGCGGTGGCATCCGAGCGCCTGCTGTCCATGCTCGACGAGAACCGCGCCCGGCTGGCCAGGCTGGCCGATCCCCGCACCATCAAGCTCGACGACGCCGAGGCCGAAAAGCTGGTGGCCGCCTCGACGCCCATATACTACATCACCGGGACCATCCACTCGCCCGAGACCGGCGCGCCCACCGCGCTGATGGAGCTGGCCTACCGCCTGGCGGTGGACGAGAGCGCCTACATCCGCTCCATCCGCGAGAACGTGATCACGCTGATCACTCCCATCGTGGAAGTGGACGGGCGCGACCGCATGGTGGACATCTATCGCTGGCACCGGGAGAACCCCGGCAAAGAGTGGCCGCCGTTGATCTACTGGGGCCACTACGTGGCGCACGACAATAACCGCGACGCCATGGGACTGACGTTGCAGCTCACGCGGAACGTCCTGAACACGTTCGTCGGATGGAAGGCGCAGGTGATCCACGACCTGCACGAATCCGTGCCGTACCTATACGACAACACCATCGGCGATGGCCCTTACAACGCCTGGATCGACCCGATTCTGGCGGACGAATGGCAGATGATGGGCTGGAACAACGTTTCGGAAATGACCCGCCTCGGCATGCCCGGCGTGTTCACGCATGGCACCTTCGACACCTGGTCCCCGAGCTATCTGACGTTTCTTGCCGCCACGCACAACGGGATCAGCCGCCTCTACGAGACGTTCGGGAACGGCGGCGCGGATACCGAGGAGCGCACGCTGCGCCCCAACGAGTACGCGCGCACCTGGTTCAAGCAGAATCCGCCGCTGCCGAAGACCAGGTGGTCGCAGCGCAACAACAACAACTACGAACAGACCGGCGTGCTGACCGCGCTCTCCTACTTCGCCGCCAACAACAAGCTGTTCCTGCGCAACTTCTACCTGAAGGCCAAGCGCTCCATCGAGAAGCCGCGCACCGAGGGCCCGGCCGCCTACGTCTTTCCGGCGGACGATCCGCGGCCCGGCGCGCAGGCGGACCTGTTAAGGATGCTGCAGGATCAGGGCTGCGAGATCTCTCGCGCCTCCGCGCCTTTCACCGTGATGATGCCGGCCAAGAAGGCTCCGGCGCGGGGAGGCCGGGGTGGAGGCCGTGACGGCGCGCTCACGGACACCGCGGCTGCGGGCGGGGCGCCCTCCGGGTCCAGTAGCGGGGCTACGGATGCTGAGCAGACTAGCGGAGCGGCCTCCGGGTCCAGCGGGGCCGGGCCTGCGGATGGCGACGCGGCGCAACCCGCCGCCAAGCCTGCGGAGAAGCCCAAACCCCAGCCGCGGACTTTCCCGGCGGGGAGCTACGTCTTGCGGATGGACCAGCCGTATAGCCGCATTGCCGATACGCTGCTGGACTACCAATACTGGGCGGCCAACGATCCGCAGAAGAGCATCTACGACGACACGGGATGGACCTTCGGCGAGCTCGGCAACGTGCAGGTGGCGCGCGTAACCGATGTCAAGATACTGGAGGCGGTCATGGACCGGGTCCCGGGCTCTGTGAAGGCGCCGGGCGGAGTCGAAAGCACAGGCGATGTCTTTGTGATCAACCACAATGCCGACAGCGCTCTGATCACGCTGCGGTATCGATTCCCCGCGGCTTCCTTCGAAGCCGCCGAGGCGCCGTTTGAAGCCGCGGGGCGAAAATTCAATCGCGGATCCTTCATCGTGCGGAAGGTGGCGGCGGGCGACCTAGCCAAGGCTGGGGCCGAACTGGGCGTCGAGGCTTACGCCGTGGCCTCCGCGCCGGAGGTGAAAACGCATCCGCTGCGGGCGGCCAGAATCGCGATCATGCACACCTGGCTCAGCACGCAGGCGGAGGGCTGGTGGCGCCTGGAATTCGACCGCCTGAAGATTCCCTACGACTACATCAGTACGCAGACCGTATCGAAGAACGGCGATCTGCGTACCAAATACGACGTGATCGTGTTTGCCCCGGGAGTGCGCGGCAATCCGCAGACGATCGTCAGCGGGATGCCGATGTATGGAAATCCGCTGCCGTGGAAAGTCACCAGGCTCACGCCGAATCTGGGGAAGACCGACGAAACCGACGACATGCGTCCGGGGCTCGGGTGGGCGGGTCTCGACCGGCTGCAGGAATTCGTGCGCAAGGGCGGGCTGCTGATCACCGCGAACGATACCACCAACTTCGCCGTGACGTTTGGATTCACGCCGGGTGTTAGCATCGCACCCGCGCGAAGCCTCAAGGTAACCGGCTCGGCGCTACGTTCCAAGCTGGTGGATGCGGCCAGCCCGATCGTTTACGGCTACCGCGACAATCTGGCGATCTTCGCTTCGAATCCTCCGGTCTTCAACGTTACGAACATGGTTGGCGGCGGGGGCGGCGGCCGGCGCGGCGGCCCGGAGGAGCGCGAGCGGCCCACCGGGCGCGGCACGGCCGACGATCCCGATATTCCGCAGGGACGGTCGGTGACCGAGATCCCCGAAGATCCGCACGCCGAAGTATGGGAGGCCACGCCATTGACCAACGAGCAGCTTCGCAACCCGGTGAACGTGATTCCTCCGGCGGCGCGGCCGCGCGTGGTCCTGCGATACGCGAACGCCAACGAGTTGCTGGTTTCCGGGCTGCTCGACAGCGGCGGTGAATTGGCGCAGCACCCCGCGGTGATCGATTCACCTTTGGGCGATGGCCACGTCGTACTGTTCTCCAACAACCCCTTCTGGCGCGCGGAAACCAAGGGCAGCTATTTCCTGGTGTTCAATGCCATTCTGAATTTCGATAGCCTGGACGCGGGAAGGAAGCTGGCGGAGAAGTAGGGAAGTAACCGCTCCATTAGAATAAGGGAAGGAATCGCCCGCAAGCGGGCGAGGCAAGTGTTCGGGCCCCCGGGGAAAGCGCAGGGGGCCAACTCCGCCGTCAGCGTCTGCCGCCCGGTGGGTGTCGGGTCTTCCAGCCGTACCGGAAACTGCGCCAGTGCTACTTATCTCCCGCCACAACCTGCACGTCGATCTCCGCTACTCGATAAGCTTCACTCATACTCCTACACTCCTGTGGAGCATAGGGAGAGGCCTGCTCGCTTTTCTTAAGCACGGTTTCGTACTACTCCCCCGCCTTGCGGCTGAGGAACGTACACTCATCGGTTCAATTGCAAGCTCCGGATCAGACAGGCGAAAGCGGCATGGCGCTTCCGCCTGTCTCGCCCGCTGGCGAGCGATTCTTTCACGCTGGCCCTGCTCCCGTTCGTAAGCAGGGCATTGCTTGGCCGGCCTATTTTGGGGGAACCGCTCAGTCTGCCTGATTCACCGCGCGGCGGCAGCGTTCGAACAACTCCAACAGCGCCTCTGCGTGTTCCTCAGCCGATCGAGTCATGGGCTTGGTTGAAAAGCCCGCCGAAGACTGAGATGCCTTTCCGTATCCAGTGGCAATCGCAATGAACTTCATCAAATCGAGGGCTACCTCGTCCTTGCTTCGACTCCCGCCGGGTGGGGCGCCCCCTGGGACCGGCGTCTCGGGGGTGCTGGTGGGTGGTTCTAATTCCGCCATCTGTGGTTGATTCCTCCGTGTGATACTACTCTAGGTTACTGCATTTTCTTTTCGATGCCGCTCACCGCGATCCGGCAAGTCCGAAAAATGCGTGGAGGCGCCCAATCCCACCTGCTGGAGGCGGATGACGGCAATTGGTACGTCGTCAAGTTCCGCAACAATCCGCAGCACCGCCGGATCCTCGTCAATGAGCTTCTGGCATCCGCTTTTCTGGAGTACCTCAAGATCACCGCGCCGGAGACGGCGCTGGTGGAACTCAGCCCGGCGTTCCTGGCGGCCAATGCCGATGTTCATATCAGTCTCGGCACCCGGCGCATCGACATCGAACCGGGGTGGCACTTCGGCTCGCGCTATCCCGGCGACCCCGGCCGCACCGCGGTCTACGACTTTCTCCCCGATGCTCTCCTGCCTCAAGTGGTCAACCTGGAGGACTTTCGCGCCATCCTGGTATTCGACAAGTGGGTGGGCAATGCCGACGGCCGGCAGAGCGTGTTTTACCGCGCCATGGTACGGCGAGGCGATCCAGGGATGACCTCCGAGCCGGGCGGCCGTCCCGGCTTCGTGGCCCGTATGATCGACCATGGGTTCGCTTTCAACGGACCGAACTGGGACTTTCCGGAATCGCCCTTGCAAGGCCTCTACGCGCGCCGCCTGGTATACGATTCCGTGCGGTCCCTGAACGACTTCGAGCCCTGGCTCGACCAGGTGATCAGTTTTCCCGAAGAGGTAATCGATCGCGCCTGGAAGCGCATTCCGCCGGATTGGATCGACGGGGAAGAGGACGCCCTGGATCAACTTCTGGAGCGCCTGTTCGAGCGGCGCAAGCGCGTGCCCGAGTTGATTGCAGCCTGTCGCCAGGCCAGAGTGAATCCATTCCCCAACTGGACGTGAAGGTGGCCGCAGACCGCCAGGGCGCTACCCCCACTCCGCTGACCTTCGCCGGTCAATCTATTTTACGGCGTGCCGCTTCAGGAACGCCGCGGCGGCCTTGCGCGTGGAGTTCCGCGGGTTGTCGAGCTGACGCCTCACGAACGCCAGCACCGGCTTTCTCCGCTTCAGGTACGGGTACATCTCATCGAGCGCGCGCACAGCGTGGCCGCGCGCGACGTGCATGCATTCGGGCGTCGGAAAGGTTGCCGATTCCACCCTCAGGATGCGGGACGCAATGCGGTCCGCGAGGTGCGGCTTGGCCCGCGCGATGGCCGGCGCCGCCCCCACGACGTTACAGGCCGTGATGAGCTTCGATCCGGTCAGCGGGTGCAGGTAGAGCGGCAGAATATGCTCCAGCCGGCCCTGCGAATCCACGCGCGCCAGGCTCGCCAGCGCGCGCGCGGCATTCCATTGCACAATTTGGTTCGGGGAGCGGAGCAGTGCCGCGATTTCGGCGAACCGCGGATAGACCCGCTCGGGTTCGGTTTCGCTCAGCGTGGCGAGAGCCTTGGAACTGGTCATGCGCACGCTTCCGGTGCACGACTCCAACCCGCGAAGGACTTCGTCGATGGAGCACGTTGCGCCTGTGGTCATCGGATCGGCTACATGAACCCGATTGAACGGAATTTCGATTCACCGGGCTTCTGGGGTTAGTTTACACCCAGCCGCCATCCGTGGATCGGCCGAGTTTTCACAAACACGCGACTCCATTTCCCGCATTGTGGTGAAGTCACACACGCCCAATACCAGGAAGAGGTTCTGTCCGCGTTCGGCCAGGGCCTTGACCGGCGGCCGTCGGTGCCGCCGGTGGCTTTGACTAACCGGGTGACCCGTGTTGCTAAAATGAACAG
>JAIQFL010000136.1 GCA_020073365.1 Terriglobia bacterium | reverse complement strand
CATCAACACCGTGTATCTGGCCAACGATGCCGGTACGGACTGGCTGGGTCACGTCACTTTGGGGCAGAGCGGGAGTCTGCAAAACAGTCAGTGCACGGTGAGCGCCGCGGGTTCGTCGGCCTCCGGCAGCGGCACCAACTTAACCTTGAACCTGGCCCTGACTTTCCAGACGGCCTTCAGCGGAGCCCGTAATATTTACATGGAGGTCTATGACGGCGCCGATTCCGGCTGGCAGCAGAAAGGCACTTGGACCATTCCTTGATCCAGTCTCTACCCAGCGGTTAAGAGTCCTTTTGAGCGAACCCCCGGATAGTTCATCCGGCTGGCGTTGGTGGCGAAGAAGTCCGCCTCTTTCAGGATCTCCTCTACCAAGCCAGTCTGTTCGGCGGCGATCTCACGCAGGCGCGCCACGAGTGGTTCAATCTCGCCGCCATCCAGCAGACTCTTCACCGGGGGCATCCAATCTTGCTTCGCCGCCAGATCGTGGGGTGGAGCAAGCTGGCGATGCCACGGGAATCCAGCCATCCCGAGAGTATTAGTAGTTCTGGTCCCCAAATTCGTGAAGCGATGGCGACCGGGCAACCAGGCGAGGGTGGATAATTCAACGGAAAAAGCCAGACGAATTTTTTGACACAAAACCGAAAAAAATCGCCCAAAAAACTGGCTCTCACGGCTCCAAAAGAAGGCCGGCTGGGGTATAATTTTTGGAGCTGTGAGGTCAAGATGGAGATCCCGGCGAGTCTGAAGTTCCTGAGGAAAGACGATCATACAAGGAGCGCATGAACTGGATGAAAACACTTCCGATCCGATTTGCTCGCACAAGATTTGTGACCGCCATTATCCCCATGGCTCTGATTCTCGGCTTGGCAAGCGCAAATATGGCCAAAGCCGGGGCTGTCTACGAGTTCAGTCTCCCTGCCGACGGCGCCGTCGGCACTCTTGACATTAAACTGACATTCCCCGCCCTGCTCCCTACCGGCGCACTCTCGGTAATTCCATTGACCGGCTCCCAAGTAACGTCGGTCACTTCCGGAACGCCCATTGATCTTGCGACCTCGGCGATAGGGATTGAGGTTACGCCGACGACGACTTTGTTTGGAGTCGCCTTGCTTAACGCTGCTCAGGCGTTAGTGTTGTTAAACGTCACTGCCCCCAGCGGTGCCTCCCCCGGCGATTTTTTCGTGTTTAGCCGTACCCCTGCAGGAACGGGAGCCTTCACCTCCACCGCCGGAACGGTGACCAGTGATTCGGTCTTAGGCACCTCTACGCCTGTCGGAACGCTTGACGTTAGCGAGACGAGCGTCCCGGAGCCCAGCTCCGCGTTGTTCCTGACGTTCGGCCTGATGGGCATCTCAAGCTGGCGGCTCCGTCGCCGTTCCGCTTAAGGCTGGCCTGGCCTCTTACTGCGCCCCGCGGGACAACAGCATGGTTTTCAGGGTGTGGAAGATGATGTAGGTGTCCAGGCCGAGGGACATGTTCTTGATATAGAACAGGTCGTACTCCAGCTTTTCGATGGTGTCTTCCAGGGTTTCGCCGTATCGGTAGCTGATCTGCGCCCACCCGGTAATCCCCGGCCGCACGCAATGCCGCTGCGGGTAATACGGGATCTGGCTGGAAAGGGCTTTCACGAACTCCGGCCGCTCCGGGCGCGGCCCCACGATCGACATCTCACCCTTCAGCACGTTGAAAAACTGCGGCATCTCGTCCAACCGGAACCCGCGGATAATACGGCCCACCGCCGTCACACGAGGATCGTCTTTGGATGCCCACACCGCTCCCGTCTCGGCTTCGGCGTCCACCCGCATGGATCGGAATTTGTACAAAGTGAAGGGGGCTCCACCCATGCCGATGCGTGCCTGCCGATACAAAACCGGTCCCGGTGAGGAGAGCCGTACCGCCAGAGCCACCATGAGCATCAGGGGGGATGTCAAGATCGCGCCGATTCCCGCCACGAGGATGTTCCACAGGCTTTGATAGAGGAGGGTCTGGCGGCGCGGCCCCAGCTCGCCGGAATAGATGAGTTGGGAGGGCCGGAGTTCTTTGACGCAGACCCGGCCGCAAACTCGTTCGTACGCGCTGGCCGCTTCTTCGATGATATTGCCCTCAAAACGCAGCTCCAGCAGCTCATTCACCGGCATGCAATTGCGTCGCTCGAACATGCCCACCACGATGCGGCTGGGACGGGTGGCGTCCACGATCTCCCGCAGAGCGGCGACCGGGCCCAGCAGCTTGCCCCCGGGAAGCGGCTCTCCTTGGTCATGCAAATCACCCACAAATCCGGCTACCACCAATCCCTTCTCCGGATGACGGTCGATAAACCGGGCGATATCCACCAGCACCGGACTGTCCCCCACCAGCAGCAGGCGATCCCGGCCGACCACCCGGATCACATAGGTGCTGAAAAGGTTTCGCCAGCCGTAAATCGCCCCCATTGCCAGCGAACTCCCCAGCGTCATCTCGCGCAACGGGATTCTCAGGCTAGGATCCACATAACTGATCAGGCCCTGCATCAGGAAGGCCATCCCCATCACCAGGCAGAGCTGCTGGACCAGGATGATTCGCGACTTCACGTAGATATCGGAGTAGAGATCGTGGAGATACAGCCCGATGAGAATGATGAGCACAATCCGAAGAATGCTCTGCCACCCGCCGTCATAAAGGAGGTAATCGCCAGGGTCGCCGGCGGAGGTGATGTAGCTGGCCAGAACGAACGCTCCGGTTACCAGCAGAATCTCGGAGATCAGCAGGGCAAGGGTACCAACGGGTACGAAGACTCGAAATAGACGAATCATCCAGAAGGAACCGGGGTAAACTGCTCGTCAGACTTCACATTATAACCGGATTACCTTCCGTTTCCTGCTCCTTCCCGCCTGGGGGCTGAGGGGCGAAAGCGGGTCTACTGTGCGAAAATGACTGTTCCATGCCGGAACCACTGCTCGCAACCGAAGCCACCGCCAAAATCCTGGAGGAGAAGATCCGGATGCGTCGCGCGCGTGTCGGTATCGTCGGCTTGGGATACGTAGGCCTGCCTCTGGCGGTGGAGTTCGCCAAGGCGGGTTTCTCCGTGACGGGCATCGATATCAGCGACCAAAAGATCCGCCGCGTCAATGCCGGAAAGTCCTATATCGGAGATATTCCCGGCTCCGTTCTCGGCCCGCTCGTCGAATCCGGCAAACTCCGCGCCACCACGGACTTCTCGGCCGTGCTGGAACTGGACACCATCAACATCTGTGTGCCCACGCCCCTGCGCAAGACGAAGGACCCGGACATGAGCTACATCGTCTCGTCCTGCCAGGAAGTCGCCAGGCACTTCCATGCGGGGATGCTGGTCATCCTGGAATCCACCACCTATCCCGGCACCACGGACGAGCTGGTGCTTCCGATGCTTTCGAAATCGGGCCTCGAGGTGGGCCGCGATTTCTTCCTGTGCTTCTCCCCGGAGCGCGTGGACCCGGGCAATCCCCAATACCAGACTTCCAATATCCCCAAGGTGGTCGGCGGCTGCACGGCGACGTGCACGGAGATGGGGCGCCTGTTTTACTCCCAGGCACTCGCGCACGTGGTTCCGGTGAGCTCCACGCAGGTGGCCGAGATGGTCAAACTGCTGGAGAACACTTTCCGCATGATCAATATCGGGCTGGCGAACGAGATGGCCCTGATGTGCGACCGCATAGGGATCGACGTGTGGGAAGTGATCGACGCCGCAGCCACCAAGCCGTTCGGGTTCATGCCGTTCTATCCGGGGCCCGGGCTGGGGGGCCATTGCATCCCCATCGATCCGTTCTATCTTTCGTGGAAGACCAGGCAGGCGGGCATCGAGGCGCGCTTCATCGAACTGGCGGGCTACATCAACGGCCAGATGCCCCAGTTTGTGGTGGACAAGGTACAAAACGCCCTGAACGATGCAGGCAAACCGGTAAAGGGATCGCATATTCACGTGATGGGTGTGGCCTACAAGCGGGACATCGATGACATGCGCGAATCCCCGGCGCTGGATGTGATGCTGCTGTTGAAGCGCCGCGGCGCGCGCGTGACCTACAGCGATCCGCACGTTCCGGTGTTGCGCGTGGAGGGTCTGGAGGTGGCGGCCGAACCGGAAGATGCCGCCGCAGCCGCCGATTGCGTGGTCATCGTAACGGACCATTCCTCTTTCGACTACCAGGCCCTGGTGGAACGCGCGGCCCTGATCGTGGACTCGCGCAATGCGCTGAAGGGATTTCGTTCGGCAAAGATCGTGCGGCTGTAGGGCTTGCGGCAGTCCCAACCGCACGATAAGCGTCGGCGCGGCATGAGGGATTCCGCCAGCCACAAAATGCCACCGTGACCGTGCACTGCCCTTTACAGTTGAACACCCACTGGCGTTCACCTCCGTTGGTGGTCAGCTATGGAACGATTCTGGAGCGACGTGCCAGACCCACGCGGGAATCATTGCCAACCGGCGTAGGATCCGATCCAGCGGACCGGAAAACGGGTGGCAAGGGCATTGGCCAATCGTTCGTCCGCGGTGAGGAGCGGAGCGCCGGTGGAAACCGCGAGGGCTACGTAGACCGCGTCATAGACGGTCCGGTCGAAGGCGGCGGCGATGGCGAAGGCTTCGCTCAGAAGCGGCATCGAAGAAGATGTGGGGATCGTCAGCTTGCCCATTTCCGCGATGGCGGCTTCCGCGGAACGGAGAGACATGCGTCCCTGGCGGCGGCTGGCTTTCCAAAGAATATTGCCGAACTCGGGCCAGAAGAGGTCCGGAACGATCAGTCCGAGGGAAGCGGAGGTGTAATCGCGGAGTAACTGGAGCGCCTGGTCCGCGTGGGGCTCGCCGGCCGCGGGGAGGAACCATTTCGCCGCGACGCTGGCGTCCACAACGTAGGAGGTCACCGCATCCGGTCCTCTCGCTGCAGTTCCTCGGAAGACGGGCCGGGAGATCGGGGCCGTTGGGCGCGAAGGCGGATCGCGAGCTTCAGGAATTGCTTGCGGCGGGCCAGTTCCCCGCGCGTCGGAACATTCTGCCGGAGGAGAGCGAGCACTTCGGAGGCGATGGACTTCCCGTTGGCGGACGCGCGTGCGCGGAGGGCGGAGTACAGGTCATCGGGCACGTTCTCTACGTACAGAGTTGGCATAGGCTGATCCTATAGGGAGTCTAGCAGGTTCCTAGAAGGATCGTCTTGGGCGATTTCAAGGGCACGCTGCCGACCATCGAGGAGATCGAGGCCGAGCTGGGAAAGCCGGAGGAGCCATCGGGCGGGGAGCCAAAACCGTAGTGCAAGAATCCCAGTCGCAGGCCTGAATTGTAACCAGAGAGCATTGTACGCCCAAAAAATCGAACATCGGACGGGAGCCGGAGAAACCGAGGGCTTCCTCGTTTCGAGTGGAACGCGCGGCCCCGATCGTGGATTCGCGCAATGCGCTGCAGGGGTTTCGTTCGGAAAAGAGCGTGCGGCTGTAGGGGCCGGCATGCTGGTTGCCGACGAACGATCACCGTGCGGTTTCGGAGTATAGTCCACTACCCGGTCCTTCCAACACGAGTTGTACCGCCTGGACCACGTCGTCGGCCGTAAAATCCGGCTGACATACTTGTTCCACCCCATAGCCCGTACGAACCAGGATGGTACGTGCGCCCGCGCGGCGGCCGCATTCGATGTCGGCGCTCTTATCGCCGATTACATACGACCCGGCCAGGTCGATGTCGAAATCGGCGGCGGCTTCCAGCAACATACCGGGCTCGGGTTTACGCCTGGTGGACGGAACACCCGGGGCGTCGGGGCAGAAGTAGGACGCATCGAGCAGCCCTTTCCCGATCTGCCGCAGCAACTCCGCCTGGACCGCGCGGTACTGGGCCTCCGTGATCAGGCCTCGTCCAATCCCGCTCTGATTGGTGACCACGAAGGTGCGGAAACCGGCCTCTTTCAGCTTGCGCAGCGCTTCCGGCACACCTGGGTAGACCTCGACCTTGGCGGGGTCTCCACAGTAGTGAGCGTCTTCCATCAGGGTGCCGTCGCGATCGAAGAAAACGGCCTTGGTGGAATTCATAGAACGGGCCACGTAGATCTACGATAACTCTCTGGCTTTCATACCCGCTTAGCAAGCTCTCGATCGTTGCAGACATCAATGCCCAGCGCGGCGCAGAAAGCAATCGTCTCGACATCGTAGAAGTCTTTGTCCACGGTACAGATGATGTCGGCCTCGCCGCTTACCGCTGTCTGAAGTACCACGATATCCTGGGGATCGCGGATCGAAACCCGAAGTGTGTAGTCGGGAATGACCGGCTGCGACACCTCCCGCAAAAACTGCACGTAGTTGTATATCTGTTCTTCGCTCAGCCCGAAAAGCGCCTGCAAGCGCGGATAGCGCAGCACTCGCGCAAGCTCGACCAGTATTTCGCTGCTCGTCAGCAGAATGTGGCCTTTCTCAAGCAGGCTGAGTAGGAGAGCCCGGACGGGACCCGAGGAACGCTCGTTCGCCCTTGCCAGGATATTGACGTCGCAGAGGATTCTCAATGCACAGGCCGATAGTTCGGCCGCGTGGAGCGTAGCGCCTCATTGATGATTTCGTCGGCCTCCTGAGGAGAGACTGGCTGGCGCTGCGCATCCACGGCGGCAAAGTGTTTCCGCAACTCCTCAATGATCGCCCGGCGGCGTTCCGCGGATACGGGAAGCGTCTCGGGCAGGGTGCGGATGCTGATTTCTTCCTGCTCGGCGATGGCGCGCCCCAGCAGGCTTTCGATAGCAAGCCGCTGTTCAGCGGAAAGTTCTTTGGCCTTGTGGATCATGGTCGATTTCCCGTCTCGTTGCCTTGATCATAGATTACCGCTAAAAGGCACGGACCGCCTCGCGGGCAACATTTTTCTTCACATGCGGCTTGAGCGTTCCTTCCACCAGCAAAATCGACCGGTTCTCCGAGCAGGTCCGCAATCTGGTTCTCGATGTGGATTACGTCGAGCAGCGATACCCGGCGGGTTTCATCGAAGGCGGCCAGCAGATCGATGTCGGAATCGGGGCGGCGGTCACCCCGCACTGTCGAGCCGAATAGCGAGAGGCGCACGACACCAGCCTGTTTCAGTTCCGGTTCGTGAGCGCGCAACGTGGCTATGACTTGCTCGCGGGTCATAGATTTATTTTCGCTTACAAGCCGATCTTTCCAAGGCCGTTGCTAGCCGTAAAATGCGGCTGGCACTCCTGCTCCACCCCAACCACTGTCCAGATCTAGGCCAAGCGCTGGTGCAGCACGGTCGAGCGTGCCAGCCACGACGTGGCCGATGACTTTTCAGGCTGACGGAGGGAGTTGCGGGGGAGGAGGATCTGGAAAAGGCCGCTTCTCGAAAGTGGCTGCGCGGCCTCAACGTGCACGCCGCGGCGAAGGTCACAACGGCCCTGACCAAGGATTTTCGCGAAACGATTCGTGACCGCGCGCAGCAAGAACCTGCCTTCCGCAAGGCCCTGCTCCGTGAGGCCATCGAACTCATGCTCTCTGGCGATGAGAAGACAGGCCGCGCGATCCTACGCAACTACATAAACGCCACCGTCGGCTTTCCGCAACTCGAACAGGCGACCGCCATCCCGGCCACCAGCCTCATGCGCATGTTCGGGCCCAACGGCAACCCCTCGGCCAAGAATCTGTTCCGCGTCCTGGCCCATCTTCAGTCACAGGAAGGCGTGAGTTTTGAGATCCGCCCCCAACGCTGATCTACACTCCGCCTTGGTAGGCGATACCATACTTATCGTCTGGTATCGTTTAGTAAAAGGGTTGGACAGGCCCCGCCGATTTCGCGTACACTGGCGGGACGCGTTAACCTGAAGAAGAAGCCCCATGACAGTGATCGAACTTTCCGACGAACAGGCGGCTGCGCTGAAGGCGAAAGCGGCGGCGGCGGGCCTTACCCTCGAAGCATGGCTCAAGCAGTTGGCTGGCGCCGCGGAGGCGGAACCCGTCGAGCATCCCTTGCAAACAGCAGCGGAAATCGTTCTCGGTCGCATGCGCAACGTGCCGCCTGAAATCATGGCGACCATGCCCAAGGACGGCGCGAGCCAGCACGATCACTATATCTACGGCTGGCCCAAGAAAGAGGCCCTGGTCGATTGCATTTCGATGCGGACGATGCGCAAGGAAGGGCTGACCGAGGTTCTCACGAACGACCGGCATTTTGAGCAGGAAGGTTTCCGGGCGCTGTTCCGGGAGTTTTAAGAAACTATTCGGCTAGAGCCAGGCCCCTGCCGCCCGAGGCCTTAGCGGGCTCGGCACGGCTTGTGACCGATAGCAGATTTTATCATATTCATACGGTTAAAGAAAAAGTGAAACAAGGTAGAATCCGGCTTAGAGGTGTCGCGCCGTGGTTACATCAGGGAAGATTTCTTTCAACCCCACCAATCCAGATTTGGAAACGGTTCGTCAGATCGTGTTTGAACGTCTCCGCCGCGATGAGCGCGACTGGCATCAGCTTGATCGAACAGGGGAGGGCTTCGCACCCTACGTCGAATATGCTGGACAGAATCAGATGGATTGGCAGAACGGTCGCAACAGGCTTGCTTTCTTGGCAGAGGAGATGTTCTGGCAACTTGTTGTTGAAGGCATTCTCACCCCAGGATGGAACTCTGACAACTTGAATCTGCCATGGTTTCACATCACGCAGTTTGGCCGGGAAGTACTTGCATCGACCGAACCGCAGCCATACGATCCGACTGCATATCTGAAGAGGCTGCAAGAACGCGTCGCGAATCCTGACCCAACCGTTATGGCGTATTTGGCCGAAGGCCTGGAGACCCTTCGCAAGGGTAACCTGGTCGCCTCTACGGTGATGCTGGGCATTGCGGCGGAAAGGGTTTTCCTTCTGCTGTGTGAATCACTGGAAGCCGCCCTCGCAAATGCTGGCGAGAAGGCTACATTCGCAAAGTTGTTGGCCCGTTTCTCCATGAAGCCCAAGCTCGATTGGGTACATAACAAGATTCAGCAAGTTCAGAAGCAATCGTCGGCCGGCTTCCCCGACAACGCAACTATCATGATCGTCGCGATCTACGACCTGATGCGGAGCCAGAGGAACGAACTGGGACATCCTCGCGAGCTGCCCCCTCGGGTGAAGCGCGAAGACGCCTTCGTAAATTTACAGATCTTCCCGCGGTATTACGAAACTGCCGAGGAGACAAGAAAATTTCTGCTCTCAAACCCGGTCTGAGAACTCTGGCCCTTGCAAATGGGATGGTACTTCGGGCGCGAGGCTAAGACGGCAGCCGAAGCCGCACGACTGTTCAAGATCAAGCGACCCCGCGTTTCCTGGTGGCCTGTCGCGATCGAAGAATACCGCCCTGCTAGACGCCCCGCTCATACTTCGCTAAGACTCGCCTGGAGTTCGGCGACAGTCACGGTGGCGGTACCCAGTTTGCCCACCACGATCCCGCTGGCGCGATTGGCCATCTCGGCCGCTTCGGCGGGAGTGGCGCCCGCGGAAAGTCCCAACGTGAAAACCGCAATCGCGGTATCGCCGGCGCCGGAGACGTCGAAGACCTCCTGGGCGTGGGTGGGCGTGTGGTAGGGCGGAGCGCCACTTTGCAGCAGTAGCATGCCCTGTTCCCCCAAGGTGATCAGGAGGCTCTGGCATTGCCAGAGGGCCAGGAGCCGGTTTCCGGCCTCCAGCAACGCCCGGTCCTCGAGCACGGGCGACACCGGATCGGAGGGCGGCAGACCCGCCGCGATAAAGGCTTCAGCGCGGTTGGGTTTGATGGCGGTTGCGCCGTGCCAGGAAAGCGAGGTGTGCGGATGGGGATCCACCGTCAGAATCTTGCGGTGCGCGCGGGCCGTGCGGCAGATGTGGTCCGCCAGGGGTTGAGTGAGGAAGCCTTTGCCGTAGTCGGCGACGATGATCCCGTCCAGTCCTTCGATGGTCCGGTCGAGGTACTCGATCGCGCGTTCCGCCTGTTCGGGGGTCAGGGGCGTTTTGCGCTCGCGGTCCACGCGCACCACCTGCTGGTTGCGGGCGATAATCCTGGTCTTCACGGTAGTGGAACAGGCGGGGTCCTGCTCGACCCCGGAGGTATCCACGCCGGAGTGTTCCAACAGTTCCAGCAGCCGCCGGCCGTGGGGGTCCGTGCCGGCCAGGCCCATCACCGAGACCCCGGGCGTAAACTCCCGCACATTGCGCGTGACGTTGGCGGCGCCTCCCGGGTAATACGATTCCCCCGTGACGTTCACCACGGGGACCGGCGCTTCGGGCGAGATGCGGGACACCTTTCCCCAGATGTACTCGTCCAGCATCAGATCGCCGATCACCAGAATGCGCCGATCCGCGAACCCGGCCAGCAGCGCGCGGAAGCGTGCGACTTCCCATTCAGTTGACATTGGGAGCGGAGACTTCCCCCACGGCTTCGCGCCTGGCAACGGCATTCCCGGTAAGCGCCGCGCCCGAGCGCTTACGCGCCACCATGATCAGCGAGAGTCCCGGCCACGGCATCAACCGGTCGATCCGCCGCCACATCCAGACGGTCTTATCGAAAATCTTCAGCACCGGTTTATTGATGTGCTTCGAGCCGAATAGCCGGCTGTAGGCCAGCCAGGGGGGCGTTCCCGCTTTGTTGAAATTGTAGACCTTCTCCACCGCGAAACCTTCCGCTTCCAGCAGTTGCCGCGCTTCGCGGGAGCCATAGCGGCGCTTGTGTCCCAGTCTCCGATCCAGGCTTCCGAACAGGCTGGGGCACTGCGGCACCAGCACCACCAGCACGCCGGCCGGTTTCAGGGTGGCGCGAAGAAGACTCACCACGCAGGCGGGATCGTCCAGGTATTCGAGCACATTCAGGCAGAGCGCCGTGTCGAAACAGTTTTCCAGGCCGGCCAGGTCTTTGGGAACTTCGGGATCGATGTGCTGCACCACCACGTTGGGCGTGCGCAGGAAGCGGTTGCGCAGGGCATGCAGATGGAGCGGGTCCTTTTCGGCCGCCACGTAGAGCACGCGCCGCCCCATCAGCCTGCCGGAGAGGTTCCCGATTCCCGCGCCCACCTCCAGCACGGCGTCGCCCACGTGCGGCCGGAGCTTGCGCGCCAGCCAGCTCAGATATTGGGGCGTGCCGGTCAGGTTGTTCAGAACGCCGCGGCCGTATGGCGTTGCGTAGAGATCGTCGATCAGCCAGAACTTGAGAATTACTCCGAGCGCTTTGAGGCCGTCTTTCCAGCCGATCTTCTTGCCTTCTTCGTAAGTGCGGCCGTGATAGCTGATGGGGACTTCGTAAATGCGGAATTTCCGCTTGGCGCTCTTCATGACGATTTCGGGCTCGAAACCGAAACGGTCGGAGCGGATGGGAATGCTCTTCAGCAGGTCCGTGCGGAAGACCTTGTAGCAGGTTTCCATGTCCGTGAGGTTGAGATTGCAGAACATGTTGGAAACCAGCGTGAGGCCCTTGTTGATCATGGAATGCCAGAACGGCAGGATGCGGGTCTGTTCGCCGGCCATATAGCGTGAACCGAAGACCGCGTCGGCGTGGCCGTCGAGCAGGGGACGCAGCAGGCGCGGGTATTCGGAGGGGTCGTATTCCAGGTCGGCATCCTGGATCAGCGAGAAGTCGCCGGAAGCCTTCTCGATGGCGGTGCGCACGGCGGCGCCTTTGCCGCTGTTCCTGGCGTGACGGTGGAGCCGGATTTGCGGAAACGCCGTGGCCAGGCGTTGGAGAATGTCGGAGGTGCCATCGGTGGAGCAGTCGTCGACGATCACGAGTTCCCGCTCCATGTTTTCGGGGAGGGGAGCGGCGAGCACCTGCGAAATCGAGCGATCCACGACGGTACGCTCGTTATAGACCGGCATGAGGATCGACAGCTTCATGGCTTAGGAAAAGTGTAACAAAGGGCTTGTGGGGGCAGACGGGGCAGGCTGGGTTCGCCGGGGCGTTTGGGAAGCCAAACCTGGGGGCAGATCGATATCTTCAGGCAGGAAATGGGCGTCAAAGCAGGACTGGGTTGACCGGGGCATCGATGCTTTGGCACAGTGAACAAAGAACAAATGGCCCGTGCTCAGAACAAAAGCATCATTCCCATCGAGCGTATCGCGTCTCAGATTTATTTGGTGAGGGAACAGAATGTGATGCTCGATGCCGATCTAGCCGGTCTTTACGGTGTTGAAACCCGTGCGCTCGTGCAAGCGGTCAAGCGTAACGCTGATCGGTTTCCCGAAGACTTCATGTTCCAGCTTTCGAAGGATGAACTCGAAAGTTGGAGATCACAAATTGTGATGTCCAATCCCGGCGCCAAGATGGGGCTACGGCGCCAGCCCTACGCTTTCACCGAGCACGGCGTGGCCATGCTCTCGTCTGTGCTTCGCAGCAAGCGGGCCGTAGAAATCAACATCATCATCGTGCGCACCTTCGTCAAACTTCGGCGCCTCCTTGCTACGAACGCGGAGTTGGCCCTCAAGGTGGCCCAGCACGACCAGGAGATCGGCATTCTATTCGAGCATGTCCAGGCCCTGCTGGAACCGCCAGCGCCTAAGAAGAGTCATCCCATCGGCTTCATACACTCACCGAAGGAGGAGTAGGCTCACAAGGAAAGGTGATGCCAAGCAGGTTTCCATGTCGGTGAGGTTCAGATTGCAAAACACGCCCTTCTCTCCACCCAACGCCTGGAGATCCTTCGGGATGTTCCGATACTGCCGGTCAGTAGTGAGATCCTGAAATTAGCCGAGGACCTGATCACGGAAGGGCCGACCCTTCGAAAAGCGTCCGGCGACGCGGCTCACATCGCCATCGCCACTGTTTTATGTCTGCGAGTACCTGCTGACCTGGAACTGCCGCCATATTGCGAACGCCGCGATCCACCGGCCAATCCGCGCGTTGTCGAAGAATATGGGTACGAGGTGCCGAGATTTCTCCTTCAAAACAGTGCTTTTTCAGCAGAGGGATGGCACAGTGAGCGGTTCACAATTAGCACACTTCAATGAGGCCCTTTGTTTTAATTTAATAGCTGCTACACTTGCCCTATTGCAGACAGCCAGCGCAGGAGTGATTTACTCTTTCACAAGCGACTACACCGGTACGGCATGGTCATTTTTGGTCCCCTCGCTTTTGACCGACACTACTTATGTAGCCGCAGCCGATCTGTTTGGCGTACAGCAGCCCCGCATAACCCCAGACCTCGGCTCACTTTTCGCTGGATGGATGATCACTGAAAATTAGAAATCCATTAATAAAGCCCGGCTGTGTCGAACCGTTGGTTCAGTGGTGCTTACAATCGACAATGGTTGACATTCAAGAGTACTTCACTCAGCCAATCACTGGTCGCGGTGGGACGGCTAGCTATAGTTTCCTTGACCCTATACAAAGGAGATGCTCGATGCATATCCGTAGCCCGTCCAGAGCAGGATGGTACGCGTGCCCGCGCGGCGGGACGCAGGAGGCGCGGGTATTCGGAGGGGTCGTATTCCAAGTCGGCATCCTGGATTGCGATTCGACGCGTCATTGCTGACGATTACCGCAGGACGAGTTTTCTGAATCTCGCCCCCCAGCGATGGATCGAAGTTCACCCACCACACTTCACCGCGCAGCATCGGGCTTGTTCACGTCGCCGATCACACCCTCAGACCATGCCAGGGCGTCTCGCTCTCTATCCTGGTCTGCAGCAAGGTCCTGGTAGGCCGTTTCGAAGTTCTGCGATAAGACGTGCGGCCTGGCAAGTTTCTCCAGGAATTGACTGATCCGGCGTCGGCCCACGGTTCGGTGGAGGCCTTCATAGACTTCTTCGCTGACGGTGATCGTTAGCTTGCGCGTCATAGCTCTATAGGTATTTGTACACGTACAACATGCTGATTCCGGCAAAGGGAACCCCCTTGCCGCGACTCCCAGATTGCGATTGGCACCCACCCGGGCTGCAAACGGACATGACGGTTTGATGAGGACTCGACTGCGCCCGAGCAGATGCGCCGTGAAGTGGCCAGGAGCATTCAGGGTATTCTGTCCCATCCACGATTCATAACTTTAGATGATCTCTCCCGTGTACCAAAGAGAAGCTAGTTCACCCCCGCCAGGATTTTTATAATTCCTTTTGGTTGTATGAATTACGGCACTCCGGCAACTGCGCCGGCACGGCCATGACGAATCCACTCGCCCGCGACCTGGAGCACGTTCTCGAGCACACGGGGGACGTGTGGCCCCACCTCCAAGGCGCCCGTATTTTTGTCACCGGCGGAACCGGGTTCTTCGGTTGCTGGCTGCTGGAAAGCTTCGCCTGGGCCAGCGACCGCCTGCAGTTGGACGCTTCCCTGACGGTGCTCACCCGGTCGCCTGAAGCCTTTCGCCGCAAGGCGCCACACCTGGCCTCCCATCCCGCCATCCATCTGGTGCATGGCGATATCCGGTCGTTCCCCTTTCCCGCGGGACACTTCTCCCACGTAATCCACGGCGCCAGCGAGGCCAGCCGAACCCTCAACCAGGAGCAGCCGCTCCCCATGCTGGACACCATCGTGAATGGCACCCGGCGGGCCTTGGACTTCGCGGCGACAGCCGAAGCGCGGCGCTTTCTGCTGATCAGCTCCGGCGCGGTCTACGGTCCCCAACCCCCGGTAATGGCCCGTCTGCCGGAGACCTACGGCGGGGGGCCCGACCCCATAGAGCCGCGCTCGGTTTATGGCGAGGGCAAGCGTCTGGCGGAATTGCTGTGCGCTCTGTATTCCCGGGATCACGGCCTGGATTGCCTGGTGGTGCGCGGTTTTGCGTTTGTGGGCCCCCACCTGCCGCTCGACGTCCACTTCGCCATCGGCAACTTCATCGGCGATTGCCTGAAACGGCGGCCCCTCGAAATCCGCGGCGACGGCACGCCCTATCGCTCGTATCTGTACGCTGCCGACCTGGCCATCTGGCTGTGGACGATTCTGGTTCGCGGCGAATCCTGCCGGCCCTATAACGTCGGATCGGAACGGGGGTTGAGCATCGCGGAGCTAGCCGCTATGGTAGTGGCGGCGCTGGAACCGGTGCTGGAACCAACTATCGCCATGCGGGTGAGGGGTCTTCCCCGCCCCGGCGCGGCGCCCGAGCGCTATGTCCCCGACACCAGCCGGGCCCGGCTCGAACTCGGATTGCGGGAACTGGTCACGCTCGAAGACGCCATTCGCCGGACGGCGGAATGGCACACGCCCGCAGCGGTTTCGAATCGAATGATGCATGCTGAATCCGAAGGCGGAGCCAGAGGGTACGGATACCCTAAACCGGCCAAGTCTTCCGTCGAGCAGTTGCTGGTGTTGCGCCGTCGGGAAGCACGTCAGGAAGCCCACGAGGCTGGCCATCATGGCAAAGATCTTCGATAGTTCGGCGTGCTCGCGTTTCTGTATAACGAACGGGCTCCGGATAACGAACAGGCTCCGGCCAGGTGGCCGCCGAACTCCCGGTTCGACCACCCCTTCATGCCCGCCCGCTACAGGCTGGCCCGCACGAAGCGCGCCAGCGGCGTATCGGCGGGGCCATACTGCGCCGCGACCCGCATGCTGGTGAGCTGGCTTTGCGCGTGAGCGCGATCGCACAGAGCGACGCCGCGGGACCATTCCAACAGCTCTCCGGCTTCGGCCATGCGGGCTTCGGTACAGGCGCCCCGGCCGATCTCCTCGCGGATGCCCGCGGCGTATTCGTTCCAGAGGAGCGTCGCCCGGTGGAACTCTCCGGCAGCGACGGCCTGGCGAATCGGGTCGGTACGCTGGTTCTTCATCGGTGTCACTTGTACATCTGATCGGCGGTCTGCTGCGCCTGGAACATGGAAGTCAGGTAGGAATACTGCTGCTGCATGGTGGCGATCAGGGCATCGGCCGCCGCCATCTGGTTTTGCAGGTGGACCCGGAGTTGATCCACCTTGGCCTGTCGATCGGAGATGTTGGCACCCAGCGCGGTAAGCCGCGACTGCGTGTCCGTCTCGGAGAGCTTGAGAAGCCCGTTGTTGGGATCTTCCAGGTTATTGAGAGCGTCCGTGACAGCCTTCAGGAACCCTCCGCCGGCAGCGGAGCCGAGGAACGCGGTAACCCCCGTTGAGTTGCTCAAATCGGCGCTCATGAGCCCGAAGGCATTGTAGGTGAAATGGCCATCTTTCCCCAGGTCCAACCCCAGACCGTTGAGACCGCTGATGGCCCCGCCGGAAGAACTGTAGGTCGAGATGCTGCTGAGCGCTCGGGAAAGGCTGGAGAGGATCGATTGTCCCTGGAGCGAGCCCGCCGACTGGCCGCGTTGTGCGGCGACCAGGTCGACCGTCGCGTTATAAGTGTCGGCGAATGTCGAAAGGGCGGTGTTGAGCGCCGATGTGGACCGCGTGACCGTAACATCCACCGGGCCATCGCTCTGACCCAGCAAGGTGAGAGTCACGCCTGGGGCGACGCTCACCGAACGGGTATTGCTGGAGACCGTTTTACCGGAGTTGACGACCTCGTACGTGGCCAAGGTCCCACCCACCTGCGTGTGCTGGAGCGAGGCCGTCTTCTGGAGGTCCAGGTTCATGGCGCCGGCATGGATGCCGGTGAGTTGGATGCGCTGGTCGGAATCGCCGCCCGGACCTGTCACCACCTGGGCCTCCACCAGGCTGCCATACTGCGTATTGATGGCGTCGGCCACCGTCTGCGCGTGGTTGTCGGAGGGTGTGATGCTGTAGGTCTTGCTTCCGACGAGGAGACGGTAGGTGGTTGGATTTCCCAAAGGATCGGGGGTAGAGTCCCAGGTGCCGGCGGTCCGGCTGACCGCAAAACCATTGTTCAGAGCCTGCTGCTGCTGGATGCCGGGAGGCTGCCGCTCGAGGTCCAGGTTCATGGCGCCGGTTGACCTGCTGGTGAGCTGGATGCGGTTATCGGCGGGGTCTCCGCCCTGAGCCACGTTGACTACCGCGGCCGTTACCTGGCTGCCATACAGCGAGTTGTTAATCGTGTTCACCACCGTCTGGATGTTATTGTCGGACGGCGTGAGGGTGTAGCTCTTGCCGCCGATGGTCAGATTGTAGGTGGCCGGTTTGCCCCCGGGATGATCCAGCGCCGAGTTCCAGGCGGCGGCGGTTTGGCTGGTGGCGTGGCCGTCGACCAGGGACTGTTGCTGCTGCAGCCCGGGAGGTGGGCCTTGGATGTCCAGGTTCATGGGGCCCAGCCTGGCGCTTTTGAGCGAGATGCGCCAATCGGGAATGTCGGCCGAACCGACATTCACCGCCAAGGCCTGGACCAGGTTGGAATACTGCGAGTTGATGGCGGAGGCCACCGTGGCGGCGCTATTGTCGGCCGCCGTAAAACTGTAACTCTTGCCTCCGGCCATGAGGGTGTAGGTGGCCGGGTTGCCCGAGGGATCCGGGGCGGAATTCCAGGTTTGAGTGGTCAGGCTTTTGGCATACGCGCCGATGCTGGTGACGTCGATGGTGTAATCGCCTTCCACCGCTCCGTCGCCGATCGAAGCGCTGACTGCGCTAGTATCCGAGATGGTGCTCTGGAAGGCGGAACCGCCTAACGCGGTCCCGATGCCCTGGACCGCCGCCTGGAGCTTGGTGAATTGGGTGTCGAGGTTCTTCAGGTCGGTGGACTGAGTGGTCAGCGCAGTCTGCTGCGCGGTCAGGAGGTTGATGGGCAAAGAAGCGATCGCCACCGCGCGGTCGATGACGGCCTGAAAGTCCTTGGAATACGAACTGGCGCCCATGAAGTAATTGCTCGAGCTGGAACTGGAGTTGGAGCCGCTCGTGGTGACGAGGCTACTGGCTAACGAGTTGCTGACGGTACCCATACAGGACTCCAGGGCCGCACAGAACCGATGGTCCTGTGCGGCCCGAAGGTTAGGCCGGCGAGGCAGCCGCTAACGACCGCCCCGCAGGGTCAGTTCAGGGTTAGCCCCTCAGGAGTGCCAATACAGCCTGGGGCGCGGAATTGGCCTGGGCCATGGCCGCGATAGCCGCCTGGCTGAGGACCTGGGCCTTGGAGAGGTTCGCCGCTTGCTGCGCGACATTGGCATCGCGGATCTGCGATTCGGCGGACGAGAAGTTGGTGATCTGCGACTGCGCCAGGTTGATGGCGTAGGCCAACTGGTTTTCACCACGGCCTACGGCTGCCTGGGCGGAGCCCAGTTTGCCGACCGCCGCCGCCAGGGCGGTTACCGCCGCCTTAGCACCGTCCTGGGTGTCGACGGCAATGCTGCTGGAGGCGCCGTTCATCACTGAGGAGAACCTTTGCGCCACGCCCCCGTTGACGCCGTTGCCGTTGGGCGAGCTGCCCACGCTGATGGTGAACGAGGGCAGGGCGCTCAGGAAGTTGAGCTTCTCCGTGCCTCCCGCATTCTCCTTCACTGCCACGATGCCCTTCAGCGTCGCGTTATTGCTCTGTTCGAGTTGCGCGTTGATGTAGGCGACCGCCGCATCGATGGTGGCCCCATTCTGCGCCCCGCTGTCGTTGCGCAGCGTCAGAGTGAGGGCTTGCAGGGCCCCGGCGGTGCTGTTGGCCGAGATGGTGACGGCCTGGGCATCGCTGCCGAATTGGAGCGGCGCAAACGAGAGATAGCCGCTGGCGTCTTTGCCGATGACCGAGGTGCCGCCGGCATCGATCATGCTGGCTTTGGACAGGCCGGAGGTCAGCCCGGTGAACGCCCCGGTAGTCAGGGGGAACCCCAGGTTCGAGGTGGCTTGGCCGTACTCGTCGAGCCGGAAGTTGGTGTTGTTCGTGGAACCGACCGTGAGGTGCGTGCCGTCGGTGCTGCTGGCTTGCAGCCCCGCTTTTTGCAGCGTGGTGTTGGCGCTGAAGGCCTGGTTGAGGCTGTCGACAACGCTCGCCATGGTGGGAGCCGTGCCGGTAGCGGTCACGCCTCCGCCCAGGCCCAATGCCGTGGCGAAGGCGCCGCCCATCACCGCGACATTGGAATCGGCGCCCTTGGTTTGCGACGTCAGGACCAGTTGGTTGTCGACCACTGAGAAGAAGGTCGCCGTGGTGCTGGTTCCCAACTGCTGCTGGGCCTGCTGGTTGAGGAACAGCGCGATCTGGTTGGCGGTTTCGTTCCTGCCGTTTTCCAAGACGTTCCCCAAAGTGGCTGAGGTCAGGTTCAGCGCCCGGGACGCCGTATTGTCCGTGATGGCAACCTGCGCGGCCGAACCAGTTCCCCGGGAGGTCAACACGATTTTGGTCCCATCCAGGGTGGCGATGTCGTTAGCCCCCTCGCCAGCGTATAAGTGCCACGCAGCGTTGATCTGATCCTTGATCTGGGCGGCGGTTTGGCTGTCGCCGGTGAGCGTAACGTCCATGGCTTTCTGGGCGCCCGCGGTGTCGGTGACGGTCATGACCAGGTGCGACAGGCTGGTGCCGTCCTGGGAGATTGCCGCGCCTCCGCTGGTGGTCAGTTTCAGCGCTTGGGCCGCGGTGTTGTTGGTGATGCCGATATGCGATGTCGAACCGGTCCCATTGGTGGTCAGGACGATCTGGTTCCCATCCAACGAAGCGATGTCGCCCGCACCGGCCGCCCTCGACGCAGCGTTGATCTGATCCCTGATCTGGGCGGCGGTTTGGTTGACGCCGGTAAGCGCGGCGTCAATGCTCTGTGTGGCATTCGAGGCGTCGGTGACGCTCATGACCAGGTGCGACAGGCTCGTGCCGTTCTGCGTGACGGCGCCTGAGGTGGTGTTCAGGTTCAGCGCATTGGCCGCCGTGCTGTTGTTGACGACCACCTGCGCGGCCGAGCCCTTCGCCTGGGAGGTCAGCACGATTTGGTTCCCGGACAGCGAGGCGATGGTGCTCGACTCGCCAGCGGCAACCCACGCAGTGTTGATCTGATCCTTGAGCTGGGTGACGGTCTGGTTGGCGCCGGTGAAGTTGACGGTGACTGCGGTATTGAGACCCGCGGTGTCGGTGACGTTCATGACCAGGGGAGACAGGTTGTTCGTGCCGTTCACCGCGACGTTGGTTCCGGAGACGGTCAGGCCCAGCAATCGGGACGCCGTGTTGTCCGTGATATTGACGTGCGCTCCGATACCAAGCCCAGGGGAAGTCAGTTGGATCTGGTTGCCATTCACTACCGAGGCGATGGGGCCGCCCGGTTGGCTCAACGCCGTCGTCCACTCGGTGTTGATCTGACCCGCGAGGGTGGTGGCGTTTTCGCTAGTGCCGGTAAGAGCGAAGTTCATGACGATATTGGCGCCGGCGGCGTTGGTGACGTTCAGGACTAAGTTGCTCGCGCCCGCCGTAGTCAGCCCAGTGCCGATGGCGCCGCCCGTGTACTTGGCCGCGCTCTGCGCGTCCACATTGGCGGTGATGGCGCCGCCGGTGAGTATGGCCGCGGTCACCGTATCCACATTGGAAGCGATGGAGCTGCCGGTATATGCGGCCGCGGTGTTCACTGCCACAGATCCACTGATGCTGCCGCCGGTGTACGCGGCCGCGATCGACCGGTTGGCGTCCGTGGAAAAGTCGGCGACCAGCCCTACATGGCCATCGGCGCCGTTCTTCGTGACGCTCCCGAGACTGGCTAACGTCAACTTCAGCGCTTCGGACGCCGTATTGTCCGTGATGGCGACCTGCGCGCTCGCGCCAGTTCCCTTGGAGGTCAGCACGATCTGGCTCCCACTCAGCGTGGCGATGTCATTGCTAGCCTCGCCGGCGAATAAGTGCCACGCAGCGTTGATCTGATCCTTGATCTGGCTGGCGGTTTGGCTGTCGCCGGTGAGCGTGACGTCCATGGCCTTCTGGGCGCCTAAGGTGTCGGTGACGGTCATGACCAGGTGCGACAGGGTCGTGCCGTCCTGGGAGATGGCCCCGCCTCCGCTGGTGGTCAGTTTCAGCGCTTGAGACGCGGTGTTGTTGGTGATGCCGATATGCGCGGTCGAACCGGTCCCGTTGGTGGTCAGAACGATCTGGTTCCCATCCAGCGCGGCGATGTTGCCCGCACCGGCGGCCGTAGACGCCGTGTTGATCTGATCCCTGAGTTGGGCGGCGGTCCGGTTGGTGCCGGTGAGAGCGAAGTCAAGGCTCTGCGTGACATTCGAGGCGTCGGTGACGGTCATGATCAGGTGCGACAGGCTGGTGCCGTCCTGGGAGATGTCTCCGCCTAGGCTGGTGGTCAGTTGCAGCGCTTCGGACGCGGTGTTGTCGGTGATGCCGATATGCGCGGTCCCACCGGTCCCGTTGGTGGTCAGAACGATCTGGTTCCCATCCAGCACGGCGATGTTACCCGCACCGGCGGTCGTCGACGCACTGTTGATCTGAGCCACGAGTTGGGCGGCGGTTTGGTTGGCGCCGGTAAGAGCGACGTCGATGCTTTGCGTGGCATTCGCGGCGTCCGTGACGCTCATGACCAGATGCGACAGGTTGTCCGTGCCGGTATGCGAGACGTCCCCGCCCCCGGAGGTCAGGCCCAGCAATTGGGACGCCGCGTTGTCCGTGACATTGACGTGCTGTGTGCTACCAACCCCCTGGGAAACCAGTTTGATTTGGTTCCCAACCACCGAGGCGATGTTGCCCACACCGGCGGTCGTCGCCGCAGCGTTGATCTGAGCCGCGAGGGTGGTGGCGTTTTCGGTCGCGCCGGTAAGAGCGAAGCTTATGGCCCTACCGGTCCCACCGGTGTCGGTGACGTTCATGATTAAGTTGACACCCGCGCCCGCCGCATTCAGCGAGGTGCCGATGGTGCTGCCCGTGAGGGTGGCCGCGCTCTGCGCGTCCACATGGGCGGTGATGGCGTCGCCGGTGTACGTGGCCGCGGTGACCGTATCCACATTGGCAGTGATGGCGTCGCCGGTGTACGCGGCCGCGGTGTTCACTCCCACAGATCCACTGATGCTGCCACCGGTGTACGTGGCCGCGGTCGACCGGGCGGGGTCGGTGGCAAAGGTGGCCGGGCCGTCGACGGCGAAAGTCAGGGTGTGGTTGGCCGCCAGGGCCGTGTCGACTCCCGTGGCGAGAACGGTGCCGGTGTGGGTGGCAGCCGTGGCGTCGCCGCCCGCCAGGTTCAGCGCGACGGTATTGCCCACCGCGCCGGTGCCCGTGCTGGTGGCGTCGGTGAGGGCGTCGACGGTCAGGCCCAGGTTCGCGGAGAAAACGCTGTGCGTGACCGTCAGCGTGGAGCTAGAATTGGCGATTGGATCGGTCAGCGTGATGGTGCCCGCTCCGGTCCCGACCTTGGTGGCAAGCGCCACGTCTCTCCCCCAGCCCATCTGCCGGTTTACTTCGTTGTTGATGTACTTGACGATGTTGTCCGCAGTTTCGGCGGCGCCCGCGTTGCTGTCGTTGGCAAAATCGACCGTCACGCTGGTGCCGTTGATGCCCAGTGTCAGCACGTTCCCGGCGATGGTGGTGTTGTTGCTGGTAAGCGCGCCTCCCACGATCTTGGCTGCCTGGGCAGTGGTGGCGGTGATATCGCCAGCACCCGTGGTCAGGCCGAGCGTCCGGGCAGTGACGTTGTCCGTGACGGTCATCGTGGAGGTGGCGGTGGCCACCGTATCCACCAGCGTGATACCGCTGTTGGCGTTGACCGACGCGATCTTCACGTCGCTGGACCAGCCCTTTGCCGCGTCGACCGAGCTATTGATGTATTTCACGACGTCGGCCACGCTCTCGGTGGTGCTCCGGATGGGGTCGTTGGTGAAGTCGATGTTGACGATCGTGCCGTCGACGGATAAGCGGAGTGGCGTGCCGTCCATGGCGGTGGTATTCAACGACGTAAGGGCGCTTCCAATGACCGTGGGGCCGGCGCTGCCGGTGGGCCCTCCATCCAAAGAGAATCCCAGGTTGGTGAAGCCGCTCCCGTTGATGGCCAGGTTGGTGCCGGCCGTGATGCTGCTGTAAAACGCGGGAGAGCTCAACGTGGAGGTGTTGAGGTTCCCCAGCCCCAGCGCGTTGGCGGTGTCGCCGGTGGATTGCACGCTGAAGGTCTCGCCCGTGGCGCTGGTGAAAACCAGTGGGCTTCCCGCCGTGCCGCTCGCGGTAATGCCGGCCGCGTGCAAGGCTGCGTTATTCCCCACTTGGGTCATGAGGTCGTTGATGGCCAGATCCACAGTGGTATCCGCCGCGGAGAAGCTGAGGGTGACCGGGGTGGCCAGGCTGGCGCCCGAAATCTGCACCTTGACCTGGTCGGGGTTGGTAAAGCTTGACACTGCACTGGCTGTAGCTCCGCCCGTCACGGTCGAGACGATTGCCGAGCCCGTTGAACCGGCGGACAAGTTACCCATCAGCGCGTTGGCCATTTGGTCTCCGGCTTGCACCTGGAACGCCGCGGTGCTGGAGCTGAAAGCCAGCTCCTGGCCGCCGTTGAGATCGGTGCTCACCGAGGCCAGGATACCGGCGCTCTTCAAGGCCTGAGCCGCCGGCAAGGTGCTGTTGGAGACCCCGCTGATGGCGCTGTTGATGGCCGAGACCAGGGTGTTGATGTCGCTGACGCTGCTCAGGTTCACCGCCACCGCGACCCTGGCGTTGTCGGAGAATCCGGGACCGGAAAAGTAGAAGGTGGTATATCCCGCGGTGGCCGTGTTATTGGCTTGGTCGGTCACAATCCGGGAAACCGAATGCGTCGCCGAGCCCGTCCCGATGTCGGCCGCGCCGGCCACCACCTGCATGCCTTTCAGGCCCAGGCTTTGGCTGTCCACTTGGGCGAGCGACAGGTCTACCGCCACCTGCGCGTTCGCCAGGGTCGCACTGCCGCTGCCTTGGCCCAGGTAAACACTCAAGTTCTTGGCAAACGTACCGCCCGTGTCCAGCCCGATGGACTGCGCCTGGCGGTCCAGTTCCAATACGTCGTTCTGGAACTCCGAATTCACGGTGATCCGGTTGCCGGTGAAGGTGCCCGAGGCGGATTGCGTAGCCAGGGTCTTCAGCCGGTCCAGGATCAGCGCAATGTTGTTCATGCCGCCGTCCATGATCTGGAGCTCGGCCACGGCGTCGTTGCCGTTGGCCACGCCTTGCGTCAGTTCCGAAACGCTGCTGCGGAACTTGTTGGCAACCGCCAGACCCGCGGCGTCGTCGCCGGATTGGTTGATCCGATAGCCGGACGTCAACTGCGTGATGGTCTGGGTTTGGAATCTGTTGGTGACGCTCAAATTCTGCTGAGCGATCAGGGAGTTTACGTTGGTTTGAATCGAAATAGACATGGAGAAATCCTTTCCAGTTGTGGGCCGGCTTCTTGCCGGTTACTGGGCTCTTCGGCCCGGTCCGGAAAAACTTGAGGAGCGCTGCTGAATTTTTTCGAGGAGCGGGGAAAGCCTCCAGTCGGCGCCCGCCTTGGCCGCCGCCAGATTCTCGTCGCGCACCAGTTTCACCTCACGGGCGATCACCGGCATCTCTCGCGGCGCGCGAATCCCCACCTTCACGCGCGAGCGCCCGATATGCGCAATCACGATTTCGATCTCGTCGCCGATGAGGATGGTTTCACCCTCGCGGCGCGACATCATGAGCATACCGGCGCCTCTTCCGCCAGCAGAGCGTGCTGGTGCGAGTAGCCGGATTCGGGGGCCACCGCCTGTACGGCTTTCAGGTTTCGCAGGTTCACCACCACGGGGGCCAGCAGGTTGGCTGTCGGTCCGCTCTCCCCGATGGAGAGTACCGTCAAACAGAGGACCTCTTCACCGATACGCGGCTGCGGATTGGGCGGTAACTCCAGATGTCCGAGGTCTTCGCCCGATACCTCCAGCCGGTACTGCGGATCCACAGCCAGCACAGGCATGGTGATAAAGCACAAATCCGGGCGCTCCAGGCTCTGCAAGAAGGTCAGTGGGGCAGTATCCTCGAACTGCAGGGCCACAAAACGCCTCCGGTCGTCGAATCCCGGAAGACCGCACGGGAACTCGATGGCCGCGCCTGGGTCATAAGAGATCCTGCCAAAGTTATTCGTTTCCGCTACTGCCATTTCGCCTCACTGAATCCAGTAATCGGCGGATCCGGTAAGAACTTTAGCTCTGGTGGTCCGCCAGATCCGCCAAGCCCCGGATTCATAACTTAAGATGAAAACCTCTCCCGTATACTAATGAGCATTCATAGAATTCATCTAGTACGTTCTTAGTACTTCTGCACCTTCTTATAACTCCTTCCGATTGTAGAAACGACGGATGTTTCAGTAGTGCAATGAAAACATATGTGGCAGTCTTGCAGCCGGCCGTCCCGATCCGCTGAACCAGGCGCAACGGCCGGTCCTCTTCCTGGGAATGGAGCACGATCCGCTCCACCAGGGCCCCTCACGGGATGCCTGCTCGAAGTGGTCTTCAGCGGTTTTTCCTGGCGGATACAGGCTGGTTTTGCCTGCTGCTCCGGGCGTTGCGAATCGCCCCCAAAAACATCGCCACTCTCCAGTGGCATAACGAGTGGCCCGTACAACGACCTCAATGTCGGCGTGAATAACATTGTTACGGTAGGGAGTAATCCCAATGCGCCGCTGGCATACCTGAGCGGCACCATCAATCAATCCTATGCCGACAACGGCGCCGCCGGAATCAACGTGCTCCGTCTCGACACTGGCGGCAGTCACACCAAGGGCGCCATCGAGTTCGAGACCGCTTCCGCTCCCGAACCCGGCACGGTTGGACTGATGCCAGGCCGAGGTCTCCTGCTGCTGGTGAGCTCGATGCTCCGCAGGCAAAGGGCCGCGGCCCGTTTGATTTTAGTCGCGCAACAAACTGGAGACTTCAGATGATTCGGAATATTGCGAAGGTTCTTGTGATTCTCCTTGCCACCATTGCGCTGATGGGAAACGCAACCGCGGCAACCATATTATTGGACACCTCTTTGTCGCCGCCCGGGTTTTACAACGGCGGCGGAAACGTCAACTCCAACTTCACCGTCAGCCAGGATGGCGTCACGGAGCTGGGGTTAAGCATTATCTTGCGGCACGTTGGCCCTATCAATCCCGGGGCCGGCAGCAACGTCTACACGATTCCCACGGGAACCGATTCCAAGGGCATATCGCTCTGGGGATTCTCGTTTTCGGTGAATACCCGGTACAACGGCGGTCTGGCTGTTCTGGGTGAATTCAACTACACGTTAAATGTGACCGACCTTACCACAGGCAACATAGGTCCCACGCTTGAACCAGTACGTTTGATACCGGACGACTCGGGTTACGGGCTGAGCGGTAAGACCGCGGGAGTGACGCCGTCCACGGAGTGGGGAGCTCAGAATTCGGAGACCCCCAGTTTTCCAGGGTTCCTGTCGGAGTTTGACCCCAACGCTCATGACCTCTACAAAATCACACTGTCCCAACAGTCGCTTGACGGGCTCACCACACTGGGGACAGTCTCCGTGTTTGCGAACGCCACGGGAGAGCCCGTTCCCGAACCGGCAACATTCGGCCTGATCGGCTTGGGCCTTGTAACCCTCGCTTTGGCCGTCCGCAGACAGGCGCGCAGGAGCTAACCGGGCCGGCTGCGCAGTCGCGCATCCCCAGGCATTCTTCCCCGCCCTCCGAGCCGGACCTCGGCTTTTCAACGAATGCCTGCCGCCAGGGCCTTGACCTCGTCGAACTCGCCAGTTCCCGCTGCATACCCGCGCGCGGGCAGTTTTTCCAGCGCGGCTCGGACCGCCGCCACTCTCCGATCGACGGTGGGATGCGCCGAGAACACTCGGGGGGGCTTGGCCCCGTCGGCCGGCGGTTGCCCCTCCAGATATCGAACTGCCGCTTCAGGGTCATAGCCGGCCGCGGCCACAATGCCTGTCGCCACGGTGTCGGCCTGCAATTCGGACTGGCGGGCAAAGGTGAGCATGCCGAGTTGCACCGCAACCCGCTCGGATGTGAGGATGGCAGCTCCGGCGAGCGTATGATCGCTCTCGACCTTCAATGCGACAGCAGCGATATTCTGAAGCTCCTGGCGGGTTGCCTGTCTGGTGGAGTGCCGCAACGCAATGTGGGCCATGGCATGCGCCAGTTGGAAAGCGAACTCGGCTTCGTCCGGTGCATCGGCCAGCAGGCTCAAGGGGACCAGTATGGGGCCGCCCGCAAAAGCCACCGGCTCGGCTGCCAGGCCCTGAAACGCATCCGCCGGCATGCGGAACGCCGTGGTCAGCGCGACCCATTGCAGCCCCAGGGGCTTCCGGTCTTCATACACCGTGAAGCTGTAGGCGAACTGCGGGCTGGCATATTTCGCCAGTTCCGCGGTGAGTTTGGCGAGATAGGCATCCAACTTCGGTTCGTGGACGATGGGCAGCGTGCGCATCAGGGTGGCGGCCGCCACCTGACCGAGTTGGATCTCGCTCTCCAGGGAATAGAAATTCACGCCCTTCGCGGACGGCTCCTGGGCGTATGCGGGCAGCACCAGCAATCCCATCAAGACACTCGCGGCGACAGAGTTCATATCTCCTCCAACTCCGTAAAATGCCGGGTGCGCGCGGTTCCTTTCAAAGCAATCCGGCCCGCGGGAGGAAGGCGGCCCTTCCCTGCCCCGATGTCGCCGGGCGAGCCCGGCAGCGAGGTTCGCACGCCATCTCGCACTCCGCTGCCATCAAACATCAAGTCTAGCTAGTGTGTATTTCGTGTGTATTGTTATGCTAGGAGAATGAGAAACGGGCGTGGATAGCCGGGACCTTATCAAGTGCTTAGCTATCACCGGACTTCGCGGCTCTGTTGGGTACGCTTCACCGGGTTCAATTCGCAAGAGTACGGTTTAGCCTATTTTGATCGAAAGCAGACCCTTCCGCATTGCTCCAGAATCGCGGGGTGAAGTGGCGAGGGACCAGAATGCAGGTGTTTTATAGCTATTCGCATCGCGGCGAGAGAATGCGCGACAAACTTGAGAAACAAACATCTTTCTGCTCTGAAGCAGAGCGGTGTCATCTCGGAATGGCTGACGAGCAGTCTATTCCCCTCCTTGTTGTACACGCTTCCCAAAGCATTACTGGGATACTTCAGAGGCGCCTGGCGCAGGTTTGCTAAGAGATCAACCCGCTCCGGATTCCCTTGAGCACCGCTTCCGACTTGGAATGCACGTGGAGCTGCTCGTAGATGTTGCGGATATGGAAGCGCACCGTATCCAGGCTCAACAAGAGCCGGTCCGCGCAGGTTTTGTAGCTGTGCCCGTCCGCCAGCAGCCGCAAGATCTGAAACTCTCGCGGAGTGAGTTGGCGCTCGCGTGCCTTGGGCGGCGCGACTTTCTGGAACATCAGCACCACTTTGCGTGCGATTTCCGGCGACATCGGCGCTCCGCCTTCGCGCAGCTCGCGGATCGCGGAGAGGAGCCTCTCGCGCGAAGTCTCCTTGAGCAGATAGCCGCACGCGCCGGCGCAGATGGCTTCGAATACATGATCGTCATCGCCATGAACCGTCAGCATCAGGATTTGGATTTCGGGGTGGGCGGATCGCACGCGGTGCACACCCTCGATGCCGGACATGCCGGGCAGCCCGATGTCTGCCAGTAAAACATGAGGAGGGTCCACGTCGAACCGGGGCAGCGCCTGCTCCATTGTGGCGAACCGGCCCGTGATTTCAAAACCCGGCGTGTTGCCGATCAGAATGGCGAG
>JAIQFL010000582.1 GCA_020073365.1 Terriglobia bacterium | reverse complement strand
TCAGAACTCCTATAGCACAGCTTGTAACACGGTGTCACAATACACAAATCAAAGGAGTTGTGGAAGTAATGCTGTTCAATAATTATCGTTAATATCGTGCCGATTTGCGCGGCCGTCTGAACAACTCGCATCCTCTTACAAGCTCACGCGAATTGGGTCATTGACGAGTTCTGGGACTTAAGCGCCGGAGCGGTGGGCGCTCGGAAACATACAGATACTCACTGTTTCCATTTGGGCGTCGTTAACACGAGCACTCGCCCCGCAGGCGACTACTATAGGAGTTCTGAGCCTGAACTGAATCTCAACCGGGCTGTTTTGTGTGCTCATACTTCTCCGTCAGGGCTGGCGCCCAACTGCAAAACTCTTTGATTCCTCGAGAGCGAAAACCAAGGGTCACGGTGCCGGTTTTGCCGTCGTACCGCACGTGTTCAACAAGGGTCCGGATGAACCGTTCCTGCTCCCACGAAGACAACTGTTCCCAAAGCGAATCGAACTCATAGAGCGCCGCCTCAACGTCTTGGGTATCCACACCTTCCGCGTCGATTGCTGCGTCCTGTTGGCGAAGCTCGGCCAGTCTGTTGTTGAGGTGCGAAACGCGATCCTGTAGTTCGGCGAGACGATCGGTGGCCAGATCGGCCGCAGGGCCTGATTTGCCGACCATCGAAACGGTCGCCTTCATCTCTTGAGCGATCTTTTTTAGTTCGCTCTCAATATCCGTACGTTCCCTCTCGATCTCCGCTGAGTCTTTCTGTCGATAGTCGTCGAGCCGCCGCAACACCTCGCGCAGCATTACGGGATTCCCAGCGACGCCGCGGAGTTGCTCTAAGACCGCGTTCTCCAGGGCCGGAGCCGAAACGGATCGCGTCTCGCACTGCGCCCAACCCCGCTGGTGGGCCTTCACGCACACGTAGTAGCGGTAGAGCTTGTCCTTCTTGTTGACGTAGGTGTGCACCATGCCGACGTCGCAGCTACCGCACCGCACCAGTCCTTTGAGCAGGGCGGCGTACTTGTTGCCAATGTTGCGGCCACCGCGCCGACCATTCTGGCTGAGCGCACTCTGGACACGGTTCCAAGTCTCGTCGTCAATAATTCGATCGTGCTCGCCTTCATAAACCTGTCCGCCGTACTCGACTTTTCCGACGTAGATCATGTTCGTCAGCAGGTTATAGAGGCTGTTCTTGGGGATTGGCTTTCCCCCCGCCTTCCGGCCTTCGCGCGTCGTCCAGGATTTCATCCGCCATCCACGGCGGTCGAGTTCTTCCACAACCGGGATCAGTGATCCCAGTTCGAGGTAGAGCGCGAAGATCTCGCGTACGCGCTGCGCCTCCTCCTGATTCACCATCAAGGAGCCACCTTGCGGGGCGACGTCATAGCCAATTACGGGATTGCCACCAACCCACTTGCCTTTGCGCCGCGCGGCGCTCATCTTGTCACGGGTGCGTTCAGAGATCATCTCCCGCTCAAACTGGGCGAATGAGAGCAGGACGTTTAGGGTCAGGCGCCCCATCGAGCTGGTCGTATTGAACTGCTGTGTTACCGATACAAAGGTCGCACCGTGCTTATCCAGGATCTCCATGATCCGCGCGAAGTCCAGAAGGGATCGCGAAAGCCTGTCGACCTTGTAGACCACCACGCAGTTCACACTGCCGGATTGGACGTCAGCGAGCAGCCGTTTCAGCGCCGGGCGGTCCATGTTGGCACCGGTATAGCCGCCGTCGTCGTACTTCTGCGGCAACGCCGCCCATCCTTCCTGACGCTGGCTGTTGATGAACAACTCCGCGGCCTCGCGCTGGGCGTCGAGAGTATTGAAAACCTGGTCGAGGCCTTCCTCTGTCGATTTCCGGGTATAGATCCCGCAGCGGACACCAGCCCGCGCCGCGAACCCATTGCCGTCTTCTCTCGGCCGCTTGTCACCGCGCATGACGTGCCTCCTTCTCAAGCCCGAAGAACGCAAAGCCATTCCAGCGGGTGCCCGTTATCTCGCCGGCAATGGCACTGAGCGATGCGAATCGACGGCTATCGTATTCGAACCCATCGTTGAGAACCCTAACGACGACGGTCTGTGCCTTGTACTTCTTCACAATCAAGCTCCCCGGCATTGGCAGGCGCGCATCCCGTGTCTGAACCACCGTCGTCGTTACCGTCTGGTCCAGCGGGACCCCAGACTGTCGCCGGGATGCGTTCTCCGAGATGCGCATTCGCAACTCGGTTCCACGGGCGATGGCGATGGCGTATTGCCGGACTGACTCCGGAAGACCGCCATCCTTCCCCGCCTGCAGATGCCAAGCGATCTTCCGCCGCAGGTGCTGGCAATTCGCAATCGCATGCTCCGCCCCGAACAATTCCCTGTGTGCGGCCTGTAGCTGTGGGGCGTTCATCATCGGTAGATCCCCGATTTCCGGCAGCCCATCACGTTTCTTCATGATCTGGGTGACTCCTTTCTCCGACGTGTCAACGTCAGTTCATGACGGCTCGTTTCACCCGCATTAGCAAGTCCCTCTGTTGACGGCGACGATTGGGGCGTCGGGTGAACAAGCCGGATTCTGGCGCGCCGGTTGTATGCCGCAGCCAGCAACGCCGCGATCTCTTTGATGGCATCGTCAATCTTGGGTTCTTCACCACGCTGCATGTGTTCGCCTCCAAGGGCGCGCAGCCTGGCGAGGATGATGTGGGCGTGAACACAGGAGGGGTATGGCCGCCGTGGTTGCTCGACCCGATGTCCAGTACCCACAACGAGTCCCGCTTGGCGGCCTGCCCGCTGTCTGGTGTTCCGGAAGCGCGTTCGCGCTCGCCGTCAACTAATACTCAGGCGAGTTGGAAAATGTGCAGCTTTGTTTGGCCAATTTGGACGGGTATGCCACCAGCGGTGTCCGCAACTGGTCGTCATGCCCGGAATCCCCTCCCGCGAGATGGACGCTAATGCACCTCGTGATATGGGTCTATACGGTTCTGTGCGACTGTGTGCCACAATAAGCGGGTGATGAACAGTCAGTCCAGTACAGGGGGCGCTCCGGTTGAGCCGTGGGCGTCCGTCGAGGAAGTTACCGCCCATCTGGGGATCGTCCGGGACACTGTCTACCGTTGGATCGAAAGCAAGGGAATGCCCGCCCATCGCATCGGAAGGCTTTGGAAATTCAAGTTGTCTGAAGTGGACGCGTGGGTTCGCTCGGGAGGAGCTGACGAGAAAAGGTCGGCGAATGAGGGCTGAGGCCGTTCCCTGCAAGGGGCGCGATTGCATCGTGTTGCGAAAGGGCTATATGGACAGGATCACGCCGGAGCGGCGCAGTTGGAACATGAGCCGCATCCGCGGCAAGAACACCGCCCCGGAACGGCGGGTCCGATCGCTGCTGCATCGATGCGGATTCCGCTTCTCGCTTCGCCGCGAAGAATTGCCGGGTAAGCCTGACGTTGTTTTGCCGCGATTTCAAACCGTCGTGTTCGTTCATGGGTGTTTCTGGCACCGTCATGCCGGATGTCGAAACGCCGTTCTGCCCAAGACTCGCAGTGACTTCTGGTTTCGAAAGCTATCCGGAAACGTCGAGCGTGATCGCCAAAATGTGCGGGACCTAAAGAGGCTGGGATGGAAAGTGCTCATCGTTTGGGAATGCGAGCTAGATGACGAGTTGGCACTTCAGAAACGGCTATCTAGGTCGTTAAGGGCCGCTGCAACCAATGACTGAAACGATACCCATCATCGACCTGTTCGCCGGCCCCGGAGGTCTCGGAGAGGGATTTTCCGCTTTCGCCGCACCCGCAAGGTCAGCAGCGTTCCGAATCGCGCTCTCAATTGAGATGGAGCCATGGGCCCATCAGACCCTGGCACTCCGGAGCTTCTTTCATCACTTTCCCCGTGGGCAAGCACCTGTCGAATACTATGCGCACATTCGCGGCGAGATTACCCGAGCGGAACTGTTCGAGCGTTTTCCGAAGGCTGCCGCCGCATCCGATCAACAGGCCTGGAGAGCTGAACTCGGAGCAGTTGAACCGGAAGAGGTCGACCGGCGTATCCGTCGCGCAGTTCGATCCTCCGACCCCTGGGTCCTTTGCGGAGGCCCGCCATGTCAGGCCTTCTCGATAGTGGGCCGTTCGCGCAACGGCGGCATTTCGGCCACCGATCATCGCGTCTACCTGTACCGCCAATACCTGCGCATCCTTGCAATACACGAACCCCCGATTTTCATCATGGAGAACGTGAAGGGTCTGCTCTCTTCGCAGGTAAAGGGCAATGAAATCTTTCAGCAGATGCTCGAAGATCTCCATCACCCCGGCGGTGTCGCAAAAGCGAAGGGAAAACCCGGTGCAAAGTACTCGCTGTATTCTCTGGTTCATCGGGAAGGGGCGCATGCCCTTCAGCCCTATGCACCCAGCGACTTCGTGGTTAAGTGTGAGGACTACGGAATACCTCAATCCCGTCATCGCGTCATTATCCTTGGTGTTCGCGAGGACCTGTCAGATCCGGCAATACCGACGCTTACACCGCAGCCCGACGTCGTTCCCGCACGTGCTGTGCTGCGCGGACTTCCCCGGCTGCGCAGCGGTCTGACAGGAACCGAGGACGGGCAGGAGCAATGGCAATCTGCGCTGAACGAAATACTGAGCGCCGATTTCATGCGTTCCCGGCGCAATGGCAATGACCGGCTCGTCAGAGAACGGGTGATCAACATGCTTGCGGACATGCGCAGCTTCAAAGCAAACCGCGGAGCGGAATTCATCCCGTGTCATCCTGTGGCTGAATACAGACCGGACTGGTTTCTCGATCCCGCCGTCGGCGGGGTCTGCAACCATACCTCGCGCCCGCATATGCTGTCGGACCTCCATCGTTATCTGTTTGTCGCATCCTATGCCAAGGTATATGGGCGCTCACCCGAGCTCAACGACTTTCCCGTTGAACTGCATCCTGATCACAAGAACCTGAGTGACGCCCTTAGGGTCCCCTCAACAATAACAACTCACAATTTATCGGTTCTCTGGCATAACCGGGCTTCACCGGTGGAGATCTGCAACACACTAAATCGGCTCGGAATGCCTGTAAAATTAGGCCTCGCGCGCACATTGAGATCCCGTGGCCGATATCGGCCAGATTTGTTATAGTACCGATTAGGAGACGCAGGCCAATCGGAACTATAACATTATGCGACCAACTTCCTTC
>JAIQFL010000581.1 GCA_020073365.1 Terriglobia bacterium | reverse complement strand
AGCGTGATCGCGGCGATTCTGGAAAGGCAGCCTGCGCCGCTGACGGGTGCGCCACCGCTGGAGCGGGTGGTGCGGCGGGCGCTGGCGAAGGATCCCGATCAGCGGTTTCAAAGCGCGCGCGATTTGAAGGCGGCGCTCACCTGGGCGATGGAACAGGCGCCACCATCGACCGCAGTCAAGGCGGTGCGCCGCTGGCAGTGGATCGCCGCGGCGGCTCTGGCGGTTGGTGCTCTCGGCGAATGGTCTGTCTCACACTTCCGCCAGCCACTCGCAGACGACCGCGTGTTCCGTCTCGATATCGTTCCACCCGAGGGCGGCCGGTTCACCTTCGGACTCGTCACGGGCGGCATCGCTTTGTCGCCCGATGGCCGGACCGTCGCCTTTGTCGCGTCGGCCGGCGGAAGGACCGGGCTCTGGGTCAGGCCGCTGGACAGCACAATGGCACGGCTGATCGCCGGAACCGAAGGTGGTGGGTTTCCCTTCTGGTCCCCGGATGGCAAGTCCCTCGGCTTTTTCACGGCAACCCAGTTGAAACGGGTCGATCTGGCGGGCGGGACTCCGTCCGTCATCTGCGGCACGGTAGCAGGCCGCGGCGGGGCCTGGACCAGCGACGGTCATATCTTATTCGGAACGAACTCGGGCTTGTTCCAGGTGACCGCAGCCGGTGGAACGCCCTCATCGCTCACCACGCTCGATGCTTCCCACGGCGAGTTCGGCCATCGCTGGCCGCAGGTGCTTCCCAGTGGTCGCTTCCTGTATCTTGTCCAAAGCCGGAAGGCCGAGTATGCAGGTATTTATGCGGGCTTGTTGGCGAACCCCGGGGAACGTGTCCGGCTGCTGCCCACCGAGACCAACGCATTGTACGCGCCCGGCGGCAATGGCAAAGACTACTTGTTATGGATGCGCGGCGGAACCTTGGTCGCCCAGGAGTTTGACCCGGGCACATTCCAACTCGCCGGGGAACCCCGCCTGGTAGCCGATCCAGTCGCCGCGAGTGGGTTCTGGGGCAGGATGAATGTGGCAACGTCAACCGGCGGCGTGCTGCTATATGGCTCCTCCAGCCCCTCCCAACTCACCTGGTTCGATCGCGCGGGAAACAATGTGGGAGTAGTGGGTGAACCAGGCGAATACCCCATGTTGCGCCTCTCGCCGGACGGACGCCGCGTCGTTGTTGCACGTGAGCGCGCTGGGTCTCCCGATCTCTGGCTTTTCGATGTGGAGCGCCATGTTGCCCAGCACGTTGACCAGTTCGGGCTCGAATATTTACCCTGTCTGGTCGCCTAACGGCCGGACAATTCTGTTCAGTCACAGCCGAGGACTGTTTCGCAAGGAGTCGAGCGGGGCCGGGAACGAGCAGCGCCTCACCCAGTCCCCTACCGGTCAATGGGGCAGCGACTGGTCGCGCGACGGCCGCTTCGTCCTATACGAGGAAAACACTCCCGACAGTGGGAGGGACCTATGGGTTCTTGAAGTCACCTTCCGAAGGCAGCCCCGCCGGTACGTCGAGAGCCTACCTGCGGTCACCGTCCAGTAAGCGACACGGCCGCTTCTCGCCGGAATCACCGCCGCGTTGGGTGGCCTACCAGTCGGATGAGACCGGCCGGAACGAAGTCTACATCCAGGCATTTCCGGAGCCGCGCGGCCCAATTCCGATTTCGACTGGTGGCGGGCAATATCCGGCATGGGGAGCGGGTGGACACGAGTTGTTCTACGTGTCGCCGGACAACAAGCTGATGACCGTAAGCCTGAAGCTGGGAGCGAATTCCGTAGAGCCATCTACCCCGCGTGTGTTGTTTTCGCTGGCGGCGGTTGACAATGAGATTCCTCCCTATGACGTCTCCCCCGATGGCCAACGCTTCCTGGTTCGCGCGATGACGGGGCGGGCGGGCCAGCCCCTGACCGTGATCGTCAACTGGCCGGCGCTGTTGAAGAAGGAATCGCCTACGCCGTAATGATGAGGCCCTATCTTGGCGCCCATGCCCGGTCCTGGGGTCCCTTCCGGGCACCGGTCCTCCTGGCCCCGCTCTCCGAGAAGATCGCGGTCCTGCGCTACCTCCGCCAGGTGGCTACGTGCACGTCGGCGGGCACTTCGGCATGCGCGGCATCGAGGTCGTCCTTGACGATGGGGATCGAGACCACCGTGCTGCGGGCCGGCGAGGGATAGGCATCCTCGAACGCGATGCGGATGGCGCGCCCCGCCGGCCGCTCGACCAGGGTCACCGTCCGCATCGTATCCGCATACGAGCGCAGGAACTGTGCCCGCGTGGTATCGGCGCAGGTGATCGGTACCTCGCGAATCACCTTCTCCGTCGACGCATACGTCAGCACGGCGATCACGTGGGGTTCCTTCAGCCCCCAACCCCACCATTAACGCCTGTGAACGCGACCTCTTTTCGTGATATAGTTCCACCTATCGCCCGGAGGGGTGTGTATGTCCCTGGTCCGAGACATCGTGCATAATCGAGAGCTCTTCCACGTGGAAGAGGGGAATTCCGTGGCCCACGTGGTCCGCCGTATGGCGGAACTCCACGTTGGCGCGATCGTCGTGCTAAACGGGGAGCGGCTTCGTGGCGTATTCAGCGAGCGCGACCTCATGAAGAGGGTGGTGCTCGAACGGATGGATCCGGAGACCACGCCGGTGGAGAAGGTCATGAGCACCGCGGTGGCGACCGTCGACGAGCTCGCCAGCCTCGAAGACGCCATGGAGCTCATGCAGACCCATAACTGCCGCCACCTGCCTGTGACGCGGGACTCCCGCGTGATCGCCTTTCTCTCCATGCGCGACCTCATGAACTACGAACTGGCGCTCAAAACCGAGGAGCTGCATCATATGCGGGCGTACATCCACGGCGCCGTGTGACGACCGGCATCATCGTTTTTGCACACGGTTCCCGTATCGAATCGGCCAACGAAGCCGTTCGCGCAGTGGCTGCGCGATTGGCGCGGGCGGGTCCTTTCGACCACGTCGAAGCCGCTTTCCTGGAACTCGGCACCCCCGATCTGGAAGGCGCCGTGGTCCAGCTCGCTGGCCGCGGAATCACCCGCATGATCGTGATTCCCTATTTTCTGACGCTGGGGACTCACCTGGAGCGCGACCTGCCCACGATCGTGGATCGGATCTCCCATCGCCACACGGACCTGGAGTTGATCACCACGCCGCCGCTGGATGGGCATCCCGCCCTGCTCCAGATCCTCCTGGACCGCGCCAGAGGTTCGTAGCGGGCACCTGCCTGGAACTGCTCGGCAGACCGTAGCCTCGGGATGATCTTGGACCCGAACCGATTCCACAACTCGGGTGGCACGAAGCCCTTCACGCGCAGCACGGTCTTCGTGGGCGCGTCCAAAATCTCGGAACCAGCGCGCGACGCTCCGCATTCGGGACCGACGATTTAAATCATGTGTCGATCCCTAAGAAAGACCGGCGTATCATTTGAAAAAGTTCAGAGTTGGAGCGCCGCTTCCGAATAGCGTCCCCAGATCATGATCCGAAGTCCATCCGGACCCATGCCAATGGGCCGCCGCCAAGAAGCAGCGGTCTCCCAGGGACACACCCTTGAATACGTAGCGTGCCGAGATCACAGCCAGGGCGGGTTCGAACGCCGTCGTCTCCAGGTGGAGCGCGTCGTATGCGGCCTGCGCTTCCGCTAGCGGCATGCCACGGCTGACCAGTTTCGCCAGGACTTCGGCCGCATTCACCGCGTTGACAACCGCGTCCGCCTGGAGATCCCTCAGCTTGTCGGCTCCAGGTTCGCCCTGCAACAAGGCTAGAACCGCGGATGCATCGAACGCCGGCCTACTGGCGCTGTCCGGATTCACGCGCTACCTCCGCCCGCCGCTCAGCGATCAACTCGTCCGATAGGTTCACTCCTTCGGGGATGTACTTACGCAGGAGGGCCCGAGCGCGGCGCAGTCCCTGTTCTCTGGTTTCCACGACCAGTGCACCCTCCTCGGTTACGGCAACACACAGCTCGGTTGACGGGCCCACTCCCTCCCTCTTTCTCCACCAGGCGGGAAGCATCACTCGACCCTGATTATCAACACTTAAGGTGAACTGTTCCATACTCACCAGTATCTCACGATTCAAGGGGAGGCCTTCAATCTGTTCGCTCATCTCGGTACGGCCAGCAGCATCGCGTCCAGAAGGCGTTTCTCCTCGCTCGCTCTCTCTGTCTCGGGATACAGCGCCGAGAGGGCGTTTGCCAAGCGAAGAAAGTCGGGGCTACGATCGGTCTCGGACTTGAGCAGGGACCGCAGGGCGTTCGCCCGGCCCCCAGCCTGCAAAAGAATAGCGGCGTGAACCCGGTCGAGAGTCGTGGCCCCCTCGTCTTCATCGTCGGCAGTCTCCTCCTCATCGTCCTCGCCCGAGTCCTGCGTGTGATCATCGGTCGCTTGGACGTCTTCATTCTCCGGGCCTAGCTTCTGCCACATCCTGGCCAACGCTTGTCGCGCAGCCTCCCGGAAATCGTCGGGACAAGCCGCGTCGCAAGGATCGGGGAGGCCGAACCGGTCATGCCGGTTTCGTTTGGTATGCCGTGGGAGTTCGCCAGTGAGGGGCCGGAGGGTGGGGTGGGCAGGTCGGGAACCCCGGTCACGGGCAGCGGTAGCGGGCTGTCGCGTTCCGGCTGCCCCACCGGGGCCGGTTGTTCGGAGATGGGACTGGGTTCGATTGGTATATCGGGTGGATTGCCGGGCGAGGGGCAAGGGGAGGTTGGGGTGACCGGTTCGGGGGCCTCGGTCACGGGCGGCTCCGGCTGGCCCACGGGATCGGGTTGGTCTGGTCCGCCGGCGGTGCGCAGGAGGAGGAAGTTTTGGAGGGCGCGGTGGTACATCAAATGGAGGCGCACTTCGTAGCGATAGAGAAGGGCCAGCTCGGGGGAAGATGCCAGTTTGCGAAAGGAGGCGGCGATCCGGCCCATGTCGTCGACTTGCGGCGCGGAGGGAAGTGCGTCTTCGAGGAGGACGTTCTCGATGGCCCAGGCGCGGCGCATGCGCCAGGAGGCAGCGGCCATTTCCTCGACCATGCCGGCTTCGACGTCATCGACGGGGCAGAAGCGCTCCAGGTGCTGATTGTGGAGGGCCAGAAAGCCTTCCCGGGACTCGCCGGGGAGGACCACACAATCGGCGAGGAGGCCGTGGCTGATGGCATTCCGGGAAGAGCGGAGCTTGCCTTCCGGGGT
>JAIQFL010000135.1 GCA_020073365.1 Terriglobia bacterium | reverse complement strand
ATAGAATCGGGCCAGGCCGATGATGTAATGCAGGTAAGCTCTCTGGGTGCTCTTGCTGAGATTACGCAACTGCATATCTTCGATCATGCGTTTACGAAGCGGTGACATGCGATGGCTCCTTGGATGTTGGATTGGTCATTGGGAAATAACCTAATCCAGTGTGTCAAGGAGCCTCGCTCCACGCCAGGGGGGCCGCGCGCGAATCTACCGCGCAGCGGTTAGTTCACTGGAAAAACGGCCAATCGCATTGCACCGGCAGGCTCAGCGTAAGCGTTTGAGAACAAATACGATTGGCCGCTTTTTCGGTGACTTATGGGGTGCAATCTTTGGGGATGCGGGATAGTGCGAACATTCGAAAGGGATTAACAGGACACTGCCAGGTGCCTGCACCTCGTTGCGGGTCTCAGGTATCATGTAGAGAGCGAGCCATGACACCCGAAGACCTCGAACAAATCAACGCTATCGTCACCGCCGCCGAGCAGCGAACTGCCTCAGCCATCGCCGCCGCCATCGTCGCTTCCGAGCAGCGAACGGCCTCTGCCATAGGAGCCGCCATCGTCGCTTCCGAACAGCGCCTCATCGGCCGCCAGGAACGCGGCATTGAGGCCATCGCCGCCGAATTCTCGGAGATGACCCGCCGGTTCGACCTTGTTGACAAACGCTTCGACAGCGTCGATCGCCGCCTCGAACGCGTCGAAAATCAGATGCACTACCTCACACTCCAGAATGCCGGTATGAGCAAATCCCTTACCGACGCCGAGCGCCTCGACACTGCGACCGCTGCCACCCTCTCCGCCCAACAAAAGGCCATCGATGACCTCTACCACCAGATCGCGGAACTCAAACGTCAACGCCCCCAGCAGCAGTAAGGCGCGCGTCCCGCCAGGAATTCGGGAATTCGCGCGCGGTGGGATGTTCGTGATGAGCCTGGTATTCTGGTTGGCCCTGGGAGCATACCCCGCCGTTCCGCGCTTCCAGTTGCGGGATACCGGGGGCGCCATCCACACCCCCGCGGAATGGGGTGGGCAGAAGGCCATCCTGCTCTTTTTCGTTACCACGGATTGCCCGGTGGGGAACAGCTACGTCCCGGAGCTCAACCGCATTCGCGAGGCGTATGGCGGACGCGGCGTGTTGGTGTACGCGGTGCAAGCGGACACCACCGTGGCGGAGAGCGAAGTGGCGCACTATGCCCGAGACTACCGTTACAGTTTTCCGCTGCTGCTCGATCCGCGACAGGTGCTGGTCCAACTCGCGGGCGCGACCGTAACCCCGGAGGCCGCGGTGCTCTCGCCGGACGGTAAGGTACTCTACCGCGGGCGGATCGATGACCGGGTGGCGGACTTCGGGAAGCAGCGGCCGCAGCCTACGGAGCGGGATGTGCGAGACGCGCTTGATGCGGTGCTCGCCGGTAGGCCCGTGCCGCATCCCTTGACGAAGTCGATCGGCTGCGCTATCAATCGCGTCAAGTGAGGGGTTCGTGGCGCGGCTCCTTGACCGCAAGTCCGTAGTGGGTTACGGTCGAAGCAGATGAGTAGTACGATCACGGTCCGGTTGCCCGATGACCTCGCCGAATGGCTTAGCGAGACGTCCCCGAGGACGGGTGTCCCACAGGGGCGGATCATTCGGGAGGAACTCGAGAAGGCTAGGACCTCCGAGGGGCGTAAATTCCCTTCGGCTCGCGGGTGCGGTGGCCGGACCTCGCGACCTTTCGACACGCAAGGGCTTCTTCCGGAAATGAAGGCGATCGCGGATACAGGTCTCCTGGTGGCTGGGCTGCGATCCGCCGAGTGAGAAACTTCCCTGGCGGATGTTTCCCGGGGAAGGTGTGAAAGAATCGGTTGCCAGGCGAAAGCGCCTGAGCATTTTCCAATCGAAAAATGATCATGAAATCGGATGAAATGGGGGGTGGTCCGCCGGCGCTCCTTTCTCTACGTTTCTGAACTCCCGATGCCGACCAACGGGAGGCCCTTGGGCTTCCCCTGGTGTTTTGGTTTTCCTTCATAGGAAGGTTTTGGTTTTGGGTTTGGGTTTGGGTTTGGGTTTGGGTTTGGGTTTTGTCTGGCTGTTCCCGTTGGTTAATTATAGTAATCGTGGTTAAGACCTTAAGATCTTTTTCATCTGAATCGCCCGCGACGCCGACCAGCGGGAGGCAGCGGACACGCCGATTCTCCCGCCTCCCGGTGTTTCCCTCGCGTCGACCGCCGCCGAAAACGGCCTCCGCGAGGGGTGCGATATCCGTTCGGGAACCTGGACCTGTTCTTCTCTCGCATCCCCTCGCCTTCGGATTCAATGGAACCGCGGCGGTATCGGTGATTCGCTCTTGACCTTCCTCAGCAGGCCGGCTTTGGCGGCCGCCATCTTCTTCGCGCACTCCGTATCGCTCATGCGGTTCGCTTGTTGATCCAACCATGCGAAGCTGACATTCTCTTTGAGGTAGCCGGCCGCGCCGGGGAGACTCTTGAGCTTCTCGTACGGCGTGGCATAATCCTCTTGCCTTGTAGTTCCTCCTTCTTTTGCCCCGTTCGTCGTAGCTCACCGTCGCAAACCCGCACGGACGATGAAAGTTCAGATACCCATTCAAATGGGCCGTGTAGAACCTCTGCAGCGCTTCGGCGTGTTCTCCGGCGATGTGTCCGTAACCGATCAGCTTGCGGATGACGGCGCCGTTCTTGCCCTCCACCAGTGCGTTGTCCTGACTGCGGTTCGCTCGGCTTTTGGTGAACTCGATCCGCAACTTCTCCAACAGCCTCGCTACCTCCCGGTTGACGAATTCCGATCCGTTGTCGCTGTGGAACCCCAGGATTCGAAAGGGAAACTGGTGCAGGATCGCCTCCAATACCGGCTGCAAATAGGCCTCGCTGATCCGGCTCGCGCACCCCACCACCTGCCATTGCGTTACCGCGTCCACGGCATTGATATGGTAGACCCCCTTGGCGCCTTCCCAGTCTCCCTGATGCACCGTGTCCACTCGTATATACCCCGGCCGTCCCTCCGGCTCCGGGCGTCTCCGTTCCCCGATGCTCACCGCAGTTGCCTGCGTCGGTTGGTACACGGCCGCCAGCTTGCGGTACCCGGCACTCGCTCGCAGGTTGTACAGATGGCCGTTGGAAAATCTTGGCCAGGCGTACATACTCCGGTTTGCCGAAGCACGTATATTCGCGCTCCAAAATACGCCGCGTGGCCGGCCCACTCAACCATTCGTGCGCCCGGTCGACCTCGGCCAACACCGCCAGGTCCACATCGGTGTAGATCCGCATAAACGACCGCCGCCGATAGGCTTTCGCCTCCACGCTCCCGTTCTTCTTGAACAGCCGGATCAGCCGGGTCACCTGCGCGCTGCTCAGCCCGGTCACCTTCTCCACGTAGGCCCGCACCGTTCCCCGCAGCTTCTTGTCCTGTTGCAGAAACTCCCGGGACACCAACACCCTCTCGACCCAGGCGTACACCTCCTTTTTCTTTTCCCCTACAAAGCTGACCCCTTCGGTTCCCTTCAAGAAGTCGTTGATCTGCTCCCTCGTCAGTACTTCGTTGTTCTGCATGCGAATTTGCATCCAGCCGCTGAACACCTGCCCCGTTCATCCCATTTTCATGATCATCTTGTATTGGAATCAAGTTCGGTTTCATGATCATCTTGTATTGGACAATTCTCCTGGCCCACCTTGGCCCGCCCACAAAGTAAGATGAATAAATGCGAGTGAGACGGATGCGGCGGAAGGCCTGTGTGACCGTCCTGGCGGCAACCTTGTGTCTGGCTCTGAGTTGCCTGGCGGCGGACGAGGAGGCCAAATTGCTGCCCGACGGCCCGGGCAAGGATCTCGTCGGCCGGATCTGCTTCGATTGCCACGGCGCCGGCAACTTCCGCAAGGCCAGGTTGAGCCGCGACGATTGGTCGGATCAGGTGGCGGACATGGCGGATCGTGGCGCCAAGGGCACCGAAGCGGAACTGGCGGCGGTGGTGGAGTACCTGACGCAGTACTTTGGAAAGGACTCCAAGATCAACGTCAATACGGCCCCCTTGGTGGAATTGAAGACGGTCCTGGGGCTTACCGTGAAGGAGTCCCAGGCTGTGATCGATTACCGGGAGGCCAACGGGAAGTTCCAAGCGTGGCAGGAGTTGCAGAAAGTGCCCGGAGTGGAGGGCACCAAGCTCGAAGCGAAGAAGGAACTGATCGCGTTCTGAGTGGGCACGTGCTTGACCGCTCCCGGTTCGCGGTGGAGGGGCAGGTGGCGGACCCGCCCCACTCGGCTACGTTTACCTGGGCACCTGTATATTTGACTCACCCGCCGATGCGCAATTCCGGAGCAATCCTTGGGCTTGTGCCGTCCCATTGATGTTCTGGATCGGGAAGGAAGACAAGATTACCCATTTCCGCCAGTTTGCTGAACTCATCCAGCGTCCGCTCGATCCGGAGCAGGATAGTCTCAAGGTGACGTCCCTGAAGGTCGCCGAGGATAGCAGGGTGATACTCATCACTGCGCGAACGCAGCACGGAGTGGCACTTGACGATCCACCCGCCCGGAACGGCTGCTCGACACACGTTGAATTTGTCCGATTTCAGGCGTTCCCAATGCACCATTCAATTGTAGCGAAGCGAATAGCAATGTCTACGAGTGAGTCAACTATATAAATTCTCTTTACTTGCCGGCGCCGGCTGCGGGTCTGGGACCAGGGCCTCGGCCGGGGCGGCTCGGGGTTTCGGTCACCTTGAAATCGGCAGGCACTTCGAATAATGTGCGCGACGGTTCGGCACGGCTCACGTTAGACAGCCTGGTCACGGTCTCGCCTCTGCGCGGGTCGGTCCGTTTGGTGAGCACGAAGATCTGCAGTTCCGGTGAGTACCAGCTTTCGGTGACGATCTGAATCGGCTGCTCATTGCCAATCCGGCCGGCCGGAATAGTCTGGGTGGTCCGCGTGCCGTCGGCCGCCACGCCTTCCATCGTCTGGCGACCCAGGGATTCCGTCTTCAGGTTGGGATCCATAGCGCCCCCATGGAACCCCCGGCCCACACCAGGGTTTCCACTCGCGCTTGCTCCCGAATCGGACCGTCGCATCGCCGGCCGATCTCCGCCTGCGGGACGCTCCCAAGTGGTCCGGGTGGCCGTGCGGTTCGTGGGATTCAAGGCGTAGTTGGCGTTTGCCACCGGATCGTAGATGAAGACCACCTGCGGCAGATTGGCGTTGGGGGCTAGGCCGTTGAGCGTGCGCAGCGATTGCTCGCTGCGCGTGCGCCCTTCCGAGTCGCGAGACACGTGCACCGTGCTGCTCTGGCGAATGTGATTGCCATCCGGCAACGCCTGGGTCGTCTCGGTCACCGCATCGGCCGAGTAGGGCGCGTTCTTCACCACGCGTCCAGGCCTACCCGGTTCCGCACCCAGAAATCGTGCGCCACCCTCGAAGAGGGGGGCGGGCCCTGCACCAAAACGCCCTCGGCCGTGCCCGGTATCGGGCGGTTGGGCGTTGGCCGCGATCAGCGCGAGAAGACCGACGAGAATTGTTCGAATCCGCATGCTCTACTCCTTTGGGAAACGGCTCCGTTCAGCCGGAACAGCGCCGCGCCGGGACAAGGCCGGACGCGACCCTACTCATCCAGAAAGCGCACCGCGCGGGCCAGGCCGTCGGCCCCCAGCACCACTTCCGCCTCGACCGCTTCGGAAGCGCGGTCGGCGCTTACGTCGTACCCGAGCGCGATCATGGTCGACCGCGGTACTTCCACGCGCACCAGGTTCACATCTTCATTGGGTGAGATCCGCTCCGCATTGGGAAGGGGAATAAAATCCGCATCGTTGTACGGCGAATCGTCTCCGGTTCCCAATTCCCCGGGGACCTGCGCGAACGCCCATTCGGAGCCGGATGGAACGCTTTGGTGTGCGGGCTTCGGCTGGCGGCCGCTCACCAGAGCGATTGCCAGGGCGACTACCGCAGCGGCGGCCGCCAGCCACGTGGCAACCGGCAGCCACACGCGCGGCGGCCGGAACATCGCCCGGCCCGAATGGCCCAGTCCCGCATGGCTCCGGAATGCCGCGATCAGCCGCGCTTCCACGCGGGCGGGCGCTTCGACTTGGCTCCACTCCGCGGCAATCGTGCGCAGGCCCGCCGCCAGTCTACGCTGGCGCTCCAGCCTCTGGGCGCATGCCAGACAATCGCGCAAGTGAACCAAACGGTCCTGGTCGCAGGCCAACTCGGGCATTGTATTCCAGAATTCCTGGCAGTTCATGTCAAACACCTTACCGGCTTCCACGCACCCAGCGCGGGCCGGAAATTCCTTTCCTGGTTCAGCTTTTCGAGCAATAGCGCGCGCGCCCGATGTAACCGCGAGCGCACGGTGCCGATGGGGCAACCTAGGACGAAAGCGGCATCTCGGTAATCCACTTCCTCCAAGTCACAAAGAACCACCACTTCCCGATAGCGTCTCGGCAACGCCTGCACCGCCCGGCGCAGAGCGTCGATCCCCTCCCGGCGGGTGAGGTCCACCAACGGATCGTCGTGTACCGCCAATTCCGGCCACGCAGAGTCATCCCCTTCCGTCTCCAGAGCCACATCCGAGCGGCCGCGCTCGATGTGTCGCAGCACTAATTTGCGAGCAATTCCAAAGAGATAGCCGGACAGAGTGCCGCGATCCGGGTCGTATCCGCATTCATCGCGAAACAGCGCGAGAAACACTTCCTGGGTGATATCCTCGGCCACTGTCGCCGAACCGCTCATGTGCAGGGCGAATCGGTAAAGGGGGGCCTGGCGCTTGCGATAGAGCGAAACAAAGGCCTGCTCGTCGCCACGGCGCATCCGTATGAGCAGATCGTCGTCCGTCTCCGGCTGGCTGGACGTCATCGTCTTCTATCATAATTCCTGGGAAGTGTTCAAAAGTTCCACGAATGCAATACGATATGTGTGGTGACTACCGCGCGCCGGGGTATTTGTCAAGCCCAACGTTATCCAATTTGGTACTTTACGGGCTACCGCCAGTAGCCTATGATCTTGGTGCACAGTTGAATATGGTATGTCGCCCGGCAAAGAAACCGAAGAAATGAGTTCGCTGCGGGAAAAACTGGCCGAACTAGAGGCAGAACTCCAGCGCCAAAGACGACGTCAGCAGATGAGCGAAGCAAGATTCCATCTGCTGGCGGATGCCGCGCCCTTGATGATCTGGATGGCGGGACCCGACGCCCTCTGCACCTACTTCAACCGCGCGTGGCTGGATTTTCGCGGACGCGATCTGGAGCAGGAAACCGGCCGCGGATGGACCGAAGGTCTGCATCCCGACGACCGTAGTTTCTGCGTGGAGAGCTATCTGAACTCCTTCACCACGCGCCAGCCGTTCCGAATCCAATATCGCCTTCACCGTGCCGGCGGCGATTATCGCTGGGTGGAAAACACGGGCATTCCGCGCTTCGACGAGGATGGGACCTTTGCGGGCTTCATGGGGTCGGCGGTCGATATCCACGATCGCAAGTGCGGCACCTTCACGCCGGATGAGGAATCCGTGAGGATGGTGTTCGCCTTGACCGAACGCGAGCGGCAGGTCCTGGTGCTGATCGCCGAAGGAAAGTCCACCAAGGAAGCCGCGGCGCGGCTGGGCATCAGCTACAAGACCGCCGATTCGCATCGCAGCCGCATCCTGGAAAAGCTGGGGGTGCACGAGACTGCCAGCATGGTGCGCTACGCCATCCGCGCCGGCCTGATCTCGCCATAGTGACGCCCCCGTGGAGCACCGTTTAGGAGCCTAAATCACCGCTCCTGGCCACGGAGGTTCCACAGATCGTGTAGGCTATTAGAGGCGCATTTGCGCCCACACCCCATGGTTCATTCCTTCTTGCAGCAGGCCATTGACATGGCGGTTGAAAACGTCCGCCGGGGCGGCGGTCCTTTCGGCGCCCTCGTGGTGAAGGATGGGGTCGTGATCGCAATGGGCGCCAACCAGGTGACCCGCACAAACGACCCCACCGCCCACGCCGAAATGGTGGCCATCCGCGAGGCCTGCCGGGTGCTGGGAAACTTCCAGCTTTCCGGTTGCGACGTGTACTCGTCATGCGAGCCTTGTCCTATGTGCCTGGGGGCGTTGTACTGGGCGCGTCCCGTGCGCATCTTCTTCGCTGCTACGCACGACCAGGCCACCGCCGCCGGTTTCGACGATTCCTTCATTTACCACGAGATCCAGGTTCCGCTTACCGGCCGCAGCATCCCCACCATCCACGTGACCGACGCGCACGCTACTCGTCCATTCGAGGAGTGGGCCCGCAGGAGCGACAAGACGACATATTGAGAGCCAGGCAGCGCCTGGGCCGCGGGACCATACCGCTGCGAGACGGTGGTTGGGTGCCCATCGGCGCCGCCTCGGTGGCCCCAGTCCGCCCAGAAGGCACCCGGCTGTCCCCACCCTATCCAAAAACACCCTGCTCATCGGCCGACGGGCCGTACATACCGGGCATGGGGATATCGGCCAGCCGCAAATAGACGCAGAGCTGCGCGCGATGGTGGATGCCGTGATTCATGACCATGCTCCGAATGACGGCGGCGCGTGGCATGGTGAACAAGGTCTTCCCCCCGGCCAGCAGCGACCAGGGTTTCAGGAGGTGATCGTCGCTTGCCCCAGCGAGTGCCGCACGGGCTGCGCTCACATGTTTGTCGAACAGTTCCAGCAACTCCTTCCGGGACGATGCCACTGGCGCCTTGTAGGGCGGAGCACCGGGCGGAGCGATGTCCAGGGAGTCTTTCCCGATCGTATCGACAGCCCAGGAGGGAATGAAGGCGACATGGGTCGCCAGGCTACTCATGTTCCAGGATTTTTGGTGCGGCTTCCAGTCCCAGCGGTCGTCCGGCACCCTCTCGAGTACTTTCCGCGTATTGGCCATTTCCTGATCAAACTCAGGCAAGATGAAGTCACTTATCGGCATAATTCCTCTTTTCGAGAATTCGCTTTTTGTTCGCTTTTCCAGAATAGACCCAGATCGGGCCAAAAGCAATCGCAAAATTTGTAAATTGCGCCTGGGCCAGGGTGCGCACGATGGCGAGCGCTCGGCCGATCTCCGCCGGGCTGTTGAAAATGTGAGTGCAGTGCCTAGTCGAATCCGACTTGTACCTCCGCCACCGGCTGTGATAGATTCTTCTGACCTGCCAGCTCAGTAGAGGGACCTGAGCCGGCCAAAGCCGGGCGGTAAACAGTTAGGGCGCCTGGCGGCGGTGAAGACCTTGGGTTCTCTCGGAGAGGGGACATTTTGCCATACACAAGAAGCGCGTGGCGCATCTCGATCCGAATGTTTTGGTTCGCCAGCGTGGCGTTTTCCGGGGCGACGCTGGCCGCGCAGCCCAACGTTGCCGCGAGTCTGAATGACCAGGGACTCGCGGCGGCAGAACGTGGTGACTACGCCCGCGCGGAGCCCCTCTATGCCGAATCGGTCCAGAAATGGCGCGCACTGGGCTCCCCCTATGACGCTCACACCGCTGCCACGCTCGTCAATCTGGGCCAGGTACTCTGCAATGAAGGGAAATGGCGCGAGGGTATCAACGCGCTGGAGGAAGCGCTGGCGCTTCATCGGCGCTCTCTGGGATCGAAGCACTCACGCACCATCTACAACCTCTGCCAACTGGGCCACGCCTACGCGCTCTCGGGAGATCTCGATCGGGCGGAAGGGGCTCTGGCTGAAGCCCTGGCCACAGAAAAGGAACTCTATGCCGGCGATGTTCTGCTGGGGCACACGCTCCTGGCGATGTCGTTATTGCGCCGCCTGCAGGGGAGGCTGGATGAATCGCTGCAGTTCGGCGAAGAAGGTCTGAACGCCGCTCTCAAGGCGGAAGGAGAACTCAACACCGCAGCCGGAATGGCCTATGAGAACGTGGCGGCCATCCACCGTCTCGCGGGTCGGCCCGAGCGTGCCCTGCCCTTGTTCCGAAAGGCGCGTTTCATTTACCGGCAGACCATCGGCTCGTCAAGCCCCGTTTTCTTTTCACTCCTGATCCAGGAAGGGCTGGCGTTGCTCGACGAGGGCGAGCTAACCTTGGCAGAGCAAGACATGTCGCAGGCTGTTGATGCGCTGGCCAAAATGGGCCCGGCCTGCGAATACCGCCTGGCGACCGCGGAAAGCAACCTGGGGCTGCTGCGCTTGCGGCAGCGCAAATTCGCCGAGGCGGAACGGCTGCTGACTCACGCCCTGTCGATCGAGGAGCGCCTGCCTTCGCGGCCGGTGTTCGATATGGCAGCCACCATGGAAATACTGGCGCAATTGCGGAAGGCCCAGCGACGCGATGCGGAGTCCGCCCAACTGAGAAGCCGCGCCGCTGACCTTCACACCGGCCGTTGATCCCGAGGCTCCCACCCTGCCGTGGGAACGAGTTGCGGCTTTTAGGCGGGCAATCTTCGCCACCCTGCGAACGCCCGCACGCCCGGAAACGGTCCGAATGCCTGGTCCACGACTAGGGCTGGCCTGGCGCCACCGTGCGCGCCGGCATCACGCCTCGGGGATTTCGGTGAGCTTCCCCTCGTATGGCTTATAGCCGTTGCGGAGCATGATTTCGTGCGCCGCGCCCACAATCTCCGGAAGTACGTAGAAAAACGCGCCCGCCCGCACGGTTCGGAATACTACGCCGCCGCGATACTCGTCGGCCTCCACGCCGTAATCCAATCCCGCCTCGGCGAAAATGGACTCCAGACGAAGTGCGTCATTCAGCCTCTTCGCGATGTAGATCAGGGCTGGTTCCTTGCCCTCGAAAAACGATGCCTCTTGCTTCATACGGCTGCTTCCCCCAGTGTAGCCCCGTGGGGCAATCGGAGGCTGCCCTCATCCGCGGTCCCGCCAAGGTCCCCGGCCCCAACCACCAAATCCTCTACGGCGCTTCCGTTGACCCACCCTGATGTTGCATCATTTACTTTATGCCCAAGACAACAGGAATCTCCGTGTGGGCCGGCACACGCAAAGGCGCGTTTGTGTTCCGCTCGCGCAATCGCAAGACCTGGAGCGTGGAAGGCCCGTTCTTTCGCGGCTGCGAAGTCAATCACGTTGCGCAGGACCCTCGGGAGCCCGAGCGCTTCTACGCTGCCATAAACAGCGCCTGGTTCGGCGCCCACATCCATGCCAGTACCAATGGCGGCAAGGAGTGGAAGCTCTCTGAAGCCGGGCTGGAAATCAAGTGCCTGCCGGAAACCTCGCTCAAGCGCATCTGGCGGATCGAGCCCGGCGCCGCCGACGAGCCGGCGGTAGTCTACGCGGGCGGCGACCCCGGCGTCCTGTTCCGCAGCACCGATTGGGGCCGGAACTGGGCGGAGGTCACGTCCCTCACCGCGCATCCCACGCGCGACCGTTGGACTCCCGGCGCGGGCGGCATGTGCCTGCACTCCATCCAGTGCCTGGGCGGCGGGCGCATGATTGTGGCGATCTCCGCCGCCGGCGCATTCCGCACCAGCGATGGCGGCGCCACCTGGACTCCCTTCAACCAGGGCGTTCGCGCCGATTTCCGTCCCGACAAGTACTCCGAGGTCGGCCAGTGCGTGCACAAGCTGCTGGCGCACCCACAGGACCCCAACGCGTTGTACCAACAGAACCACTGCGGCATTTACCGCGCGCGCTTCGACGCCAAAAAATGGACCGACATCTCCCGCGGCCTGCCCTCACGCTTCGGGTTCGGCCTGGCCCTTCCCGCGGCCGAGCCCCAGACCATGTTTACGGTTCCCATCGAATCCCCCGAGTACCGCTGCAATCCGGAAGGCAAGTTCCGCGTGGCGCGCAGCCGCGACGCCGGCAAGACCTGGACGTTGCTGAACCGCGGCCTGCCCCAGAAGAATGCCCACCTGCTGGTACTGCGCGAAGCCATGGCCTCCGACGACCAGTCCCCCGCGGGCGTCTATGTGGGCACCACCGGCGGCCAGCTCTTCCATACCGCCGACGCCGGAGAGCATTGGGGCCTGCTGGCCGACCACTTGCCGCCGGTGATCTCCGTCGCGGTGACCCACTGAACGACTGCCGGCTGAAAGCCAAGGCGGGGCAGTGGCTGTCGCTGTCAATGGCGACCCACGCAGAGTGGGCAGGTAGAGTCGAGGTTGGGCGCTCATCGCAGCACGATGCATCCCCGCTGCTCCAACCGCTCGATCCACGGTGGCCGCGCGGACAGCTTGTTCCATCGCAGATCCAGTTTCTCGAGATTCGGCAGGTCGCCGAGTGAGCTCGGAAGATCCACCAGCCGATTCGCCCGGAGGTCCAGATACGCCAGGCTGTGGAGACCGCGCATCGATTCAGGGAGGGAGCCCAGCATGTTATTCCTCAGGTCCAGTATCGACAGTCGAGTCAGCGTGCCAATGGAGTCGGGAAGCGCCTCCAGCCGGTTATTCTGCAATCGCAATTGCAGCAAGCTTCGCAGGCCGCCGAGCGCATCCGGCAGCCCTGACAACTGGTTGTTCCACAGATGGAGCTCCCTCAGGTTCGAAAGATTGCCTAGCGAATCCGGAAGGGCCGCCAGCCGGTTGCGATACAACCTCAACTCTTTGAGATTCAACATCTTTCCGATGGTGTCAGGTAGGGCCGTCAACTGGTTGTCCGCGAGGTTCAGGTACGCCAGCTTGGCCAGATTCCCCAACGATTCCGGGACCGCCGTCAACCGATTGTTGCTGAGGTACAGATAATCCGACAGCCCCGGCAGACTGCCGATCTCTTGCGGGACCGAAGTCAGCTCGTTGTGGCCCAGATCCAGCATGCGGAGCCTGGTCAAATTTCGAATCCGCGAGGAGAGGCATTCCAGGCCAGTCTCGGACAGGTCCAGCATCTCCAGGTTCGTCAGGTCCCACAGCGAATCGGGCACGGCCGTCAGAGGATTGTTCCCTACCCGCAGATCCTTGAGCCCGCTCAAACGCGCGAGGCTCTCGGGCAGCGCGTTGAGCCGGTTGCCGCGGGCGTGCAACGTTTCGAGCCGCGTTAGGCGGCCGATGCCCTCGGGGAGAGCCACGATCCGGTTCCCATCAAGGTGCAGTTCCCTCAGGCCGGTGAGCCGCTCGATCGAAGCAGGAAGGAAAGGCAGGCAGTTCTCGTCCACGCGAAGGCTCTCCAGATCGGCAAGCTCGCCAATCGGCTCCGGGAGATGTGAGAGACGGTTCCCCGTCAGATCCACTTCCCGCAGAGCCCGCATCTGGGCGATGGAAAGAGGGAGCGCCCTCAATCCGCGATATCGAAGGATCAGGGCCGCGTTTGAAGTTACTGCTTTGGGTACCATTGACTCACATCGCCTATGCTGGTTCCGCTCGCCGAGGTCCCCCTTGCGATGGTCCACCAGTCTCTTGTCTATTTTAAGTGTTTACTGCTTTGGGATCTTGACCGGCGATGGCCGCCGCCCCTCTTGCTCGGCTTTGCGGAGAAGCGCGTCCTTGACCCGGGTCTCCAGCTTTTGCGCCTCGTCGTCCCGCTTGAGTTCCCGCAGCAGTTTCGCGTAGATCCGCAGCATCGGGTCGAGCGTATCGTCCGGCGCCTGCGCCAGGTCGCCGATCTCGAGCGACCTCCGATACAGGTCCTCCGCCTCGGCGAGTTTCGCTTCCATCAGAAGAACGCGCCCGGTCTGGTTCAAACTGCCGAGGTGCATCTTCGTGCGCAGCGCCAGCGCCTGAACCGCGCACTTCTCCGCTTCCGGATAGCGCTGCTGGAAGGCATAGAACTCCGCCATCTTGTCGAAGGTCAGGGCCAACATCGGGTGGTCCGGGCCGGCATTGGTTTCCCACAACGCGGCAAGGCGCTTATAGAGCGCTTCGGCCTCGGGGAACTTCTTCAGCCCGAATTCGACATAGGCGAGAGAGTCGACCGCCGAGATCACCTCTGCGCCATCGGGACCGCTCGCGGCCTCGCGCATGCGGAGGGCGCGCCACAACAGAGGCTCCGCTTCCTGGTACTGGGCGTGGTCGCGGTACGTCGTGGCCAGGGCTTCGATGGCCGGCAGCGCCTGCGGGTCGCCAGGCGAGGCGATGTCCCATTCCCGGATCGCGCGCTGGAGTCCCTCGCTGGCCTTGTCCGCTTCGCCGGTTTTGTATCGCAGCATGGCGGCGCCAGCGAGCGAGCGCGCCAAATCGGCCCGCGGCGAATCCGGGTCGGCGGCGCGGACTTGAATCGCCTTCTCGAGGCTTTCGAGCGCCTGGCCCGCATGACCCTGAGCGCGCTGGACCGCGGAAATCTCCTCCAGGATGGCTGCCAGTTTGACGCCGCTCGGTTCCCCCGCGCCGCATAGCTCGGCGGCCTTTGCCAGGACCTGCTCGGCCTGCGCGGGGTCGCCCATTTCGCGGTGGACGGCAGCCAGGAATCGCAGGATCTCGAATTGAACTGGTTCGTTGCCCGGGGTGCGTCCGGCCCCCTCCGCGGCACTGCGGAGTTTGGCGGCGGCTTCGACGTACTCCTGCCTGACGTACGCTTGTTTTCCGGCTTCGAACTGAACCCGCCAGTCCACGGGAGCATCGGGGGGCGTCTGGGCCAGCAGGCCCGCGGCGAGAAACGCGATCAGCAACATAACATGGCTCTGATCCAGACATACACCAAACCGCCATCCCCTGCAAGGGGTTTGAGATATGGAAATCCGGAATAGGTATGACCGGCGGGGCCGTAGAACCGGAGCGGGGCCGCACCGGGGGAGCCCTTCAGGAGCCGGGACTTGCAGCCTTCGACTCTTCGCGCAGTGGGGCGATCCAAACGGCTGTGCGATCCGGATAGATTCCTAGCCTTGTGCACGAACCCGGCCAAACGCCGCAGACAGCCGCGTTGCGGAGATTGCGGAATGAGACGACACGCATAGGTGCAGAATCTACCTTGCGGAGCGAACATTTCGCCGAGCCGAGAGCCCGCATGGACGGCTCGCGGCAAGCCCGCCCCATGAGACCACTGGTTCAGACCCGCGGCAAACGTACCAAAGCTAACGCACTTCGGGCCCACAGCTAACGCACGTCGGGCCCACCGTAAGGAAGATCACGTTGGTTGTATTCTTGCCCCGGATTGCGAGTCCGCATTCGCTCCTTGGGCGCGCCCAGTTGTCGTTCTGGATGAATGTCACTAGGAGTAGAGATGAAGCGGGACCAAATCGAACTCAAGTGGAAGCAGTTCACAGGCTCTGCCCGCGAGCGCTGAGGAAAACGCATGGACTATGCCTGGGAACTAACGCTGGGATGCCTGGGAAACTAACGCTGGAAAGAACGATCAGTTAGTTGGGCGAATTCAAGAGAGGTATGGAGTAGCAGGCTGAAAAGCAAGCCGACGAATGGTCGCGCACGTTGAAGGAATCCGAGCGCGAAGCCAGGCTGCCACCAGCCTCCAGAACCTAAGCTCTATGGATAAGGAATGAAAAATGATGAAACCAATCCAATCGCGCATCGCGGACTCCTGGTATAGGTTGATCCACCGGGAGCCAAAGCACAACCGCCGGACGTGCGGGCGGCATCGAGTGGCAAGCGTCATCGGTAGCTTCTTCGTGATAGGTGCAGCTTGCGCGACTTGGTTCGCTCCGCAACGCGGAGCCGCGCAGGCAACCGGGCTGGTCGCCGCGTATTCTTTTGGCGAGGGAGCCGGCACAACGGTCGCGGACCTCTCGGGAAACGGCAATACGGGCACGATTGTCGGGGCAACCTGGACGACGGCCGGAAAATATGGCAAAGCACTATCCTTCAACGGGGTGAGCAGCTACGTCGATCTGGGCAACCCTACTTCGCTCCGATTGACCGGCAGCATGACGTGGAGCGCGTGGATCAATGCCGCCGCGAGTCCGGCAGACGACGGGCAGATCATTGCCAAGTCGGATGGTGGGCCCGGCTGGCAGTTCAAAACCAGTCCAGACACGGGCCCCCATAGATTTGGAATTGGCGTGTCTGGCAGCGGCGCTTCACGCACCCAGCGGTACAGTAACACCGTTCGGGCGCTGAATACCTGGTATCACGTAGCGGGAGTGTACAACGCTTCCGCAAGAACGCTCGACGTTTACGTCAACGGGGTCCTGGACAGCGGAGCTTTGGTGGGAACCATTCCGGCTTCCCAGGTGAACTCGAGTGTCAACGTGAATATTGGCCGGCGGACCGGAGGATACTATTTTAACGGCGTCATCGATGAAATCCGCGTCTACAACCGCGCGCTCACCCAGTCCGAGATCCAGACCGACATGAATACGCCATTAGGCGGCGCGGTTTCTGACACCCAGCCGCCCACGGCGCCCACTACTCTGACGGCCACGGCGGCAAGCACCACTCAGATCAACCTGAGCTGGGCGGCCTCCACGGACAATGTAGGGGTGACCGGGTATCGGGTGGAGCGCTGCCAGGGCGCAGCGTGTGCGACGTTTGCGCAGATTGCGGCGCCGACGGGGACCGGGACCACCTACAGCGACACGGCTCTGACAGCCGCCACCAGTTACAGCTATCGGGTGCGGGCGGCGGATGCGGCGGGCAACCTGGGCGCCTATTCGCCCATTGCCAGCGCGACGACGCAGGGAGCCACCGACACCCAGCCGCCCACGGCGCCCACTACTCTGACGGCCACGGCGGCAAGCACCACTCAGATCAACCTGAGCTGGGCGGCCTCCACGGACAATGTAGGGGTGACCGGGTATCGGGTGGAGCGATGCCAGGGCGCGGGATGCACCAACTTCACCCAGGTTTCCGCAACTGCCGCCGGCATCTCCGGCCCGCTTACCGTCTCACCCACGAATCCCCGATACTTCCTCGATGCCGGCGGAAAGGCTGTAGCTCTCAACGGATCGCATACCTGGAATAATCTACAGGACTGGGGGTCGAATGGAACCCCACAGACACTGGATTTCACCGCATATGTGAACTTCCTTGCCTCTCATGGGCATAACTTTACTCTCCTATGGCGCACTGAACTGACCAAGTTCTGCGGGCTTCCCACGACCGCCAGTTTGCCTCCCGATTTCACAGTAACGCCCCATCCATGGCAACGTACCGGACCCGGGACTGCATCCGATGGCGGCCTGAGATTCGATCTATCGAAGTTCGACCAGTCCTTTTTCGATCGACTGCGATCCCGGGTGCAGCAACTGAACGCATCTGGTATATACGCTGGCGTATATCTGTTTTCCGGCGAATGGCTTGCCGTGTATCGCTGCCCCGCCGATGGGTATCCGCTCACCGGGTCGAATAACATCAATGGCATAGATGACGGCGGTGGCGCAGGATCCTTGACCATGACAGCGCCAAACGTCATCACCGATATCCAGGATGCCTTTGTAAACAAGATGGTCGATACGTTGAACGACCTGCCCAACGTGCTTTGGATAGTCTCCGAAGAGGCGCCAGGCACCTCCACCTGGTGGAACCAGCATCACATCTCCCATCTCCGAACCTACGAAAGTGGGAAGCCTCAACACCACCCCATCGGATGGGCTGTTATGAGCGACGGTAATGACGCCACCATTTACAATTCCGGTGCCGACTGGGTAGCCCCTGTCGCCCGTATATCGCCAGCTACATCGTGTGGAACTGGGACGCCCGCGTGCAAGGTGAATATCAACGATTCCGACCATAGCTATTTTGGAATGTGGAACGATACCGCTCAAACCAACAGGCAGTATGCATGGGAAAACTTCCTTACGGGCAATCAAGTCATCTTCATGGATCCCTACGAAGTATACTATCCCAGAGAAAACAGAAACCTGTGTCTGTCGCAGACCAATGGAGTATGTTCCGCTCCGGACCCGCGTTGGAATAACTTTAGAGACAACCTGGGCTACATCGTCACCTACTCTCGCAAAGTGAGCTTGTCCAACCTGTCGCCGCAACCCAGTCTATCGTCGACTGGTTTCTGTTTAGCTCAAACTCCGGCAACGGGAGCCGAATACCTCGTCTACGCGTCATCGGGAGGATCCTTCACGGCAAATCTCTCGGCCACGACCAGGCTTCTTAACGTCGAATGGCTCAACCCTTCGACAGGCGCGGTCACTGCGGGAGGAACGGTGACCGGTGGCTCCGCGTCGCAATCGTTTACGCCGCCGTTCGGCGGGGACGCGGTCCTCTATCTCGTTGATGCCGCGGGACACGCAGGGGCGGCCAGTGGCGCCGGGACAACCTACAGCGATACATTGCTGACAGCCAATACCAGCTACGGCTATCGGGTGAGGGCGGCCGATGCAGCGGGCAACCTTAGCGGCTATTCGCCCATTGCCAGCGTTACGACACAGGCGGCTTCCGACACCCAGGCGCCGACTCCGCCCAGCACGCTGACGGCGACGGCGGCAAGTGTTGCCCAGATCAATCTGAGTTGGGCGGCATCCACGGATAACGTAGGCGTCACCGGATACAGGGTAGAACGCTGCCAGGGCGCGGGGTGCTCGACTTTCGCGCAGATTGCGGCGCCGGCGGGCACGGCAACGACGTATAGCGATTCGGGCCTCGCTGCGAATACCAGTTACAGCTATCGGGTGAGGGCGGCGGATGCAGCGGGTAACCTTAGCGGCTATTCGCCCATTGCCGGCGCCACGACGCCGGCGACGATTTCAGGTCTGGTCGCGGCCTATTCCTTCAACGAGGGAACCGGGACCAGTGTGGCCGATGCCTCCGGAAACGGCAACACCGGCACCATAGTTGGCGCGACCTGGACGGCTGGCGGCAAATACGGAAACGCCCTTTCATTCAATGGAACCAGCAGCTACGTCGACCTCGGCAACCCTGCCTCGCTGGGGTTGACGGGAAGTATGACCTGGAGCGCCTGGATCAATGCCGCCGCAAATCCGGCAGACGACGGGCAGATCATTGCTAAGTCGGATGATGGGCCCGGCTGGCAGTTCAAAACCAGTCCGGACACGGGCTCACACACATTTGGAATTGGCGTGTCGGGTAGCGCCAGTTCACGCACCCAGCGATATAGTACGACCGTTCGCTCGCTGAATACCTGGTATTACGCAGCGGGCGTGTACGATGCCTCTGCAAGAACTCTTAGTGTTTACGTCAACGGGGTTCTGGACAACGGAGTTTTGGCCGGAACCGTTCCCGCTTCCCAGGTCAATTCGAGTGTCAATGTGAATATTGGGCGACGGACGGGAGGATACTACTTCAACGGCATCATCGATGAAGTCCGCATTTACAACCGCGCGCTCGCACAGTCTGAGATCCAGGCGGACATGAACACCCCGCTTGGGAATGGAGGCTCCCCACCTCCGGCGGCAGTCTCGCTGAGCACTTCCACTTTGGCTTTCGGCAATCAGGCGACAGGCACGGCAAGCGTCGCGAAAGGCGCGAGCCTGACGAACACAGGAGGCTCATCGCTGTCGATTGCAAGCATAGCCGTCTCCGGCGCCAATAGCTCCGACTTCGCTCAGTCCAACAATTGTGGAGCGTCTCTTGCGCCAAACACCAGTTGCACAATCAATGTAGTCTTCACACCGGCTGCCACGGGTGCGCGGAGCGCCGCAGTCACGATTACGGATAACGCGGCCGGCAGTCCGCACACGATTGGTCTGACCGGCACAGGAACCACTTCCGCCAGCCTCTCGGTCAGCCCGCGCGTGTCGGCGCTCACGTTCACGCGGACGCAGCAATTCAATGCCTCCAACAACAACGGCGCCGTTAGTTGGTTAGTAGATGGTGTGACGGGCGGATCGGCGGCTTCCGGAACCATCTCCACCACCGGCCTATACTCGCCCCCAGGCAGCATCGGCACCCACACTGTGACGGCGCTCGATCAGTCGCAGTCGGTCAATGCGATGGTGTATATCACCAACTATCCGGGTACCTTTACGCGGGACGTTGACACCCTCCGCACCGGTCTGAATTCGAACGAAATGGTGTTGACGCCAACCAATGTAAACGCGGCGCAATTTGGAAAGCTGTTCTCGTACCCGTTGGATGGAGTTGCCGATGCCTCATCTCTTTACGTGGCCAACGTCAGTATCCCCGGACAGGGCTTCCACAATGTTGTCTATGTGGCGACGGAGCACGATACCGTATATGCCTTTGACGCGGATGGATTGAACGCCAATCCGCTGTGGAAGGTCAGTTTTATCAATCCGGCGGGCGGTATTACCACCGTTCCCCCCGGCGACACGGGAGAGTGCTGCGACATCTCCCCCGAGATTGGCATCACCGGTAGTCCGGTCATCAATCCGGCGACGGGCACACTCTATGTTGTCGCTAAAACCAAAGAAGTTTCCGGTAGCACAACCAATTACGTGCACCGGCTCCATGCTCTCGATATCGCTACAGGCGCCGAGAAGTTTGGCGGTCCGGTGGTCATTCAGGCAAGCGTGCCAGGGACCGGCGACGGGTCTTCGGGCGGTCAGACACCTTTCATCTCTCTTCGCGAGAATCAACGCGCCGCGCTATTGTTGAGCAATAGCGTGGTCTATTTCGCGTTCGCGGCCCATGGAGATCAGCCTCCCTACCACGGTTGGGTGTTGGGCTACAACGCGGCCACTCTCCAGCAAACGATGGTTTACAATTCCACGCCCAACGGCAGCGCCGGCGGCATATGGCAGAGCGGTGACGGCCTGGCGACCGATTCCACCGGGAACATCTACTTCGTGACTGGTAACGGGGACTTCAACGCCAATTCCGGTGGTTCCAGCTATGGGGATTCCTTTGTAAAACTCAGCCCCAGCGGCGCTGTTGTGGACTACTTCACGCCTCATGATCAAGCCATTATGCAAGCCGGGGATTTGGATCTGGGGTCTGGCGGCACACTATTGTTGCCGGATCAAAGCGGTCCGCATCCGCACCTGGCAATCAGTGCGGGCAAGAACGGCACGATGTATTTAGTCGACCGCGACAATATGGGGCGATACAATGCCAACAACGATAACCAGATTGTTCAGGCTTTAGTGAACGAATTTCCCAATGGGACGTTTATCACCGGCAACTTCAAAGCGCCGCTGTATTTCAACGGATCCGTCTACTTCAGCGCGGATGCCGACAACATCAAGAGCTTCAAAGTCACCAACGGATTGTTGTCCACATCGCCCACGTCGGAAACTTCTCTGATCCCCGGCTATCCGGGCGCAACCCTTTCATTCTCGGCCAATGGCAACACCAACGGGATACTGTGGGCCGTGCAAAGGATCGATTTTGGTCCCACGGGAGGAGGCGGCCCAAGATCTCCTGGCGTGCTACACGCCTATGATGCCGCCAACCTTGCCACCGAATTGTACAACAGCAACCAGGCCGCTGGATCGCGAGACACCCTGGACTTCGCGGCCAAGTGGTCCGCCGCGCTGGTGGCGAACGGAAAGGTCTTCGTCGCCACCAATGCCCAACTAACGGTGTTCTCGTTGTTACCTTAGTCGGGTGGGGTAAGTATAACGGAACGACACGAGCGTCGCCGCGCTGAAATAACGGCGTTCCCGGCCTGATGGATTTTGGCTGAGGCCGCGGCGCGGCTGGTTTTAGGGGAGGGGGCACCGGCGCCCCGAGTCAATGGGGCTATCCGATTACGCCACGGTCAGTCCCAGCCCCGGCCCTTTCGGCAGCACCAGCTTTCCCTTTTCCACAGTCACGCCGTGGAACGGGTCGTTGGCGATCAGCAGGTTGCCGTCCAGGTCCGCATAATCCACCAGCGGCGAAAGATGCGCCGCGGCCGTCACGGTAACCGAGCTCGAAACCATGCAACCCAGCATGGTCCGCATTCCCAGCGCCCTGGCGGTCTGGATCATGCGGTACGCCTCCAGCAGGCCGCCGCTCTTATCCAGCTTGATATTCACTCCGTCGAACGCGTCCTTCAACTTCGGAATGTCGGAAGCCCGCCCGCAGGCTTCGTCGGCAATGATGGGGATATGCACGCGGCTGCGCACCCAGCGCGTCTCCTCGATCATTTCCGCGGGCAGCGGCTGCTCGATGAACTGCACCCCGTGCTTCTCCAGCCAATTAATCTTTTGCACGGCCTCTTCCTTGCTCTTCCAGCCCTCATTGGCGTCCACACGCAGCGGCTTGTCGGTCACGCTGCGCACAGCCTCGATGGTCGGCTCGTCGGTGGCCAGCCCCACTTTTACTTTCAGAATGGGGAAATCGGCCGCTTCCCGGGTCTTCTGCCTGGTGATTTCGGGCGTGTCGATCCCGATCGAAAACGTGGTGAGCGGCGTGTCTCCGGCGTCCAGCCCGAAATAGCTGTAGAGCGGGATCCCCAGTTTCTGCCCCACCCAATCCATCAGCGCGATATCGATGGCGGCTTTCCCGGCCCAGTTCCCGGGCACCTGCTTGAAAACCAGCGACATGATCTTGGCGAACTGCATGGGATCGCTGGAGAGCAGCAGGCCGCGCACCGACTCCACCGCTTTCCGCGCACCCTCCGCATCTTCGTGATACCGCACGATGGGGGCGCCTTCGCCGTGGCCCGTGATCCCGTCGCGGGCATACGACACGTGCAGCGTGTCCCGATACTGACTGGACGACATGGTCGTGGTCCAGGTGTGCTGCAGGTTTAGCCGGACGATCCTGGTGGTCAGGTTCGTGCCAGTCACCGCCGGCGCTGCCAGCGCGGCGGCCGGCAGAGCCAGAGGATACCCTGCCGCAGCGGCCTTCACGAAACTCCTGCGGTTCATTTCACTCTCCTCATCGCCACCAGGAGTCTCTTCCAATGCGGGTCGTTCAAATCGTCGATGCGCACCATGGGGGTCTGAAAAGTGGTGGCATCGATGAATTGGCCGTCTCCCAGGTACACGCCGGTGTGGGTGATCTTCATGTCCGAACTGCCGAAATACAGCAGGTCGCCCGGCGCCAGGTCCTTCTGCTCTACCGGCGCCAGCCCGCTCCAGTCCGCCTGTGGCTGGGCGTCCCGGGGCATATACACGTGCCGCCGGCGGCAGAGCATCTGGGCGAACCCCGAACAGTCGTAGCCGAAGCTGGAAGTTCCACCCCACGTGTAGGGCAGTCCCAGAAATCGTTTGCTCAATGCCAGCATCTCCGGAATGCCGAGGGGCTTCGCGTCGAAGGCCACGTCGCCCGACTGCACCCATCCCGAACGGTCGTCGGGCAGCCGGACTTCGAGCCATCGCGTGTTGTCCGGCGGCTCCGCAATCACTTCCAGCCTGGTCTCGAAGGGAACCGTAACCACCGGCGCGTGCCTCGTGACATTCGCCTCGCGATAGATGTGGGCGAACAGGCTCTGAACTTCGGCCACGCGCCCGTGCGTGGCGTAAGACTGGCCGGTCCGCAACGCCGCAACCGGAGTCCACCCCGTATAGTCGTCGGCCGTGCGGATGCGGGCCCAGCCTTCCTTCTGCTCCATCAGGCCCACGTTGGCGCCATAGATGGCTTGCGACACCACATCCGCATCCTCGGTGGGCCGCGAGTACATGTTGGCCACCGGCCTTTGCACGACGGCACCAGGCAGAGCGGCGGCGAAGAGAGCTAGGGCAACGATTCCTGGCATACGCGATCTCCTACCCAGCGTACCGCACCGGCACGCGACGAATCTCCGGATACGAAGCACCGTGATAGGTGTTGCCTCGCCTCGATTCGGCTCTGGAATCGCGACGAGCCAATCTCCGAGGTTCAATCGGAACGTGGCTTGGAGGGACAACGCTTGGAGGGGACAACGCTTGGAGGGGACGGAGGGCACAGGTCGCAGGGTGTCTCACCGGCACCGGGGCGCCGGTGAGACACGATCCGCATCGCAACTCAGTTGGATACTACCACTATGTGGGCGGACACTCCGATGATCGAGGGGTTCGCCACGTCGACCACGGAGATGGTGGCGAAGGGGGCGACGATGAAGTCGCCGGGGACGGCGGCGGGCACGGAAAGGGTGGCCGAGAAGGTCCCGGTCCCGTTGGTCAGGGTACTGTTGGCCGGCAGCGTTGCCGCCGGGTCGCTGCTGGTGAAGCGGACAGTGCCCGCGTAGCTGGTCACGACATTGTTATTCACATCGAGCGCTTGCACGGTGAAGTTGAACGCGATCCCGGCAGTGGCTTGCGCCGGGGCGGTCACCAGGAAGTGCGTAACCGGCAGGGTGGCTACCGAAACGGAGATGGAGTTGGAGGTTCCGGTAATGGTTCCGGTCACCGTGTCGGTGGCAGTGATGGTGCGGCTGCCGATGGTGGCCAGCGTGGCCGGGAACGTTCCGGTTCCGTTGGTCAGGCCCGAATCGACGGGCAGCGTCGCCGCGCCGTCGGTGCTGGTGAAATGGACCGCGCCGGTGTAACCGGTGGCGGTGTTGTTGAACGCATCCAGAGCCGTCACTGTAAAGTTGATGGCGGTTCCGGGGATGGCCGAGGAGGGCGCCGCGACGGTCAGATGAGTGGCTGCCCCCGCGGTCACGGCGATGGCGCCCGAGGTGGTGGTGAGCGATGGATTCACCGTATCGGCAGCGGTGATGGTACGGCTGCCCACGGTCTTGAGGGTGGCCGGGAACGTCCCGGTGCCATTGGTCAGGGTGGTGTTGGCCGGCAGCGTCGACGCGGGGTCGCTGCTGGTGAAGTGCACCGTGCCGCTGTAGTTGGTCACGGTGTTATTGAGGGCATCTTGCATCGTCACGGTGACATTGAACGGCGTCCCGGCGGTGGCCGAGGAAGGCGCCGCAACGACGAGGTGCAGTCCGGACTGCTGGGACGTGCTGATCGGGCCGGAGGTTCCGTTAATCGAGGGGTTCGCCACGTCGGCCACGGAGATGGTGGTGAAGGTGGGGTTGCCGACCATGACGAAAGTGGGCGCCGAAAGGGTGGCCGGGAAGGTCCCGGTCCCGTTGGTCAGGGTGCTGTTGGCCGGCAGCGTGGCCGTAGGGTCGCTGCTGGTGAAGTGGACGGTGCCCGCGTAACTGGGCACGACGTTGTTATTGACATCGAGCGCTTGCACGGTGAAGTTGAACGAGATCCCGGCAGTGGCTTGTGACGGGGCGATCACCGAGAAATGCGTGACCGGCAGGATGGCTACCAAAATCGAGTTGGAGGTTCCGGTAATGGTTCCGGTCACCGTGTCGGTGGCAGTGATGGTGCGGCTGCCGACGGTGGCCAGCGTGGCCGGGAACGTTCCCGTTCCGTTGGTCAGACCCGAATCGCCGGGCAGCGTCGCCGCGCCGTCGGTGCTGGTGAAGTGGACCGTGCCGGTGTACCCGGTGGCGGTGTTGTTGAACGCATCCAGCGCCGTCACCGTAAAGTTGATGGCGGTTCCGGGGGTGGCCGAGGAGGGCGCCGCGACGGTCAGATGAGTGGCTGCACCCGCAGTCACCGCGATGGCGCCCGAGGTGGCGGCGAGTGGCGAATCCGTATCGGCAGCGGTGATCGTACGGCTGCCCACGGTCTTGAGGGTCGCCGGGAACGTCCCGGTGCCATTGGTCAAGGTGGCGTTGGCCGGCAGCGTCGCCGCGGGGTCACTGCTGGTGAAGTGCATCGTGCCGCTGTAATTGGTCACGGTGTTGTTGAAGGCGTCTTGCATCGTCACGGTGACATTGAACGGCGTCCCGGCGGTGGCCGAGGAGGGCGCCGACACGACCAGGTGCAGTCCGGCCTGCCGGGTCACGTTGATCGGGCCGGACGTTCCAGTAATCGAGGAGTTCGTCACGTCGGCCACGGAGATGGTGGTGAAGGGGTTGCCGACGACGCCGACGGCGGGCGCGGTAAGGGTGGCCGGGAAGGTCCCGGTCCCGTTGGTCAGGGCGCTGTTGGCCGGCAGCGTGGCCACGGGGTCGCTGCTGGTGAAGTGGACAGTGCCCGCGTAACTGGTCACGACGTTGTTATTGACATCGAGCGCCTGCACGGTGAAGTTGAACGAGATCCCGCCAGTGGCTTGCGACGGGGCGGTCACCGAGAAGTGCGTGACCGGCAGGAGAGCTACCGAAATGGAGTTGGAGGTTCCGGTAATGGTTCCCGTTCCCGTATCGGTGGCAGTGATGGTGCGGCTGCCGACGGTGGCCAGCGTGGCCGGGAACGTTCCCGTCCCGTTGGTCAGGAGCGAATCGACGGGCAGTGTCGCCGCGCCGTCGGTGCTGGTGAAATGGACCGTGCCGGTGTACCCGGTGGCGGTGTTATTGAACGCATCCAGAGCCGTCACTGTAAAGTTGATGGCGGTTCCGGGTGTGGCCGAGGAGGGCGCCGCGACGGTCAGATGCGTGGCTGCTGCCGCGGTCACGGTGATGGCGCCGGAGGTTGCGGCGAGCGACGGATTCACCGTATCGGCAGCGGTGATGGCACGGCTGCCCACGGTATTGAGGGTGGCCGGGAACGTTCCGGTGCCATTGGTCAGGGTGGTATTGGCCGGCAGCGTGGCCGCGGGGTCGCTGCTGGTAAAGTGCACCGTGCCGCCGTAGTTGGTCATGGTGTTATTGGCGGCATCTTTCATCGTCACGGTGACATTGAACGGCGTCCCGGCGGTGGCCGAGGCAGGCGCCGAAACGACGAGGTGCTGTCCGCCCTGAAGGGTCACGTTGATCGGGCCGGACGTTCCGGTAATCGAGGGGCTCGCCACGTCGAACACGGAGATGGTGGTGGAGGTGGTGCCGATGCCGGGGACGGCGGCGGGCAAGGAAAGGGTGGCCGGGAAGGTCCCGGTCCCGCTGGTCACGGCGCTGTTGGCCGGCAGCGTTGCTGACGGGTCGCTGCTCGTGAAGTGAACGGTGCCCGCGTAGCCGCTGGCCGTGTTGCCGTAGGCATCCAGCGCCGTCACCGTGAAGTTGAACGGAACGCCGGGGGCCACCGATGAGGGCGCCGCTAGCGTGAAGTGAGTGGCCGGCCCGGGAGTGATGGTCACGCTGGCGGAAGCCGTCTCGCCCGTGCCACCCTCGGTGGAAGTCACGTTACCCGTCGTGTTGTCCTTTTGTCCAGCGATTGTGCCGGTCACATTCACCGCGAAAATACATTCGTTCCGGGTGAAGGTGCCGCCGGACAGGCTTACGGAGCCGCTGCCTGCCACCGCCGTGATGGTTCCGGCGCCACAGGAGCCGGTCAGGCCGTTCGGCGTCGCCACCAGCAGCCCGCTCGGCAGCGCGTCAGTGAAGCCCACTCCCGTGAAGCTGATCTCCTCATTCCTGTTGGAGATTCTGAAGTTCAGGCTGGTGGTCCCGCCCGCGGCGAAACTGCCACTGCCGAACGCTTTCGTAAGCATCGGCGGCATCACTACCGTGAGGCCCGCGTTGGACGTGTTTCCCTGTCCTCCTTCATTCGAGGCGATGGTGACGAAATTGTTCTTCCTGCCGGGAGTCGTTCCCGTGATGCTCACCGAGAAGGTGCACGATCCACCGATGGGGATCGTCGCGCCGGCCAGGCTAATGGAGTTGGAGCCCGAATCGGCTGTGATCGTGCCGCCGCAGCCCTCAATGCCGGCAGTGAGGGGGCCGTTCGAACGGTTCTCCAGTCGGCCGTTCCGGGCGTTCGTCCTGAAGTTGGCAAAGCCGATTGCCTGGAAGATGGTCAGTCCGTTGGGCGTCGCTACTACCAGCCCGGCCGGCAGGTTGTCCGTAAAACTGACTCCCGTCATCGCCACGCTGTTGCCCGCGGGATTGGTGATGGTAAAGGTGAGCGAGGTGCTTCCGTTCAGCGGAATCGTGGCCGCGCCAAACGCCTTGACGATGCCCGGCGGCGCTATGATCGTGGTGGTGTCGTTGGCCGTGTCGTTGGCGGCGTTCAATTCACCGCCGCCCGAGACCACCGCCTGGTTGATCACGCTGAACGGCAGGCCCGTTCCTACCGTCACCGTTACGGCGATGGGTTCGTAGCTGGAGCCCGACGCCAATGCGTCGCTTCTCGTGCAGGTGTGGGTGGGCACATCGCAGCCTGTCCAGTTCGTTCCGCTCATACCCGTGATCGTCAGTCCGGTGGGCGGGTTGTCGACCACCGTCACGGTGCCCGCTGTCGGACCGTGGCCCGCCAGGTTGCTCACTGTGATCGTATAGGTATCGCCGACGTCGGACTGCTTGAAGTTGCCGGAGTGAGTCTTGGTTACCGTGAGATCGGCTGCCTGTGTCACGGTGGTCGGATCGGTGGCGGTGTTGTTGCCCGGCGTGGTGTCCGCGCTCCCCGAAACCGTGGCCGTGTTAGTGACTGGGCTGGTCGCGTCCGCCGCCACATTCACCGTGAGCGTAATGGCTGGGAAGCTGAGGTTGGGCGGGAACGCCGCTGTGCGTGTGCAGGTGAGAGTAGCAGGCCCAGTAACAGGAAATGTGTTGGACGTGCAGTCCCAGGCCGTGCCGCTCATGGCTGTTGCTGTCAACCCCGCAGGCAGGCTGTCGGTTACCGTCACCGGGCCTGAGGTCGTACCTGGCCCGTTATTGCGGACGGTAATGGTATAGGTGTCGCCGGTCTGGCCCTGCCGGAAGTTGGCTGGGTTGTGGGTGTTGCTGATGGAAAGGTCGGGCGGTACCAGCGCGAAGGTGAGGCACCAGCCCCCATCCAGGCCGCCGCCATTTGAAGATGCGTTCTGGTTGAAGTATAGGCTCCACAGACCATTGGCGCTGGTGGCGCCGTAAACGCTCGTGAACGTAGCCAGGCCTGCGGAAGCCGCATAGTTGTAGGGGCCTCCCGGGAGGGCGAGCAATCCGCTGATCATCGCGGTGTAGGTGTGGCCTGAGGAGTAGCTAGCCTGGATTTCTCATCAATGGAACCCACCTATGAGTGGGGGCGTAGCGTGGGTGGAAACGGAGGAATTGGCCGGTTCAGTCGCCGGTTCAGTCGACGAAAAATCGGACTGAGCCCGAGTCAAAGATGTTTAAAGATGTCCCTTGA
>JAIQFL010000134.1 GCA_020073365.1 Terriglobia bacterium | reverse complement strand
TGGAGCCGTTCCATTTCACTACCGAGCCGTTGATGAATCCCGTCCCGGTCACCGTCAGGTTGAAGGCCGCGGTCCCCGCCGTGGCCGTCGCCGGCGTCAGCGAAGTGATGGCCGGCACCGGGTTGGCCGCATTGATGGTGAAGGTCGATGCGCCCGAAGTTCCGCCGCCCGGATTGACCACCGTCACCGGTGCCGTTCCCGCCGTGGCGATGTCCGCTGCCGTGATGGCTGCCGTCAGTTGCGTGGCACTCCCGAACGTCGTCGTCCGGCTCGTCCCATTCCAGTTGACTACCACGCCGTTGAGGAATCCGGTTCCATTCACTGTGAGGGTGAAGGCCGCTGCCCCCGCCGTGGCGTTGGCTGGCAAGAGCGTACTGATCGTCGGGTTAGGTTGAGTCACGCTGATCGTGCCGCCAGTTCCCGAGATGCTCACCGAAGTTCCATCGGGTAAAGCCCCCATCACATTGCTGATAGGAATCGAATCCAGATTGCTGCCGCTGGTCGGGGAAAGGGTGGCGGTAACCACGGCAACCACACCACTACTGATAGTGCTGGCATTCATGCCGGTTGCCAAGCAGGTTAGGGATCCCGTGCCGGAGCTGCAACTGAGCGTCTTGCTGGTTCCCAGCGCTAGTCCGGCTACCGCGGTGAGGGAGCTGATGTCGCTGGGGGCATACGCAAGCGTCCATTGCAAACCCGCTGGTGCGCTGGTAGCGGCATTCAAAGAGAGGTTCAGCGAAAGGGCACCACCTTTCACCGCCGATCCAGAAGCCAAACTTAAAGATGGGCCTTGAGCATAGGCAGAACTGCCTAACAACAGCACCGGCAGAAGGGTAACAATCTGGTGCTTCGCAAGCTTTGAGAATGGCAGGGACATTCATTAACAGCTTGCTGGTTCTAGAAGTACTATTACAAGTTGAGAATGGTTAATATTTGGAGACGAACCTTCTGCCTGATGTGATATTAACTAAATTATTATTAATAGTTTATCGCTATTAAAACCTGTGGGTATAGACGTTGTGCGACCGCTTTGTCGAGATCAGTTGCCAAGGTATCATTTGGAGTACTAGAACTAAAGATATTAGAGGTCCCAAACGTTCAGGTGCCACATTCATCCATTTCCCAGGTCCCTCGGTGAGCGGGGCCGGATGGCCGGAGGAAGGCCGCGACGAAACCTCGGTCGCCTGGCATGGGCAAGGCCGAAAATGGCGTTAGGCCGGATACCTTAGTTCGTCTGTTCCGCCTAATGCGGAATGACCAACGTATCGCTGGGCAAGAGCAGAATATTTTGTTCCATTCTCTCGCCCTTGACGACCTCGTCATAGTTGAAATCCAGGCGATACTCCTGGCCGCTCTCCGTTCGCAGAATATAGATCTTCTTGCGCTTGGCATAATCGGTGAGGCCGCCCGCTTCGCTGAGCGCCTGCATCACGGTCATGCCGTATGTGTATGGAAGGGTTCCCTCTTTCCGCACCGCGCCGATCACATAGATCTTTTTGCTAGTGATTGCGGCGACCACCACCGTCACGTTGGGGTCCGTGATGAATTTCCCGAGCCCTTCAGTGATCACGGTCTCGGCCTGCCTCGGTGTCAGCCCCGCCACTTCGACTTCTTTGATCAGCGGCACGGTGATCCTCCCATCCGGCCGCACCACCGCGCTTGGAACGGATAATTCCAGCTCTTTCCAGACGGCGATCTGCAAAGTATCGCCGGAGCCGATCAGATAATCGTCCGATACCCCCCGGCTCGAGGGAACACCCGCCGGCGCCAACGTCCGGTCCGGCCCTTCAACCGGTGGCGTCGCCTGCGTCACTGGCTGGAGTTGACTGGGAGCCGACGGAGGCGGCTGGGGCGTGGCAGCGGTTGCCGGAACTGCCGGCTCTGCGGACTTCCCGCTCTTGTCGTAGGCGATCGCCTGGTCGACTGCGGCAGCCGGCCATCCCACCGCCACGGCCTGGCGCTTGATTTTGGCTTCCGCCTCACCTCGTTTTTTGGCTTCGCGAATATATTGGATCAGTTCTTTAGGTGGAGGGGTCTGATCGGTTTGCGCTGCATAGGAAATCATGGCGGTTCCCAGCACCACAAGGAGAACTACCGCCGCGGTTTTAAACTGTAATGCCATTCTAATCACCGCAATTTACCCCGACACGTACCGAATTTTCTCTAGTCTGCACGTTCAAGACCAAGCGGGCAAACTCCTTGGGGATCGTCCTCCGAACCTCCATTATCGCGCCTGCGCCCCTCCGAATCACAAACAATAGGAAGTCTTCTCAATGTTTGGTACACCGCTTGGCCCCTCGTTCCCAAGGAGTTGCCGTCGAACTCGTCGTGAGCCGGGTTAGCCCCATTGACTGAACTCCCGGCCCCTACGATCACCGCTCGGCGTTCAAATTGCAATACACCACCCAGCTTAGCCAGATGGCATATGGTCTAAAAAAATGAGACATCATTTATGGAAGAGTTTACTTCCGTTGGGACTCTGTTTTTTGATTTCTTTTGACTGGCTGCTCCCCGCGGCGCTCGCACAGGACCTGCCGGCACGGATCAACATCATCGTCGTGGAGGGGGAGGGCGCCACCAGTAGCGTCCGGCAGCGAGTATCGCACGATCCCGTGGTGAAGATCGAAGATGACGACCACAGCCCTATTACAGGCGCCGTGGTCACTTTTGCTCTACCGGTCTCGGGCACCAGCGGTGAGTTCTCCAACGGCTCCAAAACCCTGACGCTCGTAACGGACAAGAGTGGTCTGGCCGCGGCGCACGGGCTTAAGACCAATGAAGTCCCCGGCAAGCTTCAAATCTATGTGACGGCATCCTACCACGCCTTGCGCGCCAGAACCCTGATCAACCAACTGGTCGAAGCCGCTCCGGGCACGAAGACCCGGGGTCCGGAATTACAGACCTCCAAATCCGGTGGTAAATGGAAATGGGTGCTCCTGGGCCTCGCGGCCGCGGGCGGCGCCGGCGCGGGGGTTTACTTCGGAACACGCACTTCCAGCAGTTCGCCCGTGTCCATCAGTACGGGCGCGGTGGTATTCGGGAGCCCTAGATAAGTCATGCCTCGGTGGTTCATTAGCGTTTCAATCGCAGTCCTGAGTTTGCCGGGCGGACCGGCAAATGCACAATCCCCAAGCTTCCACGGCCCCATCTCCGGCTTTGTCTATAGTCGTGATTCGCGAACGGTTCGGCCTCTGTTCGGCATTCCCGGCGCGACGTACATCGGCTCCCCGGTACTGGGCGAAGTAGATTCCGCTTCCATCGCACCGGGCGGCAAATGGGCGTTGATCACCAAGGGCGGCCGCTCCTCCTTCCTGCGGGGTCTGTCTGACCTGGCTCCGGCGGAGTCCTCGCCCGACGGACTGATCGATGCGGTTGATCGCGTCCTGTGGAATCGCGATGGTTCCTATGCCCTTCTTTACTCATCCTCTGGAACTCGACTGCAACGCGTCCAGCTTTCCCATACAGGAGCGATCGCGGATCGGCCGGTCGACCTTTCACCCTGGGGTCAGGCAACCGCGCTGGCTATCGACCCGGCTGGCCAGCAAATCGCGTTCGGTGTGGCCGGATTGGGATTCTACCTTTTCCAGGTGGGTCAATCCCCTGCCCTGCTTTCATCGATGGCAAGCCCGGCGGCGGCGGCATTTGACGGCACTGGCCAGCGGCTGTACGCGGTCGATCTGGATCAACAGCAGATTGCGGAATTCGACTCCGGCTCGAGCGCTTTGCTATTCGCCTCATTGGCACAACCGGACCCGGAGGGTACCCCGCCGGCCGTGACCCCGGTGGGCCTGGCAGTTTCCGGAGACGGCCGGTACTTGATGCTGGCCGACAGCGCAGCGCAGGCCGTTCGGGTTTACGAGACCGCGTCCCGGAGCCTGGCTAATACCATTCCGCTGGATTTCACCCCGTCCCGATTTGAAGCCCTGTCCCCCGGCACTTTTCTCTTGAACGGGGACCACAGCAACGAATGGCTTCTGGTCCTGGACGCCAGACAGATTCCGGGCGTTTCCTTCGTGCCCGCCAACCGGGAGGAAGCTCAATGACCAAGGGCCTGCCAGTCTTATTTGTGGTTCTCGCGGCGTCATTGGCTGTAGCGACTCCTGCTCTTGGCCAATCGGTGCTGCAGGTTTCGGTGACGGCGAACGGCGCTACTTCCACAGTCGCTCCGGGTGGATCGGTGACTTTAGCGGCAAGCGGTATCGGGCAGGCCGTTCTCGCCACCGTCACGGTCCGCTACACCGGCGCCGGTTCAGCTACTATTACGTCCCTCTCCTTCACCGGGACGTCCGCCATGGCCCTAGTCGGCGCGCCGACACTCCCCTTAAACCTATTTCCGAACGGCACCACCTCGTTCCAGGTTCAGTATCTTCCTTCGACGGGGAGCAGTATTACCGGTCAGGTTTCCATCGGCTTTACGGAAAGTAACCAGCCCTCTGTTTTCACGTTCACGGTAAACGGAATCGCGCCGGACCTGGCATTCACCTTTTTCGTACTGCCCAATGGCGCCCTAACGGCCCTGAATCCCGGGGACCGGATCGCCTTTCCGGCAACCAACCTGGGATCCTCCGCAAGCGCGGTAGTGAATATCTTGAATCGCGGATCCGCTGCCGGTTCCTTGCAGTCGGTGACCTTAAGCGGCGCCGACTATCAAGTCACAGGTTCTACGGCGCCTGCCACCGTGCCGGCGGGGCAGCAAGTATCCTTCACCGTGGTTTTCACACCCCACGCCACCGTCACCAGTTCGGGATTGCTGACCGTGGGACTGAATAATGGCAATACCATTTTCTTTCTCTCCGGATTAGGCACCAGCCCCAATTTAACGGTCTTCTACACGCTTGCCGATAACAATGTCCATCCGCTTCCAGACGGCACAATGATTAACGTCCCGTCGGTGGATATTAATGGAAGCACCACCGTCACCATCCATATTGCGAACCAGGGCACCGGGGGAGGCACAGTCACCGGCATCTCTCTGGCAGGGGCTGGCTTTCAACTCAGCGGATTACCGCCTCTGCCGCTGACTGTCGCGGCAGGACAGGAGTTACGCTTCGGGATTGTTTTCGCTCCCTCGCAGCCTGGCACCTATACCGGAACATTGCTCATCAATTTGAGCGGGAGCTCGATCTCCGCTACGCTCACAGCGTCCACCAACCCGCCTAATTTTGCAGTTTCCTATGCACTGGCGGATGGCAACGTCCGCACGCTTTCCGACGGGACCGCCATCAACTTTCCCGCCGTGGATGTCAACGCAACCACTACCGCCAGCATTACGATCCTCAACCAGGGAACGGGGGCCGGCACGGTCACGGGCATTTCGGTGGCAGGCACAGGGTTCCAACTCACGGGTTCGCCGCTGCTGCCGGCCACCGTTGGCGCGGGCCAGAACTTGCGCTTCGGGATTGTCTTCTCTCCTACCCAGCCCGGCAGCTTCACCGGAACGTTTAACATTAGTTTGGGCGGGCGCTCCATTTCCGGCACGCTCATTGCGTCCACCAACATACCCACCCTGGCAGTCTCCTATGCTCTGGCCGACGGCATTGTCCACACGCTTTCCGACGGAGCCGACATCGGCTTTCCTTCGGTGGATATCAACGCAACCACTACCGCCACCATCACCATCGTGAACCAGGGAACGGGGGCCGGCTCGATCACTGGCATTTCTTTGGCAGGCGCCGGCTTTCAGCTCAGCGGGGCCCCTCAACTGCCGGCGACGATCGCCGCCAACCTGGGCGTGCGCTTCGGCATTGTTTTCGCTCCGTCCAAGGCCGGCAGTTACACGGGCACCTTTCGCATCGACCTGAGTGGCCGCTCCATCTCCGGCACCCTGACAGCGTCTACCGCCTCAGCGAACTTTACGCTGAGCTACATCGATCCCGACACCGGCAACATCCTTCCGTTAACCAACAACTCCACCCTCCCATTTCCCAATACGGTGGCGGGCACCACTTCCAGTATTACCCTGCTGGCAGCCAACACCGGCGCCGGGACCGGTTCCATCAACTCCGTCACGCTGGGCAGTTCCGCATCGGCGTTTCAACTGCTGAGCCTGCCTCCCTTGCCGCTGCCCGTGCCTCCTTCGCAGCAGCTAAAGTTTGGGGTTCGTTTCAGTCCGCAGCAGCAACAGAATTCTACCGATACCTTGCGCGTCGATTTCAATGGCCAGACCACGACCATCAACCTGCAGGCCCAGGGAATTCAGTCACAATTCACCTATGGGCTGGCAAACGGCACAGGGACAACGGTGCTCGCCCCAGGGGGTACCATAGCCCTTGCCGACACCGCGGTTGGACAAACCTCGAGCGTGGTGGTCTCGGTCTTCAATTTTGGAACGGGCGATGGGCAGATTTCGACCATCGGCGTCACCGGACAGGGACTCTCCCTGACCAATCTGCCCGCTGTTCCATTCACGCTTCATCCCAATGGGTCGCAACATTTCACGTTGAATTTCGCACCGGCACAACCTGGCGCCATCAGCGGACAACTGACCGTCGGCAACGACACCTTCACGATAACCGGCACGGGCATCGGTTCCCGGCTGATTTATACGTATACCAGCGCGGCGTCCGCCGTACCGGTCACGGACACCGGCGTGGTCATCTTCCCTCCCCTCGCCGTGGGAAACACGGAGAATTTGAATTTCTCGGTTCAGAATACCGGCACCAGTGCGGCCACCATTTCCAGTATCAATCTGGCCGCGCCCAGCACTATTTTTGCCCTTTCCCAGTTGCCCGCCCTGCCCATGAACCTGGATCCCGGCGCAACCGTTACGTTCGCGGTCGGCTTCGTTCCCAACAATACCGGGAGCCTGACCGCTACATTGCGAGTCAACAACAGCAGCTTCACTCTGTCCGGCAACGGCACGCAGCCGGCGCCCCTGCCGGGCTACCAGTTTCAGGGCCCGTCCGGAAACCAGCAGCCGGCCCAACAGCCCACGCTTGGCCTGACCCTCGCTTCGCCTTACCCGTTGGCATTGCAGGGCACCCTGAAGTTGACCTTCGTGTCGACTGTGTTCACAGACGACCCGGCCATACAGTTCGCGAGCGGGGGCCGAACGGTGAACTTCACCATCCCCGCCAATTCTACGCAGGTGCTGTTTAGCGGGAATACGACCAGCATGGCGCTGCAGACCGGCACAACAGCCGGCAATATTGTGATCACGCCAGCTTTCGCAATGCAAGGCGGCTTCGATCTAACACCTTCCTCGCCGAACGTTCTCACCCTGACGATCCAGAGTTCCGCGCCGCAACTGCTGAACGCCAGCGTGACGTCCGAAACATTGAGCAGCTTTACGCTGGTTCTTAACGGCTACTCCACCACCCGCTCCATGCGCCAGTTGGATATTCAGATTACGCCCAAGCAGGGGCAAAGTTTCTCAGTGACTCACTTGACGATCGACGTAAGCTCTGCGTCGTCGGCATGGTTCCAGGGCCCCACTTCACAGGGTTTCGGCGGAAGCTTCCTGGTGGCGATTCCCTTTACTTTGTCGAACGGAAGCACCACCGACGACCTGGTTCACCGGCTGCAATCCTTGAGCATCACGGCCACCAACGATGTGGGCGCTTCGAGCGCGGTATCGGTATCGATACCATAGGCGCGATCCATGCACATCCGAGCTCTGTCTCAGCAAATGGTATCTCGTTTACATTAGTGAACTTCTGGAACGGGAGATCGCTCACGGCCAGCAACAAAAGTCCCTCGCCCGGCCAGCAACAAACGCCCCAGCCTGAGCCAATATCCACTGGCGAGGCATCTATAGCCCCGACGCCAAAGGGACTCCGGACAACCTCTAGGAGAAGGCTATAGACGAACGATCTTTTTCGAGACCAGCCCGCGCAGCGTATTGCGCGTGTCTACAATGAGCCGGGCCTTTCGCAGGACCGCCGGATAGTTAACCGAGCTGTGGTCGGTGACGATGACGACGCAATCGCTTTTTTCGATTTCACCGTTCATCTTGGTCGAAAACAGCTCATGGCCGTCCACTTTGATCGAGGGTACATGCGGATCGCTGTAACTCACCCGCGCGCCTCGCTGCAGCAGGAGGTGGATGATGTCCAGGGCGGGAGATTCGCGAACGTCGTCGATGTCGCGTTTATACGCCACGCCGAGAATGTGGATTTGGGAGTCTTTCACGGGTTTGCCGCAATCATTCAATGCGGTTTGGATTTTCTCCACCACGAAATGAGGCATTTGCCCGTTGATGTAGCCTGCCAGCTCGATAAAGCGGGCTTCGATGCCGGCCTGCCTCGTTTTCCAGGAGAGGTAAAAAGGATCGATCGGAATACAATGCCCGCCCAGGCCGGGACCGGGATAGAACGGCATAAACCCGAAGGGCTTGCTGGCGGCCGCATCAATGACTTCCCATACATTGATGCCCATGCGGCCGCACATAACGGCCATCTCGTTGACGAGCCCTATATTGATCATGCGGAAGGTGTTTTCCAGAAGCTTCACCATCTCCGCAACCTGCGTCGAACTGACTGGAATCACGGTTTCGAGCGCCTGGGATTAGAAGAGCGCGCCCATGCTGGTGCAGGCCGGCGTAACCCCTCCCACAACCTTAGGGATGTTGCGGGTCTGATATTGAGGGTTCCCAGGGTCGACGCGTTCGGGGGAATCCTTGCCGGCCCGTAGCCCGTTGCTGGTCAGCAGGGGAAGAACAACTTCCTCGGTGGTGCCGGGGTACGTCGTGGATTCCAGGATCACGAGCATTCCAGGATGAAAGTACCTGGCAATTTCCTGGCAGGCCGACTGGATGAAACTCATGTCCGGATCCTTGGTCTTGCGCAGCGGGGTGGGGACACAGATGTTGATCGTATCCAGCTCCGCCACGACCGAGAAGTCCGAGGTTGCCGAGAGCCGTTTCTCTTGGATCAACTGCTTGACCTCGCGGGAGTCAACGTCCTGAATGTACGACATGCCCTGGTTGAGCTGGTCGACTTTCCCCTGGTCGAGGTCGATTCCCGTTACAGAGAAGCCGGCCTTTGCAAATTCGGTTGCCAGGGGCAGGCCTACATAGCCCAATCCTACGATGCCCACTCGCGCCGTCCGCGCATTGATCTTTTCCGTCAGAACCTCATTCCAGGTGACGGGTCGCGCAACTGCGGCTTGATGATTTGAGATTCCTCTTTTGTCGAACGGTTTTTTCTACCCGGCGAAGCCCTTAGTTCCCGCCAGCGCTAGCGGCCGTCATGGCGTGCTGCGGCTCCTCGGTCGAGGGAGGAGCGAACGAAAGGACGTTGTCTTCCAGCCCCAATTTTTTCATTTTGTACAGCAATGCCTTGTAATCGATCTTTAACAATGCGGCGGCCTGTTTCCGGTTCCAGCGGGTGGAGTTGAGGGCCGCCAGAATGGCCTCGGTCTCGGCCTGCTGCTTGGCCTTGATCACCTGTTCCAGGATCGGTGTCCGGTCGATTGCGTTGGTCGCGGATTGCCCGGCTTCCGCCGCCACGCCGGAACCGGCGACGGCAGTCAGAAGCGGCTTGCGGGAAGCCTTCGCATGCAACTCGCGTGCGATGAGTTCGGGAGCACGCAGAACAATCAGCTTGCGCATCACGTTCTCCAGTTCCCGAACATTGCCCGGCCAGTGGTATGCCATCAACGCATGTTTCAAATCCAACGTCAGGGAAACGCCTCTTCCGGCGACCGCATGCTTCTTAAGCAGGTACTCGGCCAGCGGTACAATGTCTTCTTTTCGTTCGCGTAGGGGCGGCAACTGGAGATTGATCACATTGAGCCGGTAATACAGGTCCTCGCGGAATGACCGGTCCAGCATAGCCTTCTCCAGATCCCGATGGGTGGCCGCCATGACCCGGACGTCCACTTTGATGACTTCTTTGCCGCCAATGCGTTGAAACTCCCGATCCTGGAGCACCTGAAGAAGCTTGGCCTGCAAGCGGACATCCATGTCGCCGATTTCGTCCAGCAGGATCGTGCCGCCATCGGCGGTTTCGAACATGCCGATCTTCTTCTGAAATGCCCCCGTGAAGGCTCCGCGCTCATAGCCGAAGAGCTCGCTTTCGACCAGCTCGGAGGGGAGCGCCGCACAATTTAGCTTCAAGAAGACTTTGCTGGCGCGGGGAGAATTGGCGTGCAACTCCCTGGCCAGGATCTCTTTGCCGCTGCCCGTTTCCCCCTGGATCAATATAGGGGCTTCGGACCAGCCTACATGCCCAATGAGGGCTTGAATCTCTTGCATCTGCGGGCTGGCACCGAAGAACGCTTTGGTTCTTGCCGAAGGGGCCGTCAGCGGCGCAGGCTCACTCGCAATTTTGTTTTCCAACGCCTTGGAAAGCGCGTGGCGGAGTTCGTCGTGGGTGACCGGTTTGCAGAGGAAATCCGTGGCGCCGCTCTTCATGGCGGCTACCACGTTCAGGGTGGAACCTGCTCCCGAAACGATAATTACGGGCAGGTTCGGAGCAATATGACGAATCTCCTGGAGCACTTCCATACCATCCCGCTGCGGCATCATGAGGTCCAGCAAAACCGCAGAAACTCCCGCACGGGTGCTCCTGAGGTGACTCAGGACCTCTTCCCCGTCTTCAGCCAATTCGACCGAGTATCCCAGACATTTCAGCGCCATCTCGAGGTATGCCCTCACCTCGAGTTCGTCTTCTCCGACCAGAATGGTATGCCCATTTCTTTGTGACTGCATGAAATCAAGCCTCCGAGTTTGTGAGTTGTGGTTGAGGTGCGTCCGGTTTTCCGAACTCTGCGGAACGGACTGGAATGGCAAATGAGAACCGTGGGCCCTGCTCCGTATTCTCCGCCCATACGCGGCCTTCATGTGCGGTGATGATCATCCTGCAGATTGCTAGACCGAGCCCGCCGCCCGATCGATCCTGTCCCCCGGCATAGGAAGTATACTCTTCGAAGATTTTCTCCAGATGCTCGCGCGGGATGCGCGGACCGGAACCCCGGATATCCATGCGGTACGAATTGGGGGATCGAAAATCCTCATACCGTCGTTCGGTGCGGGCCATGGGGGAAAGCCGCATCGTCCGCCGGTCCCAGAAGAACGGGTAGCCGCGAATTTCGATAGAGCCGCTCTTGGGCGTGAATTTACAGGCATTATCGAGGAGGTTGATCAGCACCTGCTCGATCTGGCCGGGTTCCAGGTACAACGTACCCATCTCACGATCCAGATCGACGGCAAGTGAAAGGTTCTTGCCGTCGATAAAGGGGGTAACTTCGTGCAGGGCCTGGTCAACGCACTCCCGAATATCCCCCTTGCGGAGATCCGGCTGCCTTTTAACGTGGCGGCCGACGCTCAACTCGAACATGGCCGACGCCATCCGGGAAAGCCTTTTGGTGCTGTGCTGCATCCGCCGCAGGACTTCCTTCTGGTCATCGGTCAAAGGGCCCACGGCTTCACTCAGAAGAAGTCCGCAATAGCCGCTGGTGGCGGTCAGCGGCGCGCGGAAATCATGTACCGCACGTGCCAGGAAGTTGGTTCGATCCTGATCATATTCCTGAAGCTGAAGGTTGGACTGGATGAGGCACTGGAGCATTTCGTCGCGATCGGCCCGCAGAGAATGTGCCGCGGAGATGCGCTCGTGAAATGTCGATGCGGCAAATCCCAGAAATGCCGAGAGGCAGGCGCGCGTAACCGGTTTCAGGAGAATGGCTGCTTCGGCGCTTCCCAGGTTTTCGTGAAACTTGGCGACATCGCTTCGAGGCACGAGAAAGAGATGTTTGGAGAAGCGCTGATCGATTCCCTGGGGCAGATCGATCCTGGCAGGACTGTCCCAAATATAAAAATCGCCATCCGGAGGGCAATTTTCCGGGGACGCCTTCACCAGATGCCAATCCAGGCTGTCGAACTCATTGAGAATCTCCCGGCACAGTTTGTACAAATCACCGTCCCGGGAAATCAGGATTACATGCATCGGATTTGGATGACCTCCCGTGAATAACACATCTCATGCCAAAAACTAGTGTGAAAATCCAAGGGGTTTCCCTGCCCTCCCGCGCGCTGCTGATTTGAACCTTTGATAGCCATACAGCAGAAAGTTAACGGAATGCGTATTCTGGCCGGATCTTAAGTAAGCATAACCCATATGCATCTTGTGTCAAGGCGTACATAGTCCCCAGTACGTATGGAACTTTGGCAAGATTTGGGGGTTTTTGGGGTAATTTGGAGACCAGAGAAAAACCTGGAGAATTCGTGCAAGTAATTGGTATAGCGGGGATCTGCCAGGGGTTTTGCCGGTTCCCTTATGGCCCGGAAAATGCTCTTTGCGGCTGGTACCTTTTATGTTGTCGAAATCGGTCGACCGTCTCCCAACCTACCTGGACACGCATCAGATCGACACGGATTCGCTTGTACGAGAGCGTCGAAGACGAGCCCGGGTGCAGGTCCACTGGCCGCTCTGCTTCATGCGGCCCGGTACGACCCAGATCGTGGAGACCGTGACTCATGATCTGAGCAGTGACGGGTTCTACTGTCTGACGAACATCGCATTTGTGCCAGGTGAAATCAGGGAATGCACTCTTGGCGTCCCGATGCATCATCCGAACAACGGAGATCGAGTGCGGCCAGTTCTTTGTAGAGTCCGCGTGATACGGGTCGAAGCACTGGGCGATGACGGCTTTTATGGCGTGGGCTGCCGGATCGAGGACTATCGCTTTATCATCTCCGGAAATGGCGATAGCGGCCTGGCTGGCGGTGGCGGGCCGCTCGATGCTCGACACGAGTGATTGACCATTCTGACAGCCTACCTCAGGAGAATTCCTGAGGCACAGCACCTCGGAAAATCTCGGACCAGGTACTGAATCGGTTATCTCGGCTTGAAGATGAATTGCTCCGTGTAGGGATTGTTTGCCGCATCTTGGCACCATTTACCCCAAATCCCTCCCACCCCCCCGGACGAAGTCCATGCACCAAGGGGCGCATTTCCGGTCCAGGAGGTACTTGATAACACTATCGACCGGATGGGGGCGATTGGACCGGAAACAGGCGAGCATGCCCAACAACAGCCTGAGCCGAGCAAGGCTAAAATGCTATCTGCCGGACGCTTCGATTGCAATACGTATCTGGTTACTGGGAACACTTGCCCCATTCGACATCCGGCCGACTATCGATAAACCAACCGCATTCCCGATTTCGCCGCTGGGAACCGTTACCGACAGACGCCAGAGTCCTGGAAATCCTGGCGCCTTATTCACAGAGTCCGGCGCCACCTCGGTTTTCCCGATCCGAACTGAGGCTTCTGACGCTCCTTCCATTCCAGTGGCATAAAGCGTGATTACATCGCCAGGCTGTGCAGGTTGAGCTGCATAGCGGTAATTACGGACCATTACGAGGCGCGAACCGCCGGCGTGCAACACCATGCCTTGTCCCGCATCCGAGCCGTCGATAGAGAAGATACCCGGTGCCAGTTCGCGTGCCGTGGCTTGGACCGCTTGAGAGCGCCCGCCGGCTGTATCGACAAGAATCTGGAGTTGGCTGCCCGGGACCGAAGCCGGACACAGGAAGTCGACGCGCGTGGCAGAAGCGTACAGGATCGGTACGGCGTCCCCGTTCACTATCACCGCGGTACCGGACAACCGCAATGAGCTTCCGGAGGCGTCTGAAGCTGCTGCTTCCTTGCTCAGCCATCTTCCCTCAAGGCGGCCGATCGCTCCCGGGCTGCACGCGGCCTCCTGCGAATGGCTCGCGGCATTGATAACCCTGGTTATAGCTGGCGCGCCGGCATCAACCTCCAGATCTACAATCTCGGTTATCACCTCACCTGTAGGACTGAGTGCATTAAAGGTTACCTCGTAAGTGCCCTCCTGAGCCCCCGTCGGTATCCAGTCGAAAGTGCCGGAAGTGGCATCAAACGACGCACCGGGCGGCAGGGACGTGACTGACAAGCTGGCGCCCGGATCCGAGCTGAATACGGAGAAACGAACTTCGGTTCCGTACTTCACAAGCCTTCGACGGGGAGTGCTCAAGCGCGAGCGGCGCCCCACACCGATCGTCACTGTTTCTTGAGCAACCTCCGCCCCCAGCTTGGCTGTAATTACGGCCGATCGGTCTGCCGGAGCGAGGGCCGCATCAATCTGGAATTGCACACTCGACTGGCCGGGGCGCGTCGTAATCGTAGCCGGCAGTTTGATGGAATCACTTGAGCTGGATAGCTGCAGCTCAGCGGTACTGGAATCCACCACGCCATCCAGAGCGATTTGACAAAGCCCACTTTCTCCAGCCGGCAGCGTCTTTGGTGTACAGGAAATGGAACTCGGCCGAACCGGTCCTGCCGACAGTTGGGAACCGGGGGTGATGGCTGAAATGGTTAAGATTACGCTCTTGCTCACTCCGTTCAATGTGGCCGTCAGAATGATCCACCCGTTGGGCGTGCCTTGCGCACTGACCAGGAAGGCCACCGCGGCCGACCCTGGCGGCACAGTGGCGCTAGACGGCGTGCTTAAAGCAAAATCGCTCGTCGAGAGACCAACGACCGTGACAGCGCCGGCGGCTCTCGAAAGGCTCACGGTGCAGGTGCTGCTGCCGCCGAGTGGCAATGCAGTTGGACTGCAGGTGATCGACGCTAGCGTCGGCGGGGACAGCAGTGTTAAGACGACATTTTGAGACGTTCCACCAAGAGTGGCGGTGATCACCCCCGAGGTGTCAGTGATGATCGTGCCGGTTGTTGCATTAAACCCGGCACTGCTGCTTCCAGCCAGGATGGTAACGCTGGCCGGGACGGTAATGAGCGGCGAGTTTGAGCTAAGCGAGACCAAGGTGTTGGCGGCGGCCGTTTGCGACAGCGTTACGGTGCAAGCAGTTATCGCGGACGACGGCAAGCTGCTTGGATTACAAATCAAGGACGTCACCTGCACTGCAGCGACCAGGGAAATCGAAGCGGACTGAGAGGAGCCGTTATAACTGGCGGTCACTGAGCCGGTCTGGCTCAGAGTAATAGTACCAGTGGTCGCGGTGAACGTGGCAGTGATCGAGCCCGCGAGCACGGTGACCGAAGGTGGCGTCGTAAGGAGCGCATTGTTGCTGGACAGCGCGACCACGGCGCCGCCAGCGGGAGCCGCCTTGGAAAGCGTCACCGTGCACGTTGTGCCTGCACCAGAGCCCAAGCTGGTGGGATTGCAGCCCAGCGCCGAAACCACCGCCGCGGCAACCAGGTTGATGGTGGCGCTTTTAGCTTGACTGTTCAACGTGGCTGTCAGGGTGGCGGTCTGATCGCTGCCGATCGTGCCGGCGGTGGTGGTGAATGCGCCCGTGGTTGCTCCCACGGCCACGGTGACCGAAGCTGGCGTCGGGAGGAGCGCATTGTTGCTGGACAGTGCGACCACAGCGCCGCCAGCGGGAGCCGCCTTGGAAAGCGTCACCGTACACGTTGTGCCTGCACCCGAGCCCAAGCTGGTGGGATTGCAGCCCAACGCCGAAACCAATACCGCCGTAACCAGGTTGATGGTCGCACTCTGGGATTGGCTGTTCAACGTGGCTGTCAGGGTGGCGGCCTGATCGCTGCCGATCGTCCCCGCAGTAGCGGTGAATGTGGCCGTAGTTGCTCCTACAGCCACGGTGACCGAAGTTGGCACCGGGAGGAGCACATTGTTGCTGGACAGCGCGACCACAGCGCCGCCAGCGGGAGCCCCCTTGGAAAGCGTCACCGTGCACGTTGTGCCTGCACCCGAGCCCAAGCTCGTGGGATTGCAGCCCAGCGCCGAAACCAATACCGGAGCAACCAGGTTCAGAGTTGCAGGTTTAGACAGGCCGCTCAAGGTAGCGGTGACCGTAGCGGTCTGATCGGTGGCAATCGTACCGGCGGTGACGGTGAACGTGGCGCTGGTCGCTCCTACGGCCACCGTGACCGAAGCTGGCGCCGGGAGGAGCGCATTGTTGCTGGACAGTGCGACCACGGCGCCGCCGGCGGAGGCCGCCTTCGTCAGGGTAACGGTGCACGTGCTGGAGGCGTTGGAATGCAAGCTCGTGGGATTGCAGGCTAGGGATGACAGAGCCACGGATGCAACCAAACCAATCGTGGCGCTCTGGGAGACACCGTTCCAAGTAGCCGTAACGGTGACGCTCTGGTCGCTTGGAATCGCTCCGGTCGTGACGTTAAACACCCCTGCAAGGGATCCAGCAGCCACCGTGACGGAAGTCGGACTTGTAAGCGCGGCGTTGTTGTTGGACACCGAAACCGTGATACCGCCAGCCGGCGCAGCCTTGGTAAGCGTGACGGTGCACGTGCTGGAAGCTCCGGCGCCCAGGGTGGTAGGATTGCATGCCAGCGACGAGAGGACCACGGGAGCCACCAGGCCGATTGCGACGTTCTGGGAGGCGCCATTCAACGTGGCCATGACGGTGGCGCTCTGATCGCTCGGGATGGTCCCGCTCGCTGCGTTAAACGTAGCTGAAGTGGATCCGGCGGCCACCGTTACCCCGGCCGGGGTGGTGAGTGTGACGTTGCTGGCAGCCTTGAAGGAGACCGTGCTGCTGGCGTAGCTGCCGAGTGTGGCATCCCACTGCGCCGCATAGCTGCCGACAGACGAGGTGAAAAGATGCGCCCAGCCGGCTCCGGAAAAAAGAAGATCGTTGGTGAAGGGGTTTCCTGCGTGTAGTCCGGTCGGCGTAGACCCCGGAACCACCACAGAGACAACCACCTCGCCAGGCACGGCCGTGACGACTGTAGCCCCGGAAGGCGTCGCCGTCGACGGTTGGCTGTTCAAAACCGCAGTTTGATCCAAAGGCGATACGGCATCGGCATGGGAAAACTCCCAGATCACCGCTTCACCGATAGTCCCGGTTGGATTCGGGGTGATCGTCAGAATGGTCGCGCCTGCCTTGCTATTCCTGGCGTACCAGATGTCGACCATCCCGGTTGCCGCGACCGCCCTTGCATTTCCGGCCTCGACGTAGGCATTTCCGGCATTGTCCGTCAGGCTGCTGATTATGGGACTGGTACCCGATCTTGAGGACCAGCCCACAACGATCAGGTTACCGGCTGCCGTCGCCGGAATTGTGCACGCGGTAGCGGGAAAAGCGCCGGCGCCGCAAGGTGTCACGTGGACCAAGCTGACCGGAGTCCAATTGGACAACGAAACGGCGGTGCCGCCCGTGGGCGCAGCCTTGGTAAGCGTAACGGTGCAGGCGCTGCTGGCATTCGGCCCCAGGCTCGTCGGATTGCAGGCCAGCGAGGAAATGCTCATGGAGGCCACCAGGCTGATGGTGACGTTCTGCGAAACGCCGTTCAGCGTGGCGGTTAGCGTGGCGCTCTGATCGCTGGGAATAGCCCCGGTAGTAGCGTTGAATGTGGCTGTGGTCGCGCCGGCGGCAACCGTGACCGCGGTTGGAGCCGTGAGCACCGCGTTATTGTCGGAGAGCGAAACAGTGGTACCGCCAGTGGGCGCAGCCTGAGTCAGGGTGACGGTACAAGCGCTGGAACCATTGGGTCCCAGACTGGTAGGATTGCACGCCAGGGAGGAGAGGGCCGAGGGAGCCGTAAGATTTAGCGTGGCGCTTCGGGAGATGCCATTCAGGGTCGCTGTAACGGTGGCTGTCGCATTACTGGTGATGGTGCCCGCAGTGGCATTGAAGATCCCCGTCGCCGATCCGGCGGTGATAATCATTGACGACGGGACGGTCAAACTCGGGCTATTGCTCACCAGCGTAATCACGCTCCAGCCAGAGGGGACGGGTCCATTCAAGGTGATGGTGCACGAGCTGATTGCGCTCGAGGTTAAACTGGTGGGATTACAGGCCACGGACGAAACCGCCAAGCCAACCGCCAGATTGAAGGTGACGTTCTGCGAAATGCCGTTCAACGTGGCGGTGACGGTAGCCGTCTGATTGCTGGTAAAACCGCCGGTCGTGGCGTTGAATGTCGTCGAAGTGGATCCTGCGGAAACGCTGGCCGAAGTTGGGGTGGTGAGCGTGGCGTTATTGTTGGACAGCGAGACGGTAGTACCGCCCGCGGGCGCAGCTTTGCTCAAGGTGATGGTGCAAGTGCTGGAGGCATTGGGCCCCAAAGTAGTGGGGTTGCAGGCCAGCGAGGAGACCAGCACTGGGGCTACCAGGCTGACGGTAGCGTTGGCTGAACTGCTGTTGTATGTGGCTGTGACGGTGGCGCTCTGATCGCTGGCGATGCCCGCCGTCGTCGCGTTGAACGTAGCCGAGGTTAAGCCCGCCGCAACAGTGACCGAGGCCGGCACCGTCAGGACTGTGTTGGTATTCGTGAGTGTGACCGCCGCCCCACCAGTGGGCGCTGCTTTTGTCAACGTGACGGTGCAGGCGCCCGATGCGTTCGGTCCCAAATTAGCGGGGCACGCTAGCGAGGAGATCTGCACGGAGGATGCCAGGCCGATCGTTACGCTCTGGGAGCTCCCGTTGTACGTGGCGGTGATAGTGGCGTTCTGATCGCTGAGGATGGTCACCGTCGTCACGTTAAACGTAGCCGAAGTTGCACCCGCGGCAACTGTCACCGAAGCGGGCACCGTCAACACAATGTTGGTGTTCGAGAGCGTGACCAGTGCCCCGCCGCTGGGCGCCGCCTTAGTCAGGGCGACCGTGCAGGTGCTCGAGGAAATCGGCCCCAGGCTCGTGGGGTTGCATGCCAGCGAGGAGACCAGTACGGGCGCGACAAGGCTAATGGTGGCGCTCCCCGAGCTACTGTTGTAGGTGCCAGTAACGGTCGCACTCTGATCGCTGGCGATGCTCGCCGTCGTAGCGTTGAACGTAGCCGACGTTGAACCCGCGGCCACCGTTACCGAAGCCGGCACCGTCAGCACTGTATTAGTATTTCTGAGTGTGACAGGCGCGCCGCCGGCCGGCGCCACCTTGGTTAAGCTGACAGTGCATGTGCTGGAGGCGTTTGGCCCCAGGCTGGTTGGGTTGCAGGCCACCGAGGATACCAATACCGCGGAAACCAGACTCACGGTAGTGGTTTGAGAGAGGCCGTTCAATGTAGCCGTGACGATAGCGTTCTGATCGCTCGGGATCGTGCCGGCGGTTGCAGTGAACGTGCCCGTGGTGGCTGCCGCGGCCACGGTGACCGATGGAGGCACGGTCAGCAGGGGATTGCTGCTGGAAATAATCACAGCGGTGCCGCCAACCGGGGCTGCCCCGCTCAATGTTACCGTACAGCTCGCGCTTGCTGAAGCGGCCAGGCTTGTCGGGAGACAGGCCAGAGAAGTAAGGACCCTCGCCGGAGGCCCCCCCCCCGTAACAACGCCGCCAGTCGGCGAAAGAGTGATAACGCTACCCGAAGCCGAAGATGCCAGGGTGTTACTAACTCCGATAGTTGTGCTGGTAACACCTGATGCCATCGTTAGATTCACGACAGCGAGCGTACCGTTCGATATTATGTTGGCGTTCATGCCGGAAGCCAGGCAGGTGTAGGTCCCGGAACCGGATGCGCAACTCAGCGTTTTGCCGGCGTTAGTAGCTGCTGGTCCAGCCGCCTCGGAAATCGAGACGATATTACTGGGGGGGTATGTCAATGTCCACTGCAGGGCTGCGGGCTCATTGCCGGCCGGCGACGTTAGAGTCAGGCTTAGGGATATCGTGCCGTTTGCGTTCGGCGTTCCTGAGGACAAGCCCAAAGAGCCCGTCTGCCCAAAAGATGCGTGGGCCATAACCAAGACTGCGAAGAGCGTCGCAATCCAGCGTATACTTGAGCGGCTTCTCATTTGTACGCGCTAATCTACAAATAAGTACTTATGCTTTACCTGTGCCCGGATTGTAACAGGACATTCGTTTGGTATCCAATCTTGAAAAAGGTTGACTCCCTGATAGGCCTAAGGTTAGTATGCGCGTCCCAAAGACAGTCACTCGCGAGGTATGTAGCCTTCAAAAGACAGCCGACGTTTTATAGTACTCAAAGGGGTGGTTCTAGAAGTACTGGAGCCGCATGAAACTTGCCGGTATCTGATCGGCTCCGCTGGCTTGACCGCTGGTGCTGTCCGCGCTGTGGCGGGCGGAAGATCTGCCATTAATCCGACGTTCTGCTGCAATGCTCGGGCGGCAGTGCAGCTTTGGCGATTTTGGCGTCAGTGACCAGCATCGCCGGCCGCTTTGCTCGGAATCTCGGGCGCAATCTCGTCGTCGCACCGGTTATTAGAGCCTGGTGGCGCGCCGATTCGTGCCCGGCCACAGCGCGCCGCGGCAGTGCTGATTGTCTTGTTTGCGCCGGTACCTGAGGGTTCGCTTAGGTCCGCTCCTGTTTGGAGGTCCGAAACCTCCAGGCAGGCAGCAGTTCCGCAAGTTCGAGTAGAGATTGCACACGGAAATCCACGCGAATTCCCTGCCCCGCCGCCGTTTCGCAAATCGCGGCAGCGATTTCAGGCATAGCGACCAACGCGGAGCCGCATCCGAGCCGCGAGGCTGCCGCCATATCCGAAATCGTGTCGCCCACAACCAGCGAATCGGCAAAGACGATATCCGGGAAGTCCATCCGGGCGCGTTGAAACAGCCCGGTTAGAGGTTTGCGGCAGTCGCATTGGCCTGCTTCGTGCGGACAATAGTAGACGGCATCGATCCGGCCGCCGGCTTCTTGCACCACACCCAGCATCCGGCGGTGAATGTCCATCAGAGCGTCCTCGGTCATTCTGCCGCGAGCCACCCCACGCTGATTGGTAACGCAAATCATGCGAGCCCCGCTGGCCGCCATTCTGCGTAAGCCAAGCAGAGCGCCTGGGAGAAACTCGAACTCCTCCCAGGACTTTACATAGTCGCCTTCCGGACGCTTGCGATTGATGATGCCGTCCCGGTCGAGAAAGAGAGTCATTTACAGTTCAACAAGTTCAACATTATCACGCGGGCGAAACTGGTGAAACGAAGCGGCAGCCGCCACTCCCAAACCGGCCCCCAGCGCGGCTGTGACATGACCAGGCCTGTTCCAGTTCGATTTTGCCGCGCTGGTGCGCCAGTACCAGCTTCATTCCCTCGATCAGGTCCGCTCCAAAGATCCGTGCGCCGCCGTGCTTTCCCTTGCCCTTCGCGGCCCAGGGAGTTCTTTCCACGCGTCTACACCCGCTTTGGCAGCCGGGAGTGTAGATTAGTGGAAGAGGCGCATTCGGCGGAAAGGGGCCTCAGAAAAGCTGCTGTTGCAGATTCTGTTTGGTCCAGTGTTCGAAACTCGGCAGACTGAGGTTGTCGCGGATCGCTGATTTGAGGCGGCCAAGCGCGACTTCCCGCCGCGTAACCTCAGGAATCCGCCCGAACCATTCGGGCTGCTCGCGTTTGATCGCTTTCATCTGGTCGCGCAGTGCGCTTTCCAGACGGTCGGCGGGGTACTGGGATTCGAGCTCCTTCCGAATCTGTTCCTGACAGAACTCCTCGTACTGGTTTTCCAGTTGCATTGCCCTGGAACGGTGTTCTCCATCAGCTTGCTGTTGTGCCTCCCGCAGACGTCTCTTCCTGGAAGTCTCAAACTCGACTGGCACGCAGAGGTTGTTCTCGATGGCCCAAATGAAAAAGCCCGCCGGATTCGAGATCTTCACTCGACCTCGGCGATCTTGCTGGATGAGGTACTCCGCGTATTCGATCTGATCGGACACGGCTTGTTCGTCGGGAATGTCGAGCGCCAGTTGCCTCGCCTTCCGCTCAGCTACACCTTTTTCCACCAGTTCGCCAACCCAGCCTGGCAGCCGGGCTTCCAGAGCAGCTCGCGCTTCCGGGTTCACAACACTTGAAAAATTGGGCAGGGACAGAAGCCGCTTTCCAGGAGAAAGCATGAGTTTGAAATCCGCCCCACGTGATGTTCGGATCATCTCCCAACTGGAGAGATATCCGATCTCCGTCAGCTCCTCAAGGGATGGTTCCAGGACTTCCCGTGCTTTGGAGAGATGTGGGTATGCGCGAACGTTGAGGAGTTGGCAGAGGTCGGGGTACTTCTTTTCGACCGATTGTCCACGGCTGGCGTAAAACCACACGCTGAGGTGTCCGAATAGCGCCTTCGCGATGTCCCGTTTCAGTTTCAGGTAGGCGTTAAAGTCGAGGGGCAACAAGTACCCTTGATTGAGATTGGTGAGCTGCCACTGGGACAGATCAACCTGGTAAAACTCGGACCGCGTTCCGTCGTTCAGTTCCTCACCCACAAGCACCACGCGGTCAAAGACGTGGAATGTGTCGGTGGCATATTGGCGCCGGTCGGCCATGAAGATCGAGGCCTCGGACATGATTGTCGTGGCAACCATGCGTTTGCACCAATCGTTGATCTCGTCGTAGTGGAAGCCGCCTTTTCGCAAGCGCAGGAGCTTGATCATTTCGGCGCCACTGAACCGTATCGGGTTTGTCAATTGGCCCTGGAGTTCTCTCTGATCCAGGGCGAACTTCATGAAGGCCATGTATTTGTCACGATCGGCAGTGGTTGGAAGACCCAGACTGGGAATGCCTTCGATGACCGCTTTCGCCTGGATTCTTTGACCATCCGGACGCCGTAAGATCTGGACAATGGTTCGCGAGATTTCGCGGTTGGCCGTGGATGCGAAGAACCCCAGGGAATGGAGGCTTTTCTCCACGCGAACGAGGTCGACCTCTTCAATAACAACAGGCAGGATGGTCTGTGTGTCGTGTCGTGGCTCCGGCATCGTTATGGGTCCGGTCTAGTCGTCGTGTTGTTGCTGTGAAATATACTATGAGACAAGTGTAAAAACCTATGGCTTTTGCGAAGTGATTGATTACAAGATAGTTAACTCCTGATCTGTTCCACGGAACTACACCGTTTCTGCCACGGACCTACACTTAGGCTTCCACGGGCCTACACTCCCGCTTCCACGGACCTACACTAAATTTCCTCGCGCCTACACCAAATTTCCAGTGAGCTACACTACATTTCCACGCCGCTACACCAGAACAAAGAGGCTGAGCCGTATATCTATCTGGGAAACGGCCCGGAGGGTTTCCGGACAGTTCACCGAAGGCATAGGCAGGAACTTCCACGGAACTACACTCAATCGGCGAGCCGCCATCCAGAGCACGGCCCAGTTTTCCACGGAACTACACCGATTTCCACGGAACTACACCGGTTTCCACGGAACTACACCGTCGCCGAAACGATGTGGCGGAATCTTCCACGCAACTACACCGATTAAAGGAAAATGGGCGCATTTCAGGTAAACCACCCATGGGTCAATTGCCCACGGGTCATTCACTATAGATTCGATAGATGATACAAAAAATGCCCCTCGTTGGATGGCTTGCAATATGCGTCAAAGTTTTATACCATGTGTTGACCTGGAGATATGCCTAGAAAAGCGCCTCGCGTTGTACCAAGACTGGTGAATGCACTTCCCGACGACATTGCGGCGAAGCAGCTTCATATCTCACGAATGACCTTGTTTAGAAGGCTGAAGGACGGCACAATTTCACCACCGGCCGCAGTGCCTGGCACGCGTCGACGTTGGTGGCGGCCTGCGGATATTGAAACGGCTCGGGAGCAGTTGGAAGTGGACCGTCAAAGGAGAGCCTCTTGATCCGCCTCACCATCTCAAATCAGCGGGGCGGGGTCGCTAAGACTACGACTGCCGTCACATTAGCCAGATGTTGGGCGGATGAGGGCTTGAAAGTGCTGCTCATTGACACCGACCCGCAGGCCTCGGTTCACTCCTTGATTGGCGCGAAGCCCTCGCAATTCCTCTTTGATTTTCTGGTGAACGGCTACGCCTTCAAAGAATGCCTCACCAGGATTCACGACAACATCGATTTGCTCGCCTCCAGCCGGGATACCAACCGCGCCGAAGACATCATCTCGACTCAAATGGCGCGGGAGCATGCCTTTATCCATGCCTTCGGCCAAAATGAGACCGGCTACGACGTGGTACTCATCGATGTAGCGCCTTCCATCGGATTGTTCCAGGCCTGCGCCATGATGTACACACGGGATGTGGTCGTGCCTGTCGGTATGGAGATGCTGAGCATCCAGGGCGCCCTGGCCTCAATCAACTCGGCGGACAGCCTCAACCATTTCTTCCACAAGGACAAGAAGGTTGTCCAGACCATTGGCACCCTCCCGGTCATGGTCGATCGGCGGATGCAGATGACCACCACCATCATGGAGGCCCTAGACGGGATTGCAAACCGTCACAACGTTCCCGTGTTTCCGCTCATTCGGACCGATAGCAGCGTGGTAAAGGCTGGGCGGCACAGGCAATTCCTGCAAGATTACGATCCCAAATCCCGGGCACTTGAGGATTATAGAGCCCTTGCGCAAATCCTGCGTAAGAAGCTCGGAGAGGCGTCCGATGCCAACCAGCTCGCGGCGGAGACCATCTAAACCTGCCCCTGCACCGCTAGACCTGGACGAAATCGAACAGGATCCGGGTTTCCGGGGGATGCTCTCTTTTTTAGAGGTCACACCTGAAGAAAAACTGCGGCACCTGGCCTTACGGAGAGAGGCAGACCGTCAATCACCCATGGGCGAATCACCCATGGGTGGATCGCCTGGAGACGTTACATCAGAGGCAAATCCGCAAGCTGGACTCCTGGAGCGTGTAGACTCCGTCTCGGACAACCGGAACGGACCTTTGGAATCAACCCACATGGGGCTTGCGGCAGGAACGGACACCGCATCTTTCCTGAAACGTGAATTGCCCATGGGTCAACCACCCATGGGTCAATCACCCGTGGGTCAATCACCCCCGGATCCACCACATTCGAGTCGTTCCCATTCAGAACCGGCGGCAATTCCCTGTATGGACGTCGAGGGCCGCGGTAAGCGGCCACTGCGGTATTGCCGAACAGTTCAAGACGGACACACCAGCAGCGAAGAGATTGCATATCACGCCCTCTGGGCGCATGCCCGGCGCCATGGCCAAACCGATACCGACGGTTCCCAGGTGGTCGATCTCGCGCTTTCACAACTGCGGACCATTCTCAATACAGACCACAAGAACGTAAAGCGGCTCCTGACCTCGTTGAAATCGAAACTTGCGCTAGAGATCGTGCGGCCGCCCGATTACCGGCGGGCCATATCTACACGCTACCGGATCTTCAACCATAGGCAGATTCTCGAACGCCGCAGGACGGCCAACCTGTTGTGGGTGGTCCGCACACGAGCCGTTCGATTCGTTCCTGTGGAGGTTGTCAATCGGCTTCTCTTGGGTGAACAGCCCGTGGGTCATTCACCCATGGGTCAATGACCCACCCGTCATCAGAAAACAAAAGGGAAAGCAACATCCCGACAAAACACCTGTGCATCCATATAGGCCACAGGACTTTTCACCAGAATGTCCTTGCAAGATCCTTAAACTACTGGTATTATGAGACTTCCTAGCTAAATCGAGAGCCCCGATCGTCCTTAACGTTAGGGCACAGGTGTGCCATACTAACCGTCGGGTGCTTTCCCACAATGGCGATCGGCCCGAAGCATTGATCCTGTTCCAGCCAAATCCGAGCTGCTTTGCTCATCTCCAGCATGGCCAGAAATAACGCCATTCGATGCGCAGCGTCAGGCTGCTCGGCCAGCAACGCCCCCGCTTCCATGGGCCCCTGGTTCGCGCCGATTCGTTCTTCCAGCCAACCCATCATTTCTTCGACGCTGATGGAGTCGGCCGGAGTGACCAGTTCATACGCGCGAGCGGTCGCCAGGGCTTGCTGAGCCATCCGCAGAACCTGTAAGAGGCTCAACGCGCCAGCCGGTTCCGGCAATTCTTCCGCGGCCGCCCCCCCAAACTCCGCCATCGAAGATCGGGACCAGGCGGCCTGGGCGATCTCGAGCTTCTGTTGGAGGAATTCCGCCCCTTGGCGCACCTGTTCATGGTGGAGCAGTTGGCGCACAAGTTCCTGTCGGGGATCTTCTTCGCGAGCGGCAATTTCCGGATCGCTCGCCAGCAGGCAACGGGACTTGATCTGGATGAGGAGGGCCGCCATGTATACGAACTCCGAGCCGAGGTCCAGATTGAGTTCTTCGGCCTGGTGGAGATAGTCGAGGTACTGCCGGGTAATTTCGGCGATCGGGATATCCGTGATCTCCACCTCGTTTTTCCTCACCAGCGTGAGCAGCAGATCGAGGGGACCTGCGAATTGGGGCAGGGAAATCTCCGGAGGCGCGATCATTTCCGTCCCTCATACCGCTTGCGGAACGTAGGAAAGTCATTGGCGGCCGCAGCGGCGAGTTCGACAATCTGAGCCAGTAAATCCTCGGCGCCGCGGTAGGAGATCTGCAGTTTGCCGGGGCTGACCAGTTCGATGGCGGCCGGGAGATCCGCCGGCCGGCGGCGGAACACGTCCGGATTGGCATGCACCTGGACCTGCTGCGCGGCTGCCAACGTGGCCGCCTCATTCAAGGCGTTTGCGACCCGGCGTTTACGGGCGCGGGCCTCGGGTGCTGCCCCCGAGTGCTCCAGTCCTTCGAGAAAATCGATCAACGACTGCCGCTCGACCAGAAAGGTCTTTCCCACCTGATAACCGTTGGCTGCGCCGAGCAGGCGGATGGCCTGGCGGCGGCGGACCAGGAAGAGATTTTCCATGGCGGGTCTGTCTAAGAAAGGAGGAGTGCCGGGCGCCCGCAACCGTCCCAGAATTTCGGGAACGCGCAAATACCATAACGGCAGCTTCGGCATAGCCTCGGAAGCAGCATAACACACGTGGTTATGGATATGGCACGGTTGTGCCAGATAGATCTTACGGAACAGGCTGGCTTTGGGAAATTTCCTCCGCCAGTAATCGATGGAGTCCGCACCTCAATACACGATAAGAGGACATATCGTGCGTTGTGGAGGAGGCACTTGATGGTCATTGCGGTTCTCCCCGCCGCCAGTTGCGGCAGGGAATATTTAGCAACGACCAAGCGGTTGAGTAGCTTTCCCCAAATTTTGAATTCACCGCCCGGCCAGGTGGATGAGCGCTGTAACGATACTTTTCCCGTTTTTTCCCGTACCGGCGTCAAAAGGAATAGAGGTTTCTCCCATGACGTCAGATGACGAGCCTTTGCGGCCCGTCGAGTCATCCGACGATACGCAGAGCTCAGGGCGGCAGCAGCAGCTTGATGCCCTCGCGAGACAACTTCAAGCAGCTGGCTTGATGCAGACCACCTGTACGTTGCGCGAGGAGTTTTTTGTGGAGGTATTCCAGGTCCTCGATGATCAAATTCGGACGTATAATCATCCCGCTTTCGATCGCCACGAGCTCCTCGCGGAGTTCAGCCTTGGCGTCATCAAGGGATTGCCGAGCTTTCGTTTTGACAGCCCAGTGGAACGTTGGTTACGCGTAATACTGGCCCATGCGTATCACAACGTGGTGCGTAAGAACGTTGGGCGATGCGTCATCAAAAGAAACCTAAGAGAGGAGGCCATACAGGACTACGAACATCTTGAGGATTGCACGGCCAAAAGAGCATTCGACGCAGTTTGGCTCGATGCGCGGACCATGTGGCGAGCGGCGTTCGATGTCGCCGACGACACCCAAAGCCGCATATTGACGATGAGGTTTGGGAGTGACATGAAATTCCGTACCATCGCCGAACACCTCAACCTGAGTGAAGATCAAGTTCGCTATCAACTGCGCCTGGTGTTCGAAGCCGTTCGTGCGAAGTTCAAATTGAAAACCGGCCAATCCGTGTGTTGAGCACACGGCATTGATCGGGTTTGACCGCCTCAGCCTGCAAAGCTGGGGCGGAGCTATTTTTTTTTGGAGAGAGATATCACGATGATCTACGCCGACACAGGGGCACCATGCAATGCCAGCAACGCTTCATCGTGGTATAGTTTCCGTCAACAAAAACAAATATGAATGCTTGGAGAGAGCATGGACCCGGTAAAACACAGCGCACCGGCGCTGTAAGATGCCGGACCCTGCCGCCCTGTGCACTCGAAACGAGCTGTAGTGGGCCAAGTCCGATGGACGAAAGCGCAGGTGATGATCAAATGAGGCAATCAGCGGTGAAATATTTCAACGATTCACGGGAAGAGGAGGTCCTTTTCCTGGTCTCAGAAGACGAATGCACGGACCTGTGCATCGGCTCATCGCTTCCTCTATATGTGACCGGTGATCTGACCGTAGGCGAGAGAATTATGGTGGAGGCGCACCTTCGGGAGTGTGTCCACTGCTCGCTTGAGTTGCCCAATCTGAGGTCGCTAGCTGTATCGATCCGGGCGCGGTGCGCCCACGAGACGGAAGCGGTCTAAGACCAAGGCGAGGGGTTACGCCGTTGCCACGTATAGAAATGGCTACGGAGAGCCGTCCCCGGTTTGCGGTCGCGTTATAGGGGTGCCCCCAGTCCCAGAACATTAGGTACTTGGGGCCTTTGGGTGGTTGTCTCTCTTTCGCTTCAGCCAATGCTCTCTGACAGTGTGAACCATAATCGCCACCATCAGCTCGATAATCAACATCAAAGAAAATAGCTGGAGAAGGGTGGACTCGATGTCGCGCATGTAATCGCGAAGTTCCTGCATTTTGGATCTCCTGGCGGGGGGACTTAAGTAAGAACAACGTTCGAGGGATTTCGGGGAAAAGAGTGTTCGGTGTTAGCAGAGTCGAGACCTCGGGGGTCACCCAAAACCGGCCATAGAGGGTCACTTCAAAACCGGCCAACGATAACCATCATTCAGGACGTTGATTTCGACACGAGGGCAGGTACCCTCGGTCGATGTGAGCAATGTCTTGAACGAGGAAAAGAAACAGCAAGTTATCGCTTTGGGGCGGCTTGGCTGGTCGCTGCGGAAGATTC
>JAIQFL010000580.1 GCA_020073365.1 Terriglobia bacterium | reverse complement strand
CTTTCGTGGCGGAAGGTTATCTGCTCCGAGTAGGTGTCGCACGCCGTATCGATACTCATCGCCCCATTGCCTGAGAGGAGAAGCGCATCGCGGGCGGGCGAGATGCTGCAAAACCCTCGCCGCGGCACGATCTTGCGCTGGACCCGTTCCGCCAGCGGCATGGGCGAGACTCTCACTTCCGTCCCGCTCGCATCCCGGATTGCCGGCGGCTTAGGCAGGAGCTCATCCCGCCGCACGCGGCGAAGATAATCGGCGGAACGGTTGTCGGCCGGCGGGGCGCCGGTTGCCTGTTGGGAACGACCGTCGCTTTGCGCCAACGTCGGCGGCGTCTCCACGGAACCCGCCAACCCGACGGCGATGGCACTTTTCTTTATAAAGCCTCTGCGATTCATATGTGCTTCCTCATCGATGCAATCGCACTAGAACATTTGCGGCGCGATCGCAGTCAATTAGGGACCGAGTTACCCGATTTTAGCTGGTTTTGTCAGTGTTCGAGTACTTCTTGGGAGCGCCAGACGCCAGGTACCCGCGCGCACCAGGCTGCGATTTTCGTCGTATTTGAGAACGCGCTTCAGATGTCGCGAATCACCCCGCTGCTTACGAAGGGCAAAGGAGACGGAATTCCTGGAAGCCGTTCCCGCCACCTGGTCCGCCTCCGAAATCCTGAAGATGATCGGGCCGGCAATATGGGGCGGCCAATCGGTTTTCAGCCGGCCTGTTCAACATACGAAGAGCCGCCTAAAAGGCGGCTGCGAGATCCGCCTGACTCCGGCGCGGTAGAGAGCACCCAACTACCCGCCGGTCGGAATCGTGCCGGGCCATGTAGTTATTATCAGAGAGGACTTTATGGGAAGAACCTTGACTCGTTCGCTTCTCTTTTGCATGGTGGCTGGCGCGCCGCTGCTCGCCGCGGACCCGGTGCTCTGGTACCAGCACCCAGCCCAACGCTGGGGCGACGCCCTACCCGTGGGCAGCGGAAGATTGGGCGGCATGGTTTTTGGCGGCATCGCCAGGGAGCACGTCCAACTGAACGAAGACACCATCTGGAACGGCAGGAAACGCGACCGCGTAAATCCGGAGGCGCTCAAGGCCCTGCCGGAGGTGCGTCGCCTGCTGTTCGAAGGCAAGGTCCGCGCGGTGGAGGCGCTGGAGGACGAGAAGATGATGGGCATCCCCAACCGCCAACCTCCGTACCAGCCTTTGGGGGACCTGAACATCGAGTTCACAGGCCACGACAACGCCACCGGCTACCGCCGGGAACTGAACCTCGCTACCGGCATAGCGCGAGTCACTTATCGCGTGGGCAACGCGACCTTCACTCGCGAGATGTTTTCTTCCGCGCCGGACCAGGCTGTGGTAGTGCGAATTTCGTGCGATAAGCCAGGCCAAGTCTCGTTCCGCGCCACGCTCGCGCGTTCGCAGGACGCTGAGGTCACCGTCGCCGCGCCCGACCGCGTCATCCTGACGGGCGAAGCGATCGCCCACACAAATTTCTGGATCTCCGCGAACCAGAGTCCCGCGGCCCGCAAAAAGGAAACGGACCAACTGGAGCCGACCGGGGTAAAGTTTCGCGGGGTGTTGCGCGCCATCAACGAAGGCGGCAAGGTGGCGGTGTCCGGGACCGATCTGGTCGTCTCCAATGCCAACGCAGTAACCCTGTTGGTTGTCGCGGCAACGGATTATCGCGGCGGCGATCCGGCCGCGGCGTGCGCTCGATACCTGGCTCGGGCTGCCAACCCCTACGCTACGCTCAAGGCAGCACACGTGGCGGACCACGAGAAGCTTTTCCGCAGGGTCGACGTGGAACTGCCGGGGACCGATCCCTCGCTTGAGACGCTCCCCACGGACGAGCGCCTGGCGCGAATCAAGAAGAACCAGGACGACCCGGGCCTCGCCGCTTTGTACTTCCAGTTCGGCCGGTACCTGCTGATGGGCAGCAGCCGTCCCGGAACCATGGCGGCCAACCTGCAGGGCATCTGGAACGATCTCATGGCGCCGCCATGGGATAGCAAGTACACCACCAACATCAACGTCGAGATGAACTACTGGCCGGCCGAGGTCGGCAACCTTCCGGAAACCACGGGACCGTTCTTCGACCTGGTTAAGATGTCGCTCGAAAGCGGGCGGCGCACCGCGAAGGAGATGTACGGCGCGCGTGGTTTCGTGTTCCATCACAATATCGACGCCTGGGGCGATACCGCGCCCGTCGACTACGCCTATTGCGGCATCTGGCCGATGGGCGGAGCCTGGATGGCGCTGCATTTCTGGGAACACTATCAGTACGGCCTTGACCGTAGTTTCCTAAGCCGCGAGGCCTACCCGGTCATGAAAGAGGCCTCGCTGTTTCTCCTGGATTTCCTCATTGATGACGGCAAGGGCCACCTGGTCACCAACCCGTCCCATTCGCCGGAGAACAGTTACAGGCTGCCGGACGGGACAGTAGGCCGGCAGACGGTCGGCGCCACCATGGATTACGAGATGATCTACACTCTGTTCCACGCCACGATGGACGCCGCGCGCGTTCTGGGGATCGACGCCGATTACCGCGGACAGTTGGAAGGCGCGCTCAAGCGCATCCCGGATCTCAAGATCGGGAAACTTGGCCAGTTGCAGGAATGGAGCGAGGACTACGAAGAGAACAGCCCTGGGATGAGCCACGTCTCACATTTGTTTGCGCTCTATCCGTCCGATGAAATCACCCTGCGCGGCACGCCCGAACTGGCCAAAGCCGCGCGCGTCTCGCTCGAGCGGCGGGTGCAGAACGGCGGGGGCAGAAGCGGTTGGTCCTCGGGTTGGTACTCGGACCTTTGGGCCAGGCTCGAAGACGGCGACCGGGCGTACCAGCATGTCCGCAATCTGCTCTCTACAGCCGCTGAGAGCCTGCTGAACGCCGGCCGGCAGTTCCAGATAGATGCCAACTTCGGCGCCTGTTCCGGCATCGCCGAAATGCTTTTGCAGAGTCATTCCGGCGTGATCGCAATTCTGCCGGCGCTGCCTTCCGCCTGGCCGGATGGCCACTTCCACGGACTGCGCGCCCGCGGCAATGTGGAAGTGGACTCGTCCTGGAAAGGCGGCAAAGCGGTTACGGGTACGCTGCGTCCGGGCGTCGCAGGCGAGTTCGCGATCCGGCCGCCGCATGGCCAGCGAATCGCGAGGATCCAGTCCGGAGGCCAGACAGTCAGATCGGCCGAATCCGACGGCGTCTGGACGGTCCGTCTGGAGCCACGCAGGGAATATACGCTTATTTTCCAATAGGAACGCCGGCGCGCGGTCTGACAACGCGCCGGCCGCCTCTTCCGTATGGAGGTATATCTGAATGGTTCTCAAATCTCACTATCTTCTGATTGCGGGCCTGTCCGCCGCCAGCGTCTTCGCAGCTTCCGATGACGCTCCGTTTTTCGCCCCACGCGTTGAGCAGTGGGGCGTCCAGGAGATTACCCTGCAATCGCGGAAAACTTATGACAATCCTTTCACGGACGTAACGGTTCAGGGCCGCTTCCGCTCGCAGGGAAAAGAGGTCACGGTCGACGGCTTTTACGACGGCGATCACACCTGGAGGGTCCGCTTCATGCCGGACACCGCGGGAGCATGGTCTTTCACAACGGTATCGGCCGATCCGGAATTGAACGGAAAATCCGGATCTTTTGCCGCTGTCGATCCCGGTCCGGGCAATCACGGCCCCGTTGTGGTCAAGAACCAGCGCCATTTCGCCTATGCCGACGGGGCATCTTACTTCCCCCTCGGCACCACTATGTACAACTGGCTGAATCGAGACCCCGAACTCGAAATCCGCACGCTAGCCACGCTTTCGCGCAACCCATTCAACAAGGTGCGGTTCCTTGTCTTTCCCAAGTGGATGGCGTTCAACCGAGTGGAACCGCCGCGGTTCCCGTACCTGCAGCAGCAGCCGGACAAGTTCGACCTTGACCGCTTTGACCCCGAGTTCTTCGCCCACTACGAAGCACGAATCCGCGATCTCGCCGCCCTTGGAGTTGAAGCGGACATCATCCTCTTCCATCCCTACGATAAGTGGGGCTTCGCCAGCTTGGATCAACGCCACGACGACGCCTACCTGCGCTACGTGGTGGCGCGGTTCGCCGCTTTCCGGAACATCTGGTGGACCCTGGCCAACGAGTTCGACATATTTCCGCCGCAGAAGGACTGGCGGCATCTGGGCGAACTCCTGGCCAAGATCGACCCCTACGGGCATTTGCGCGGCATACACAACTGCTGTGTGGCCTTCTATGACAATTCCCAACCCTGGATCACGCATGTCATCCTGCAGGACATTACGCCGCAGCGGCGAACCCCGGCCGCGCGGGACGACTCCTCCATCGCGCTCGATGCGCGGAAGATCGGGAAACCCGTATTGGTGGATGAGTACGGGTATGAAGGAAACAACGGGATGGCGTGGGGCAACTTAGGCCCTCGCGAGGCTGTTGAGGAGCACTGGGCAATCACGATGGCGGGAGCCTACGGCTCCCACGGAGAGACATACGTAAACCCGGGCCATCAACTCTGGTGGTCGGTCGGTGGAGATCTCATAGGAGAAGCGCCGGCGCGGCTCGGCTTTCTAAAGCGAGTCATGTCCGAGGCGCCCTATACCGAGATGGAGCCGGCGCCGGACCTGATCGTAAATGGCAACCCTCTAATCACCGCGCTGGCCAAACGAGGGTCGTACTGCCTTTTCCATTTTGGCCAGACCAAGGAGGCAGCCGATTGGAATATAGGCTTCTTCGGGCCCGCCACGCCATCGCAACCCCTCCCGAAGCCGGACGGACCCGTCCGATGGGCCGCCAGTCGCGTGCCGGAGTTCCACATCGGGGAAGGAACGTTCCGAGTAGACATGATCGACACCTGGAACATGAAGACGTACTTCCTCGGCTACACGACCGGGCCGGTGCAGAGATTCCAGCCGGAGATCGCCCCGGGCGTGATGAGATTCGTCAAAGTCCAGCACCCCGGTCCGGGATGCGGCCGGCCGCGGTGACCGATCTGGTGAACGAGTTCGGTTCGCGCCCCCGGTAAGAGGATCGGGAATTCGCAAACCATCGAGCACGTTACTATAATGATCGGAGATCCATGCCTCGAATGGAGATCCAAATGAACATGAAAACCGAATGGACGAGGCGGCTCTTCGCGACCGCCCTCGCGGGTTCGCCCGCCATTGCTCAGACTTCGGCCGCCCCTCAGGC